>NZ_CAINTR010000186.1 GCF_903853455.1 uncultured Magnetospirillum sp.
GATGTGCGTGCGCAACACCAAGCTGGAGAACCTTCATGCGGGCGTGGTTCCGGCTACCAAGAGCGGGGACTATTCCGACGTGGTCGTCTTGGATGCCGAAGGGCGGAAGATTCCGTGGGCCGAGGCATCACACATCGACGATGCCCAGATGCGCGAACTGATGAAGGACATCGTCGATCGGCTTTTTACGTTCCAGATGCGGATTGAAGAACCGGAATTCCAGGCATGGATCGACCGCTGGGCCGCCGTTGCAGGGAAGTGGGATGATCCGGAACTAAACGAGGTCACTACGGGTCCTTCTGGCAATTAAGTGATCCAAAGGGAATAACCGTCAGTATAGGCGTGATCACGCTTCTTGACACCTTGACCATTCCTAATACTGGCGGCGGCCGTCACGACGCGGTGCGCGCGTCTGCCGCCAGGTGCCTCACCCCCCTCGCCAGCTGACTTTTGCAAGAGTCCAATCGCGATTATCGCAGGTCAGCCACATTACGAATGCAGGCCACTGCCATCCATGAGACGGACCGCCCGTTCCACGATCCGTTCGGCGACGATGGCTGGTTGGCTATGCTGCTGGGCAGGGCAGTTCGACCTGGTCCGCGAACGCACTCGAAAGGCCGAGGTAGCTGCCCTCGTGGCGGGCGGGCCAAACCGGGCTCTACCTGTGGTTCATTGTCCATCCACGCCCCTGTCGTTTAGGAGCGCTCTGTAGCTCAGATCGCCCCGCTCGGCCAGCTTGCCGACGATGCCGCGAGCGGTCTTAGCGACCCCTGGTAGTTCGGATTCAAGACCAATCCGGAGGATGGCTTCCACGTGCTCCATGGCCATGGTGTGCCGCCATCCCTCTCGATCCGCCGTCACGAAGGCATCTAGGCCGTCTATCGCACATTTCATATCGGTGGGCGCGATCGCGGCTAGACGGCCCACCACCATGCCAGGGTGGTCGACGTGGTCGGTCAGCTTCAGCACCTCGGCGAGCTTTCGAGCAGACCATTCGGGATCCAGCTTGCCGTAGGCAAACCAGCCGCCAAAACTTGCCAGTTCCTCGCGATCGGCAGGGTCAGTGGATTCCCGCGCGACTTTCATGCGCCATTCCCATAGCGCCTTCATCTTTTCTTGAACGTCCGCGGGGACATCCCCCTCATGCGACGCGAGGCTGTTGGCGACAAACCACATCGCCTTCGACCTTGATTTGGGGACGGCTCGATTCAGGAAGCGGACAAGAAGATCGCCTTCCTCCAATTGAACCTTGCCGCGCCAATAGAAAGCGAGAAGATGACAGGCGACGTTTTCCTCAGCGTGCCGCCAATCCTCCGGATCCTGGCTTTTGGGCGCGCCGGTATTCTGGCCCCAGGGCATCCTTTGAACGGCCAGCTCATAGGTAGGCCGGAGAATATCGAAGACCTGATCAAACGGACGAGCGTAGGTCGCATACACCGACCATGCCGCGCGCCAGAGATACAGGTCGTCGTTGGCGTCCGGAAACAAAAGCTGCGCTACGCCGGCAGCCCAGCCAGCGTCCAGATAGACGAGGGCCGGGAAATATTGGGCATAAACCGAGCGCACAGCGGGTGAGGGATCTCGCTCCAGGTCAAGGTGAGCATCAAGCAATTCTTGAACCTCTGGCATGGCCTCGAAACCGCCAGACTCACCTTGATCGTTCATTCTCTGGCGACGCCAAATGGCATATTGAATGACAGAATGTATCGTTTTGCCGCGGACCGAATTGATCGCCAGCATTGCCGCCTCAAAAGCTCGACCGCGTTCATATTCGACCGTTGGGTCAGGATCTTCGGCAAGCTTCTCCAGAATCCCCCACACCATGGGACCGAGCGCCGGAGGGATAGTGGCCTTGGTGTTCTGGAGTCCGGCGCGCAAAACATCAGCCACGGCTCCCCTGGCGCCTTCCCAGCTCACGTCACCATTGCCGATGACATCTCGCGGTTCCTCTCCGCGAGGCTGGTCAACGACCCAGGCACAAAGAGCCAATACGGAGTCCCATTGGATTTCCGTTCCTTGCTTGGCTTGGGTGTCGAGTCCCCAAATCAGGCTTCGAATCCAGGATTGGTGAACACCAATATAGGCTTCCGCCGCCGCCGAGAATTCGGACGTCCGCTCTTGCATTATCTGCGGCAGGATCGACGCCAGCTCTGAGGCCGGACCTCGCCCGCTCCCGGGCGGATTGGCTTTCAGGAAATCTGCGATCTCTGTCGCAGACATCGCACGAAGCTCCTCCTGGGTCTTGGGGCTGGCCTCAACACCAAACACGGACCATGGACGTTGTTCATGGTCAAATCCGCCCTCGATTTTCTCGAGAAGAGCGGCATCGTCAGCGGGCAATAATTCGGTCGGAATCCAATTCAAGCGCTCCCGGATCCAGACTTTCTTATAGCTTTCCAACTGCTCAACGGTGGGTTTCACGCCATGCATGCGCTCCCAGCGGGACACGACGTTTGCAAGATCGGGGCCTTGCCTTACCCAATCGATAACCGCTGTCCGCTGCTCTACGGACAACTCGGCAAATCTTGCCTGCAGCAACCGACCGTACGGGCCTTCAAAGTCGCCCTCCCCGAATTCCGTTACGTTGGCCATCCTTTCGATAGCCTTCCCGCTGGCATCGGGAGCCACTGAGGCCAAAAGGTAGAAAGATACGCACCCAAAGATTTTTCCGCGCTTCCGCTCGATAAGGGTCACGGCATCATCGGCGTCGATGAACCCGGAGCGGATCGCCATCTTTGCTACCCGCACGATTGTCGTCGCGAACATGCTCCCAGGATCGTGAATTATTTCTGCGGCTGGCCATTCATCCTCGGCCGCGGAAAGATTCCGGCCGGTGATATTGGAACAATCCAATCCGTCTGGCCCAAGATACCCTTGCGCCTCTACGGCGGCATTGAGCTTGGAGCAAAGCGCCTGAATTAGCATTTTCGCGTTAACAGTCGCCAGCGCCGGTAGTATGATTTTTAGCCCTTCCTGAAATAGCCAGAGGTCACTCGCCGTGTCGGGGAAGGAAACTTCGTCAACGCTGTCGGCGGACTTAGTGCGACGGACAGAATACATCGCGTCAAACAGCTTGAAGGCGGCACGTGACTGGCCGCCGTTGGCGAGGTGAACAATCACTTTGGGTAGATTGTGCCAGAGGTTGAATGGTCGATTCTTCCCGCCGGCCATCTTTGCGAGAGGTTCGTCCAAGCGAGCTGCATGGAGCGGCGGCAGGGCAACAGCGATATCGACCAAATAGAATCCTACAATCCTGTTCGGCTTAACGGTAAGGCGCTCGAGTATCCCCGTCACGCGCTCGGGGTCGTGGGCGGCCATCCGAATTAGGAACGCCGACTCCGGCCAGTGGTCACCCTCCAGAAGATCATCGAAATAGCCCTTTTCATCGAGTGCCTGAAGCCACCCAGGGTCCTTCACACGCTCGAAGAAATAGTTGCGCACGCCGCCCCGACTGAGGAGCGCGATGAAAGCGTCGATGGTGTCGGGGGACGGTGCCGTGGTGAGCATGCCGTCGACCTCACCGAGTACGTCAAGGAAACGAGCGACCAGCGCAAATAAGATGCGTTCGAAATCGTTGAAGCGCGCAATCAATTCTGCATGGGTGCTTTTAGGCCCCTGATTTCCAACATGCGCATTTTCGACGGCCCATTCGCGGATAAAGTCCCAACGCTTGATCGCGAATTGCGCTGCTCCGCTCGTTGTGGCTCCAGACGCTTTCCGAAGAGCATCGAATAGAATGGTGGTCTTTTTACGATTCCGCGCTACCCCTTCGGCGTGTTCCCCCAATAGGGCGGCAATTTGCCGAGCTACCTCGAATGGGATTTTAACTTGGTTCTCCCCAGGCACGTCGACGCTCTCGATCGGCACTGGGAAAAGGTTGTCACCCAGGGGAAGGCCGGCTTGTTCCCAGGAGGAGCAAATCGGCTTGACCAGCGCCCGATAATTCACCTGTTCGGACGTTATCTCGTCAAGATAGCCAGGAAGCCTGTTCCCAATTTCCCGAATGCCATGAGCAACGAAATGCAGGCGCGCCGCCGATTCTGGCATGTGAATGAGGGTGACGATCTCCTGATAGACGCCCGCCAGAGGGGGCGCCTGAGTTTCTAGCCACTGCCGAATTTCTAGCCTGCGCCGGTTCCAAATTTCCGCCACATGATCCACCTGCGATTCACCAAGCTGCTGAACTGTATTCACGGCATCGGCCACTTTGCGGCGTATTCGCCCCATCCGCACTGCCTGGCGCTCAGCAGCAGTCATTGGGCGCTCTCCCTTGGGCTTGCGGCCTCGCCGGCCTGGCACAACTCCAACGGCATCTGGCGCCGGCATTTGACCTACGGCAGCCTTACGAAATTCATCGTACACAGTCTCGACGGCCTTCTTCGCGTCCTCGACGCTGCTGCCAACTGGCACCAGAACGGCGCTGCCCCCTGAAGCGCGACAATCGAAGGCGCCATCATCGATAGAGATCATGCCCGCTTCGCTCGTCCAGTGCCCCGGCGCTTCTTCAGCCCACTGCATCGCTCGCCTCATTTCGTGACTCACACAATATGAGGCGAGGCGGGTCTTCGTCAACTAATTTGTGACTCACGCAAATGCTGCCGCTTGTGTCTACCGCCTTAAATGGCGCCAAGCATAGGATATCTCGGATTTATAGGTGTACTCGATAGCTTTGGATTTCGCTGACGCCTTTCGCCTCGTTTCTGCATACAAGTATGGAACGAAGTCGCGCTCTGGAAGGTGATCTCCAACACTCCATTCCGCTGGCACTATGGCCCATTAAGCTATTGCCTGTGGACAACCGTATCAACCTAGGGCACCTTCAACCTCTATTCCGTAGACGTCACGTCGCCGAATAGCGTCCATAAAGTAGACGTATCATCGAGGGTGGTCAATCGCGTTTCAAGGGGGTCTGGCGAGTGCGCTGGGGGACCGAGCGGAGATTAGAGTTCATCGAGAGCCGCCTGTTCTGGGAGGGCATGGTCAACCGTGCCCACATTTCGGATACGTTCGGGATCTCGTCCCAACAGGCCTCGGCCGATTTCGCCCGCTACATGGAACTCGCTCCGGGCAACACGGCCTACGACCGCTCCCGCAAAGGCTACATCGCCGCCGAGGGATTTCGGCCCGTCCTTTCCCAGCCGGATGCCGGGCGCTACCTCGCGCAACTGCGGCTCGTCGGCGACGGTGCGGTTCCCGTGGACGACATCGACCTGCCTTTGCCGCCCTTCGACGTCGTGCCCGGTCCGGTGCGCCGCATCGAGGCCGGAGTGCTGCGGGCCATGCTGACGGCGATTCGCCGACATCTGGCCGTCGAGGTGCTCTACCAGAGCATGTCCAAGCCGGAACCGTCCTGGCGCTGGATCGCTCCGCACGCGCTTGCCCATGACGGCTTCCGTTGGCACGCCCGCGCCTTCTGCGAGAAGGACCGGGCGTTCAAGGACTTCGTTCTGGCCCGAACCCGGGAAATGCGCGCTACCCGCGCCACCAGCGCCGCTCCCGCCGCGGATTTGGCTTGGAGCGAGCGGGTGCGCGTCATCATGGGGCCGCACCCTGGGCTCTCCGAGGGCCAACGAAAGGCCATCGAATCCGATTACGCGATGACTGGCGGCGTGTCGGTCGTAGACGTCAGAAGGTGCTTCCTGTGGTATTTCCTCAAGAGGTTCGGCCTGGACGTCGATGCGCGCCAACGTCGCCCCCAAGACCAGCACATCGTGCTGCTGAACGACGAGGATGTGCTGGCCGCGCTGGCAGGGGGGCGCACGGATGGCTGAGGGGACAACATTTGGCATCGCCCGCGCTCGAAGCGGCCGGATTGGAAAGCGACAGGGGGATTTCCTGTGAACGACGATGTACTCGCCTTGCGTATCGCGGTCGGCCTGCTTGGAGAGAAGGACCAATTCGGTTGGTGGCCTTCCGGGTTCCTGGCGCCGACAAGCGTGGCCTTTCTGACTCCGGTGTTCGGCAAACACACCCTGCAGGCGAAGTATCAAGGCGTCGTCGAGGCGGCCCGAAAGGTCCATGACGACAGGATTGGCGTCGGTCGGGTGTTTCATCTGTTCCGCCTGCCGGAAACGATGGAGCAGCGCTTGTTCGAGTCCTTCGGAACGCAAGAGACGCAAAGCCGGCTGGAGCGCGTGGCGCATTCGCCGGCGGCGGCCAAGGACTGGCTGGCGGCCCTGGCGGGAGAACCTCTTGAATCGAAGCCGGGGCCCGTGCTGGTCGGCGGCGCCGATCGGCTCGACGGAAACAGCTGGGGGAAGGCTCTCGCCGCCAAATACGTCTCGGCGTTCAACTCCGGCATCCAATGCTTCCCCTATTTCTCCGGGGCGCAATGACGACGAAATACACCACCCAGCTGCAAGCCGGCCTCGGTCTCGTCGCCGAAACGACCCGGCTGCTCGACCTTTGGGAACCCGGCATGAGTGGCCAGGATCTGCTCAAAAGCGCCTTGGCATCCGGCAGCTTCCCGACGAAATCCGCGCGGCGCCTTCGTAACTTGATCATCGAGGCGTTCGCCCCGCGCTTCTTGGTAGCCGACGCCGCCCCCGCCCGCCTGCTCAAAAGGATGGCCGGCGTCTTGGCGAAGGATGACTTGCGCTCCCTGTGCTTCCTGTTCTCGTGCCGAGCGAACCCGATCCTCGGGGACTTCGTTCGGGAGGTCTATTGGATACGCTACGCCGCGGGCGGAAATTCGGTGTCCAAGGAGGACGCCCTTCGGTTCGTGCAAGACGCCGTCCGCGACGGCAAGACTACGAGCCGTTGGTCGGAGACCACCATCGTCCGGATCGCCCGGTATTTGCTGGGAAGTTGCGCGGACTTCGGGCTCTTGGGAGCGATGAAGGCGGAAGCGCGCGGCATATGCTCGTATCGCATCACGCCGGCCATCGCCTCGATCCTCGCCCATGACCTCCACTTCAAGGGCCTCGGCGACAATTCCATGGTGAGGAGCCAGGATTGGGGGCTCTTCGGAATCGAGGCGGACGATGTGTTGGGGGAGTTGAAGCGGCTCGCGCTGCAAGGCGAGATCATCCTGCAATCCGCCGGCGCGGTGACGCACATCGCCTGGAAGTACAAATCAATGGAGGACGTCGCCCATGGCCTCGCTCAAGGCTGACTTCGACGAGCTCATCCATCGGGTCGAAGCGGGTCGTGAGTTCGCGCATGCGAGCTACGAGCCGATCTTCTATCTGGTCTTCCACCCCCGTGACCTGCTCGACGTCAAACGCCTGATGCCGGCGTGGACGTCCCGGCTGAAGAACGATGGCTGGCAGGTCGAAACCTTCTCGATCGCCGAACACATCGCCGACATCCTTGGGAAGGCTCCTCTACGCAAGGTCTGGCTGGCGGCCGACCGGAAGGAGCCCTTGGCGTGGGCGCGGACGAACAAGGCCCTTGGGAACGCGTTGACCGCCCAAAACCGGCTCCAAGCCCGCCTGGAAGAAAGGCTCGCCGGACTTGAAGGGCGCTCGAACACGATCTTGCTGGTCACCGATGTCGAGGCCCTCCATCCCTACCTGAGGATCGGGGCGGTCGAAGCCCAGCTCCAAGGCAAGTTCCACGTTCCGACCGTCTTTTTCTATCCGGGCACCCGGACGGGCAAGACCCGCCTGCGGTTCCTCGGATTCTACCCCGAAGACGGCAATTATCGCTCTGTCCATGTCGGCGGCTGACCCATCAACCTTCACGAAAAGCATTTCGCCATGAACCAGATCCGCAGCCTCTTCGACCCCGGCCGGGGCATTCAGCGCCCGATCGAGAAGGTCATCACCTATCAGGCGTCCCAAGAGCAGCGGCTCAAGGCCGAAATCTCGGAGTACATCGCCACCGACAGCATCGAGCAGCAGCTCGAACAGCTCTTGGAGAAGATGCACACCGCCATGGAATCCGGCGCCGGCCATGAGATCGGCGTGTGGGTCTCGGGGTTCTACGGATCCGGAAAAAGCTCGTTTACGAAATACCTTGGCCTCGCTTTCGACGAGCGGGTTACCATTGACGGCAAACCGTTCCTCCGCCATCTGCAAGATCGCCTCCACCGGCCTACGACCAAGTCCTTGCTGTCCAAGCTGGCGGCCCGCTTTCCGGCCGCGGTGGTCATGTTGGACCTCGCCAGCGAGCAGATCGCCGGGGCGACGTTGGCCGAGGTCTCGACGGTCCTCTACTACAAGGTCCTCCAATACGCCGGCTACTCCCGTAACTTGAAGGTCGCCGCGCTGGAGCGACGATTGCGCAAGGAGGGTCGATACGCGGAATTCGAGGCCGCGTTCTACGATGAGACCGGCGAAAGCTGGATCGACTACCAAAACGACGACCTCGTGGTTGATAGCCTGATCCCGCGCCTGGCCCACAAGCTCTACCCGGCCATCTTCCGCACCGACCAGTCCTTCACGACGGTCAGCAGCGACGTCATCTACCTGATGAACGATCGCGTCCAAGAGATGATCGACATCGTTCGGGACGCCTCGAGCAAAGACCACATCATCTTCGTCATCGACGAGATCGGCCAATACATCGGCAGCCAGCAGAACAAGATCCTGGATCTCCAAGGGCTGGCGCAGAACCTGAAGGACCTCGGCGGCGGCAAGGTGTGGATCGTCGGCACGGCCCAGCAGACCCTTACCGAAGACGACCCCAAGGCCGCCATCAACTCGCCCGAGCTCTACAAGCTCAAGGATCGCTTTCCGATCCCCGTCGCGCTCGAGTCCAGCGACATCCGGGAAATCTGCTACCGGCGACTGCTCGGCAAATCGGCGTCCGGGGCCACCGATCTCGGCGCCCTCTTCGATCGACACGGCCAGGCTCTACGGCAGCACACCAAGCTCATGGACGCCAAGTTCTACGACGCCGGATTCGATCGCGACACGTTCATCAAACTCTATCCGTTCCTTCCCGCGCACTTCGACATCCTGCTCCATCTCCTCGGCGCGCTCGCGAAATCGACGGGCGGAATCGGACTGCGGTCGGCGATCAAGGTAATCCAAGACATCCTTGTCGAAGGTACGGGTTCCTTGAAGCCGGTCGCCGATCGCGAGGTCGGATGGCTGGCCAACACCGTCACGCTCTTCGACGCGCTCGAAAAAGACATCCGGCGCGCCTTTCCGTCGGTCCACCATGCGATCGACAAGACCCTGATCCGCTTCCCCGACGACGAGCTCTGCCAAGGCGTGGCCAAGGCCGTAGCCGTCCTGCAAATCCTTGGGAACCTGCCGGTCACCACGGACAACGTGGCCGCTCTGATGCATCCCGGGGTCGATTCGGCGTCCATGGCCGACAAGGTCAAGGAGGCCGTCGATCGGCTGTTGAAGGACGCCATCGTCCCTCTTGGAGAGAAGGACGGGTCCCTTCGCTTCTTCAGCGAGAAGCTCAACGACGTCGAGCAGGAGAGGTCGCAGCTCACCCCCCGCACCCCGGATCTGCGCCGCGTCTTCAACGAAGCCCTGAGGGAGGTGTTCGACCCGCTTCCCACCGCGCGACTGCACGGCACCCTGTCCGTGACGACGGGGCTGAAACATCTCGTCGGCGGCCAGCAGGCGTCCCTGGCCGGAGAACGGGAGCCTGTCCAGACCGTGGTTTCCTTCTCGGACGCGGCGGACTACGAGGCGGAACGCGCCCGCCTGACCGACGAATCCCGGCTGCGGCCCGCCGAGAGCACGATCTACCTTCTAACCCGGCGGTCGCCGGAATCCGACGACCTCGTCGCTGAAATCTGCCGCAGCCAGCGGATCGTCGAGCTCCACCGCAACGACCCCGATCAAGAGGTCAAGGACTACTGCCAGAGTCAGACCGAACGGGCCGCAAGACAATCAAGGGAACTCGGGCAACGCATCGCGCGCAGCCTGTCGCAGGGCTCCTATCTCTTCCGTGGGAGCATCACCGCAGTCGAGAGCCTCGACCCGGTTCTGGCCTCGGCCGGCCGAAAGCTCCTGAACGACGTGGCGGAACAGGTGTTCGATCGGTATCAGGAAGCGCCGGTGCGCGCCGACACCGTGCTCGCCGAGAAGTTCCTCCGCAGCCCCAGCCTCCGCTCCATCACATCCCAGCTCGATCCCCTCGGGCTGGTCCAGGTGTCCGGCGGCTCGCCGTCCATCCGCACCGACTACAAGCCGCTGGTCAGCATCAAGGACTTCATCGAGCGGAATGGGACCGTCGAAGGCAAACGCCTGCTCGACCATTTCGGCGGCGCCCCGTTCGGCTGGTCGCCGGACACCGCCCGGTATCTGCTCGCCGCGTTGCTCCTGGCCGGCGAAATCAAGCTGAAGGTCTCCGGACAGGAGGTCACCGTCAATGGCCAACAGGCCATCGACGCCTTGAAGACCAACAACACCTTCAAATCGATCGGCGTGGCTTTGCGCGATGATCGCCCCTCCATGGAGGTGTTGGCCCGCGCCGCCGAGCGGCTGACGGATCTGGCCGGCGAGCCGGTCGTCCCGCTCGAAGAGGACATCAGCAAGGCGGCGCAGAAGCTGCTTCCGGCGTTGCAGCACAAGCTCGCTCCCCTGCCCGAACGCCTCGGTGCGTTGGGGCTGCCGGGCGCCGACGAAGTCCGGTCCGCCAATCAGCAGATCGCCGACCTTTTGCTGTCGGATGCCTCGGACGCGCCCCAGCGTTTCGGCGCCGAGCAGTCGCCGCTCTACGACGGTCTCAAATGGGCGCGCGCCGCCAAGCTGGCCTTCGATCACGGCATCGGGGATGCGGTGAAGCAACTGCGCGCCATCGAGAGGGACATCTCCGAGCTTCCCGGCACCGGCGTTCCCCGGGATCTGCGGGAATCGGTCCGTGAGGACCTGAACGTCGCCTCGGACATCTTGACCCGCGACGACTTCTTCAAGCACAAGGCCGACCTCAGCACGCGGATCACCGCGATCGAGGTGAAGATCGCCGAGTCTGTCAAGGCGATGCGCGCCGCCCAGTCCGAGCGCCTCCTCGCCGCAGAGCAGGACCTCTCCCTCCTGCCGGAATGGGTCGAGTTCACGGCCGAGGAGCAGGCGGGAACTCTTTCCAGCATCCAAAACCTCGCCATCGCAGTGACGGAGGACATGGCGGGGCTCAAGCGGCTGGTTTCCCGGCAGTTCGACATTGAGGAAACCCTGGCCGAGACAAAGGCCCGAGTGGTCAAGGAGGGCAGGACGCGCCGACTGCCCCCACCCGCCCCGCCGCCGCCTCCTGGCCACCCGCCGGCCACTCCCGCGCCAAAGAAGGAGAAAGGGCGGAAGACCGTATCCATCCCGGCCAACATCTCCACGATCGCCGAGCTCGATGCGCTCATCCAATCGCTGGCGTCCTTCCGCCGGGACCTTGCAGACAACGTGCTGGACATCGTCGTGAAGGGGGATTGAGGCGATGGCCTTTGATGACGCAACCAGGGGGCGGCTCCAAAAGTTCGTGGGTGAAGCGCGGGCCGTGTTGACGGACGAGTTCGCCAAGCAGCTCCAGCAGGATTACGGCCTCGACCCGCAATCGGGAGGGGTCGCCGAGCTGGACAGCCTGGCCCATCTGGACGATCAGCGCCTGGAAACGGCCCGCATCCTCCGCGAGATCCTCGACCACTACATGGCGTCGGGCACGGGCTCCGGGGTGGACGCCCGAAAGGCCGTGCTGGACCGCATGATGCGCGAGCAGGCCTTCACGGTACTGAACCGCCTCGCCGCGCTTCGGATGATGGAGGCCCGCGGCATCGTCATGGAGGCGGTGGCCAAAGGCTACCAATCCAAAGCCTTCCAGCTCTACCAGCGGGTCGCCGGGTCGGCCCTGGGCGAGACGGGCGACACCTACCGCTCGTTCCTGTTCAGCCTCTGCGACCTGTTCGCGGAGGATCTTCCCGCTCTATTCGACCGCCACTCGCCTCATGGCCGGTTGTTCCCGCGCGAGCCCGCCTTGCTGGCGCTGCTGGATTTGCTGAACGCGGCGGATTTGGATGCCCTTTGGGGACAGGACGAGACGATCGGCTGGATCTACCAGTATTTCAATTCGAGGGAAGAACGGAAGGCGATGCGTGACGCCTCCCAAGCCCCGCGGAACAGCCGCGAGCTTGCGGTGCGGAACCAGTTCTTCACCCCACGCTACGTGGTCGAGTTCCTAGTCGACAACACTCTCGCTAGGCTCTGGTTCAACTGGACGGGAGCTCAGACGGGGCTGAGGGATCGCTGCCAGTATCTGCTGGCCAAACCCGACGAGGCGCCGACGCCCGCCCGGAGGCTCCGGGATCCTCGGACCATCAAGCTGATCGATCCAGCCTGCGGCTCAATGCATTTCGGCCTCTACGCCTTCGACATCTTCCTCGAAATCTATCGCGAAGCCTGGGAGTGGGAGCAGACCCATGGGCCGGGATGTCTGGACGCCGAGACCGGAGGGAGCGACGCCCTTAAGCCGCTCAGCCTAACCTACCCGGACCAGGAGGCTTTTCTCCTCGATGTGCCCCGGCTGATCATCGAGCGCAACATCTACGGCGTCGATATCGACCCGCGAGCCGCACAGATCGCCTCCCTTGCCCTCTGGTTGCGGGCCCAGCGGGCCTGGCACGAAGCCGGAGTGAAGGCGACGGATCGGCCGCGGGTCGGGCGCGGGAACGTCGTGGCCGCCGTCGCACCGCCGGCTGAGGTTGAACTCCGACAGGCCTTCATGAAGGACCTCGATCACCGGGACGCCAAGCTGTTCGAACAGACTCTATTCATGTTGAAAGGGCTTCCGGAGCTTGGGGTGCTTCTGCAGGTCGAGAAGGAGCTGCCCAGCCTGATCAGAAAGGCATTCGGAGAGCATGGAGGCATGTTCAAAACCGAAGATGCCGAGCGATGGAAGCAGGCTGAAACTCGACTTCAGAAGGCTTTGGCGGATTTTGCGAAGGCAGCTCAGTCAACCTACCAGGGGCGTCTGTTTGCCCACGATGCCTTGCAGGGTCTGCGTCTGGTCGATCTCTGCCGTGAGACTTTCGACGTAGCGGTCATGAACCCACCTTTTGGCGCTCTGGCCATCGGCACAAAGGATCAGCTCAATAAGGCATTCCCAAGCAGTAAAAACGACCTTATGGCCATTTTCGTTGAGCGCGGGCTGGAGTTGATGCGCGGCGGCGGACGTATCGGCGCAATTACGTCACGTACTTGCTTCTTTCTAAGCAGCTTTGAAAGATGGCGTGAAGACGTGGTGCTCGGAAAGTCTTGGCCGGAAATTATGGCAGATTTAGGTCATGGCGTAATGGATGACGCAATGGTTGAGGCAGCCGCATATGTATTGGAGAAGCAGAAATGACCCTATTTCTCCGACTTGCCACACCTCATGACAAAGAGGATGCGATGCGGCGTATGTGCGCCGAGCTCCGAGCGAATATTGCGGCATGTGATGTATTTGAGATTGAAATAAAAGAATTTTCATCAATCCCAGGCTCACCCTTTGCTTACTGGAGTAGCGAAGGGCTAAGAAAAAATTTTCGCGACCTCCCCCCGTTCGAACACGGGCGGAAGCCGTTGTGCACGAGTCGGACTTCAGACGTCAGACGATTTTAGGTTCGTCAGAACATTTTGGGAAGTATTACCAGAGGCAATGTTCAGTTCGTGGTATCCTTTTGTAAAAGGCGGAAATGCATCTAAGTTTTACGGCAACCTTTCACTAATGGTACTATGGAAAGATGACGGAGCCGAACTTAAGGCGTGGTCAACTACGGTGAACAAGGGGCAACAGGTCAAGACAGCTTCGTAGCTACGAATTTTACAAGCGCAGCGGCTTAACGTGGCCGTTACGAGCCGCAGATCTTTCCCCATACCCCATGCCTGCAAACACCTTGTTTAGTATTCGTGGGGCTGTTGCATTTGACAGTGCCGATAGATTACTTCCACTATTGGGCCTTATGGCGAGCCGACCCTTTGATTATCTTTACAAGCTGTTGCTCGGTAGGTTTGGCCACCCTGAATTCGGGATTGGGTCCTTGCAAAAGGTCCCCGTTCCATCGTCAATTCCCGAACACATGGGTAAATTGGCGCGCCGCAGTTGGTCGCTAAAACGTACTCTTGACACTATCGAAGAAAACTCTCACGCATTTTTGCTTCCTGAAGTCTTACGGCCTCGTTTAGGTGGCTTTGATACCCAAGCTATAGAAGCCGAATTGATAAAAATTCAGGACGAAATCGACTCCATTGCCTTCGTTCACTATGGCTTTTCCGTCGAAGACCGCGTAGCCGCACAGTCTGGACGTATCTCCGAGGTCAGAAATGACGAAGCTGGCGATGTTGAAGATGACGGTGAGGACGAGGATAGTGCTGCCCCAATCGACCAAACCGCTGGCCTACTGAGTTGGGCCGTTGGCGTCGTTTTTGGCCGATTCGACTGGCACCTTGCCACCTATGAGCGCAACGTACCGGCGGAACCTGACCCGTTTGATTCACTGCCTGCAAAAAGCCCCGGAATGCTACCCGATGGGGTTGAGACGTTTCACGGTCATACTGGCATCTTGATTGACGATCCTGGCCACACGCACGACCTGCCGCGCTTGATTGAAGAAGTGCTGGTGCGCGTTGAGGCTCCGATGCCGTCGGAAGTGCGCCGCTGGTTGCAACGGGACTTTTTTGCCTTCCACTTGCAGCGTTATACCAAAAGCCGCCGCAAGGCGCCCATCTACTGGCCGCTGGCAACCGCCTCGGGCGGCTATACGCTGTGGCTCTATTACCCCAGCCTGTCCAGCCAAACGCTATACAGCGCCGTTAATGATTTCATAGAGGGGCCGACCGGCAAGCTCAATCGAGTAAGGCAGGAGCTTTCCGCTTTACGCGACAAAGGCAGCGCTCGCTCACGGGAAGATGACAAAGCTTTTGAGGCGCTCCAGAGCTTGGAGCTGGAACTGATCGATCTTCGCGACAGCCTGCTGAAGATTGCGGCAAGCTGGCAGCCCAACCACGACGACGGGGTGCAGATCACCGCCGCCCCGCTATGGCCGCTGTTCCGCCACAAGCCCTGGCAGAAGGTGTTGAAAGACACCTGGCCACCTACGCCTCGATCGAGCTGGAGACCGACTATGCAGTCTGATTACGTCATGGATCCGCTCGACAAGAAGCTCAACGACGTTCTCGACGGGAAGGTCGTGCGCAAGGATCTGCTGCACCGGATCAAGACCGGGACGAACATTCCGACCTTCATCTTGGAGTTCCTCCTCGCCCGGTATTGCGCCAGCAACGATCCCGCCGAGATCCAAGCCGGCATGGAGGCCGTCCTCTCGACCATCCAGGAGAACTACGTCCGTCCGGACGAGGCCAACGCCGCCCAGTCCCGCGTGGCCATGAAGGGCAAGCACAAGTTCATCGACAAGGTCCATGTCCGCTACGTCGAGAAGGAAAAGCGGCATTGGGCGTCCTTGGAAAACTTCGCGTCGCAACGGATTGCGATCGGGGAGAAGTTCTACCGCGACAACGATCGCCTGCTCGAAGGCGGGATCTGGGCCGAGGTCGTGATCGCCCACAACGACATCGAAGCGGACAAATACGCCTTCTACATCGAGGACCTCCGCCCCATCCAGCTCAGCCGCTTCAATTTCTCCTCCTACGGGGAAGCCCGAAAGGCGTTCGATCGGAACGAGTGGATGGACGTCATCCTCCGCTCCGTCGGTCTGGAACCCGCGAAGCTGACCCCGCGCGTCAAATTCCACTTCATCGCGAGGCTGGCGCCGCTGGTCGAACCGAACTTCAACTTCATCGAGCTGGGGCCGCGCGGCACCGGGAAGTCCTACTTCTTCAGCGAGTTCTCCCCCTACTCGACGCTGATCAGCGGCGGCCAAGCGACCAAATCGGTCCTCTTCTACAACAACGCCCGCCACAAGATCGGCCTCGTCGGCTTCTGGGACACCGTCGCCTTCGACGAGGTTGGCGGCATTCGGGTGAAGGATCCCGACACGATCCAGATCATGAAGGACTACATGGCCAACGGCCGGTTCTCCCGCGGCGCCGAGGTCATCGCCGACGCCAGCATGGCGTTCGTCGGGAACATCGACCAGTCCATCGAGCAGATCGTGAACTCCACCGAATACGACTTGTTCCAGCCTTTGCCAGAACAGTTCGACCTGGCCGTGATGGATCGCTTCGCCTGCTACCTGCCGGGCTGGGAGATGCCGAAGAACAGCAGCAGCTTCCTGACCGACCGGTTCGGCCTCATCACCGACTTCCTGGCGGAGGCGTTCCATCATCAGCTCAAGCACAGCAACCGCTACGAGGAGGTCAGCAAGCGCCTGAAGCTCGGTTCCATGGTCGAGGGCCGAGACGAGAAGGGAATCAAGAAGACCCTCTGCGCGTTCCTGAAGATCCTCCACCCCTCCGATCAGCCCTCAGACGTGGAGTTCGAGGAATACGTGGCCTACGCCATCGAATGCCGGCGGCGCGTCAAGGAGCAGATGAACAAGCGCAAACCAGACGACGAGTTCGCCCGGATCGATCTGTCGTATTTTTCCAAAGGCGGCCAGGAAATCATCGTCCGGTGTCCTGAGACCATCAACGCCTCCGCGACCTTGGAGCCGGCCCGTCGTCGCCTTCAAAGGTCCTCGGACGCCGAAGACGCGCCGCGAAAGCCGACCGAACCCGCCGTCGTTGTGGAAACGCCCATTGTCTCGGCAGTCGCCCCCACGGCTCCTGCGCAAGGTCTCTCCTTGCCTCCTGAGCCGGCGCCCGCTCCGGCTGTGTCCGGGATGCCGGAAGAGCGCCACTACACCATCGCCTATGGAGACACAGGCCACTCCTACGACACCATTTTCGGCCCCTACTTCGCCGGCGCCAAATCGGTCTTCGTCGAGGATCCCTACATCCGGATGCCCCACCAGATCACGAACTTCGTCAGGTTCTGCGAAGCCGCCATCAAGGTGCCGACGATCCAGAACATCAAGCTGGTGACCAGCTATGACCAGCAGACGGATCTGGCCGCCATCCACGAAAAGCTCGATGAGCTCAAGCAGAGCCTTCTGGAATACGACGTCGTGCTCGACATCGAATTGAACGACAAGCTGCACGACCGAGAGGTTCGGCTCGACAACGGCTGGGTCGTGAAAATCGGGCGCGGCCTGGACTTCTTCCAAAAGCCCGACGGATGGTTCTCCGTAGGCGCGATCGATCTGAACCTTAGACGGTGCCTTGAAACCAAGGTTGATGTGTTCCGGGAGCCGCCGAAGGGCGGCTGAAGCAGCAGTCCGGGAGCATTCCATGAACGGGAAAGGTTAGAAGCCGAAGGCCAAGGGACCGCTGCAGGACGCCGCTCACGCATTCGTAGTCGCCGCGCAATATCGATACGGCGCGGCGTGGCCCGTAATCATCAGAGACCGTGTTCCTGCACGCTGGCAGTGTGCTAACGGTGACCGTAAGTGCTTGATATTCCAGCGTAGAGGGTTAGGCAGCGGTTCCCTTTCCTACGCCAATAATTTCAATGAGTTACGGCGCTTTCTGCGGGCTGCAAATTATGTCCAGTAAGCACATAGTAAGCACGGATGTTGCTGTATTCTGAACGCCCTCACCGATCCCGCGATTGGTGCCAGACCGACAGGATAACCGCAACCATCTCGCCCGAGCGAGGCGACTGCCGCAGATCATAGATCAGCAGATAATTCGGATAGCGGGTGACCACCCATTCGCGGGTGTCATCCTCGCCAGCATGGCCCTTGTATGGATGGTGGCCCAGGCTATCGCCAGCAGTGCGAATAGCCGAGATCACGGCTCGGCTGGCGGCCGTGCTACGGGCATGGAGGTAAGCGCGGATATCGTTGAGTCGGCCCGCGGGTCAGCGGACCAGACTACTTCCACGGCTGGGGCGCAGGCGGGGGAAGTTCGTTCAACGTATCCCAGGAGTCCATCCAGGCCGACATTTCGGCATGGCTGATAACTCCCTCCCGGTCCACAGACTCCTGCGCCTTCGCGATCACGCGACGCTTGGCCTCGCGTCCGGCATCATGGCTGGGGCGTTGCGGTTCGAGCATAAGTATCGCAGTCATGTGATGGTTTTTATGCGGAGATGGAGCTGAAGGCATCATTTTCCAAGATGCCCTCTCCCCATACCGACCTTGTCCGCCGAATCCGATAATCAGCTTGGATGGCGGAATACCCGGCCTCGTAGGCTTGTACGAGCATCGAGCTATCGCCGCTTGCCGCGCCGCGCGACCGCGGGCATAGTCCGCCTCCAATGAATGCGAGAGGGCGAATCTCATGAGTGGTTTCCGCAGTCACGACGGCCAGCAGTCCGACCGCCAGCCCATCAAGCGCACCGATGCCGACAAGCGTCGGCTGCTCCAGCGCCTGAAGGACGAGCAGGCTTCGTTCAAGCCCTGGGTCGCCGAGCCGATCAAGACCGCGCTGGCCAAGCGCATCGCCGAGTTGGAAGCCGACCTGGCGCCGGCTCGGCGCTAACAATTCCCTTTTTGTTCTTTCTGGGGTAGAGTCGCCGCGCGAAAGCGAGAGGTGACGATGGCCGCCCTGTGCCGTGACTGTGGAACCACCGAGGACGCCGAGGCTTGCCCGACCTGCGGTTCCGCACGTCTGGTCCGCCATCCCGAATTGCTCGACCTCGCCATCGCCCATATCGACTGCGATTCCTTCTACGCCTCGGTGGAAAAGCGCGACAATCCCGGCCTGCGGGACAAGCCGGTGATCGTCGGCCATCCCGGCGGCCGCGGCGTGGTCACCACCGCCTGCTATATCGCCCGCCAATTCGGCCCCCGCTCGGCCATGCCCATGTTCAAGGCGTTGGAGCTGTGCCCCCACGCGGTGGTCATCCCGCCCGACATCGCCAAGTACAAGCGGGTCAGCGCCGCCATCCGCTCGCTGTTCGCCCAGGCGACGCCACTGATCGAGCCGGTATCGCTGGACGAGGCCTATCTCGACCTGTCGCCGGGGGTCAGGCTGGTGGAGCGGCCGCCGGCGGTGCTGCTGGCCCGCCTGGTCACCGCCATCGAAAGCCGGGTCGGCATCACCGTGTCGGTGGGGCTCAGCTACAACAAGTTTCTCGCCAAGCTGGCCTCGGACCGCGACAAGCCGCGCGGCTTCGCCGTCATCGGCCGGACCGAGGCGACGCGGGTCCTGGCCGCGCTGCCGGTGCGCGCCCTGTGGGGAATCGGCGAGGCCACGGCCCGGCGCATGGCCGAGCAGGGCGTCACCACCGTCGCCCAGTTGCAGGCCATGCCCGAGGCCGAGCTGTCGGCCCGCTGGGGCAAATTCGGCCGCCAGCTGGCGGGGCTGGTCCATGGCGTCGATCCCCGCCGCATCGTCCCCGACCGCCCGGCCAAGAGCGTCTCCACCGAGACCACCTTCGCCCGCGACATCAAGGACGCCACCGGCCGGACCGAGACGATCCTGCGGGCCGGGCGGGTGCTGCTGGACCGGCTGGCCGACGGCCGCGCCTTCCGCTTGATCGGCATCGGCGTCACCGACCTGTGCCCGGCGGCCGAAGCCGACCCCCCCGATCTGTTCGGATGCTAAAATCCGCATCGAACGTGATCGTTTCGATGGAAATCCGTGCAGGTTCCATGCAAGCTGGGGATGGAATGAATCATCCGGCGCCCCACAAGACCGGAAGCAAACAAACCGGGGGAGGACGACACGGTGCCAACAGCCCGCAGTGCTGAGTTCGCGCACGCCTTTGCCGTGCGGTTGATGCAACATCTGGTGGTTCCCACCTTCGTGCTCGACGCCGAGCGCCGGGTCATCATCTGGAACAAGGCGTGCGAGCGCCTGACCGGGGTGACCGCCATGGAAGTGCTGGGAACCAGCGATCATTGGCAGGCGTTCTACGAAGCCCCCCGCCACTGCCTGGCCGACATCCTGGCCCTGGGCAGCACCGAGGAGCTGGACGCCCTCTACGTCGCCCACTCCGAACCCGGCGAAAGCACCCACGGCCTCAAGGCCGAGAACTGGTGCGTCATGCCCAAGGTCAAGAAGCGGCTCTATCTCGCCATCGACGCCGGTCCGATCTTCGACGAGGACGGCACCCTGCTGGCGGTGGTCGAGACGCTGCGCGACTACACCGAACAGAAGCTGGCGCAAATGGCGCTCCACAGTCTGGCGGTCAAGGACGGCCTGACCGGGCTGGCCAACCGCCGCAGCTTCGACGAACGGTTGGAATCCGACTGGCTGCATGCCCTGCGCGAACAGGTGCCCATATCACTGCTGCTGGTCGATGTGGATCACTTCAAGCTCTACAACGACACCTACGGCCACCAGAAGGGCGATTCCTGCCTGAAGGCGGTGGCGGCGGTCCTGGACACCCAGGTGTTCCGCCCTTCCGACCTGGCGGCGCGCTACGGCGGCGAGGAATTCGCGGTGATCATGCCCACCACCGATCTGGACGGCGCCCTGCGGGTGGCTGATCGCCTCCGCGAGACGGTGATGGAGCTTGCCCTGCCCCATTCCGCCAGCCAGAGCGATGACCGGGTGACCATCAGCATCGGCGCCGCCTCGGCGGTTCCGACCATCGATCAGGGCTCGGCCGACCTGATCGCCGCCGCCGATGCCGCCCTCTACCGGGCCAAGCATGCCGGCCGCAACCGGGTGATGGGCGGCGAACTGGTGGCGGCGGAGTAAAGCCACGAAACCGTCCCTGGGCATGACCGAAAGAGGATTCACCGCCAAGACACCAAGAGGCCTCCTGGGTGGCGCCGTTCCATCTTCCGTCCGCGCGGCGGACAGTCATTTTATCGAAGCGGTGATGAAATCGGCGTCCATCCGAGATGACGGGAAGCAGATGTCCCGACCGTCCTTATCGGCACATGGTGACGCCGGGACCGGCCTCGGCGCAGATCAGCCGGCGATTGCCCAACTTGGCCACCGACACGCCTTGGGCGCGGATGATCATCAGCTTCTCGCCGCCGATCATGCCGAAGGTGTTGCCCTGGCCGTCCTTCTGCAGAACCATCACCTGATTGTTGGGAGTGGCGGCGGGAGCGGCGAAGCCCTGCAGGACGACGGTCTCGCCCGCGTCGGAGCAATGCAGCCCGTCCGGCTGCGGAACACAGGCGCCGGCGGCCAGGGCGGGGGCCGCCGCCAGCAGGCCCGCCGCCACCAGGACCGCCGCCGCCTTCAATGCAGCTCCGCCCGGATCTTCTGACGCAGCACGTCGATGGGCAGGAAGTCGTCCTGGCCGGCCAGGAAGTGCCAGAAGGTCCAGCCGTTGCAGGCCGGCGCCCCCTGAACCAGGGCGCCCACCTTGTGGATGGAGCCGCGATGGATGTCGGTGATCAGGGTGCCGTCGGCCCGCACCTTGGCGATCTTGTCGTGGCGGGTGCCGCCGAACAGCAGGTCGCCGGGGGTGAGCAGGCCGCGCTCCAGCACGGAACCGAAGGGAATGCGCGGCTCGGACCGCTTGGAGATGGACATCAGGACGGACGGGTCGGACACGGGGATCACCTTGGCTATGCGTTCCTTGGCGGCGGCGATGTATTCGGGATCACGCTCGCAGCCGATGTAGTTGCGCCCCAGCTTCTTGGCGACGGCGCCGGTGGTGCCGGTGCCGAAGAAGGGGTCGAGGATGACGTCGCCCGGCTTGGTCGAGGCCATCACCACCCGGTACAGCAGGGATTCCGGCTTCTGGGTCGGATGGGTCTTGGTGCCGGTGCTTTTCTTCAGCCGCTCGCCGCCAGTGCACAGCGGCAGGGTCCAGTCGCTGCGCATCTGGAGGTCGTCGTTGAGCGACTTCATGGAATCGTAGTTGAAGGTGTAGCGCGCTTCCGCCGACTTGGCGCACCAGATCAGGGTCTCGTGGGCGTTGGTGAAGCGGGTGCCGCGAAAATTGGGCATGGGGTTGGTCTTGCGCCAGACGATGTCGTTCAGCATCCAGAACTTCAGGTCCTGGAGGATGGCGCCGACCCGGAAGATATTGTGGTAGCTGCCGATCACCCACAGGGCGCCGTCATCCTTGAGGATGCGCCGCGCCGCCCGCAGCCATTCGCGGGTGAATTGGTCGTAGGCGGCGAAATCGCTGAAGCGATCCCACTCCTCGTCCACTCCGTCCACCTTGGAGTTGTTGGGGCGCAGCAACTGGCCGCCCAACTGAAGATTGTAGGGCGGATCGGCGAACACGAGGTCCACCGACTTGGCGGGGAGCGAGTCCATCATCGCGATGCAATCGCCCGTGAGTATGGTGTTCAATGGCAGTGTCATGGGACTCAATTTGAGTCAAACATGAGAGTCCGTCAAGAACCTATTGGAATCACACGATTCATTTCCATGGGTTGGGGTCTCCCCATCGGACGCAACTACATATATTGCGCCACCGGGGCAAAGGAGCGGCGGTGATGGGGCGTCGGCCCCAGCTGTTTGAGGGCGGCGAGATGCTCCGCCGTGCCGTAGCCGGCGTTGCGCTCCCAGCCATAGCCGGGCCAGGCGGCGGCCAGATCGGCCATGATGGCGTCACGGCGGACCTTGGCCACCACCGAGGCGGCGGCGATGGACAGCGAGAGGCTGTCGCCCTTGACCACGCAGCGCACCGGGCAGGGCAGCCTGGGCGGCCGGTTGCCGTCCACCAGGGCGTGGTCCGCCTTGGTCGCCAGCGCGTCGTAGGCCCGGCGCATGGCCAGCAGCGTGGCCTGGAGGATGTTGACGCGGTCGATCTCCTCCACACCGGCCTCGCCGAAGCCGATGATGGCGGCCTCGGGAATCAGCTCCGCCAGTTCCTCCCGCAGCCGCTTGGACAGCGCCTTGGAATCGTCCAGGCGGTCCAGCAGCCGCCGGGGCAGGCGGGCCGGGTCGAGGATCACGGCGGCGGCGACCACCGGCCCCGCCAGCGGCCCTCGCCCGACCTCGTCGATGCCGGCGACCACGCCGCCCAGTTCGTTCTCCAGGCTTAAATCAGGCATCGGCGCCATCCTTCCGGGGACCGCGAGTCAGCAGCCGGGTCTTGCGGGCGACGCGGGAAATGGCCTGGGCATCCTCGCCGTAGAGCCGGCTGATCAGCTCGCGGAAGGTCACCACGTGCACGGCGGCCACCCGGTGCATGCGGCGCATGGTGAACAGCCAGAACGGCGACAGCACCAGCGACAGCACGGTGACCGCCACCACCAGCTTGGTTTCCTGGCTGGAGATCAGATGGCTGGCCTTGCCGGTCTCGGCCAGCAGGAACGAGAACTCGCCGATCTGGGCCAGGGCGACGCCGGCCAGGAAGGCGCTGGGCCAATCCTGCCGCAGCAGGCGCAACGCCAGGACGTTGAGCGCCGTCTTGAACACCGTCACCATGGCCAGCAGCAGCAGGACGGTGCCGAGATGCCGCCAGATGAACCCGAGGTCCAGCAGCAGCCCGATGGACAGGAAGAACACCATCAGCAGCACGCTCTTGACCGGCTGCGCCCGCTTCAGCAGCACCTCGCTCTGGGCGGTGTTGCCCAGGATCACGCCGCCGAGGAAGGCGCCATAGGCCGGCGACATGTCCAGCACGCCCGACAGCGCCGCCGCGCCGAAGCACCAGGTCAGCGCCGCCAGGGTGGACAGGTCCACGTCGTGGATCAGGCGCGAGGTCAGCGGCAGCACCAGCTTGCGCCGCGACAGCAGCCAGAACAGCAGAACCAGGATCAGCATGGACAGCACCACCCGGCCGGCGTCCATGGGCTCGATGGTGCGGGTCTCCATGGCTTCCAGCATCAGCATCATGGGCACCACCGCCATGTCCTGGGCGATCAGGATGGCGACGGTGGTCCGCCCCACGGGAGTGTCCAGCTCCTCCGAGCTTTCCAGGATCTTGATCACCACCGCCGTCGACGAAATCGCCACGGCGCAGCCCAGCACCACCGCCAGCCCCAGGCTCCAGCCCAACAGATGGCGCAGCAGCAGCGCCGCCCCGACGCTGCCGGCGATCTGCAGGCAGGTGGCGAACAGGGCGGTCTTCCACACCGCCATGAAGCGCCGCAGGTCGAGGCGCATCCCCACCACGAACAGCAGCATCAGCACGCCGAACTCGGCCAGGGTGGAGATGGCGTCGCGGTTGCTGACCAGCGCCAGCCCCGACGGCCCCAGCACCACCCCGGCCAGGATATAGCCGACGATGGAAGGCTGACGGAAATGGCTCATCAGCCCGCCGCACAGGACGGCGGACATGGCCACGATGGCGGCGGCGGTCAGTTCGGGGTGATGAATATCCATGGCCTCGGCTTCATAGCATGTCCGGAGCCCCGGGTTTAGGGGGTGGTTGTGGCGAGAGTATGGCGGGCGGCACCGCCAACCGA
This sequence comes from uncultured Magnetospirillum sp., assembly GCF_903853455.1. Lineage (GTDB taxonomy): Bacteria > Pseudomonadota > Alphaproteobacteria > Rhodospirillales > Magnetospirillaceae > Phaeospirillum. The sequence goes on from NZ_CAINTR010000186.1 coordinate 24,152, forward strand.
AGTCATATTGCCGCTTTATTGCGCAACTTTGGAATCGTGCTAATATAATAGGCACAATAAATGTACGGTTATGATTCGGGTGGGGATCCGGTCATCCGTTCACGCCGGCTTTCGCGAAAGTTCTGTCCGCGACGACCGACACTCCTGGGGGAATCCGGCACATGACCAAGCGACCCAATATCGCGACTCTCACCAATGTCCTGGCGGCGGCCGTCATCGCCGGCTTCGTGGCCATGATCGGCACCAGCGTCTGGGCCATCGGCGAGTTGAAGGTGGGCGGTCCCATCTACCAGCGCATCGTGCTGGGCAAGGATCTGGTCGCCGACATCCTGCCTCCCCCGGAATATGTGCTGGAGGCTTTCCTGGAGGTCAGCCTCGCCCAGGCCAATCCGGCCGATCTCGCCCCACGCAAGGAAGCCTTGGCCAAGCTGCGCAAGGATTACGACGAGCGTCACACCTATTGGCTGGCCCAGGACATGGACGCCAAGGTGCGCGACCGCCTGACCGTGGGCGCCCATGCTCCCGCCATGCGGCTGTGGCAGGTGACGGAGGGCCGCTTCCTGCCGGCCCTGGAGAAGGGCGACGTCGAGGAAGCCCGCCTCGCCTATGCCGCCATCGCCGAAGCCTATACCGCCCACCGTGCCGAAATCGACGCGGTGGTCAAGGAAGCCGATCGCATGACCGCCGAAACCGAGGCCGAGGCGGCCCGGCAGGAAAGCGTCTTCATGTCGGTGCTGTGGACGGTCTCCGCCGTGGTGCTGGCCATCGGCCTGCTGAGCGTCGCCGGCCTGATCCTCGGCGTGGTCCGCCCGCTCAACGCCATGACCCGCACCATGGGGCTGTTGGCCAATGGCGAGCTCGACACCGTCATCCCGTCCACCGCCCGCGGCGACGAGATCGGCGCCATGGCCCGCTCGGTCGACGTCTTCAAGGACAATGCCCGCAAGGTCGAGACGTTGCGGCGCGAGCAGGCCGACAGCGAGTGTCGTGTCGCCGTCGGACGCCGCGCCGATCTGCAGCACATGGCCGACAGCCTCGACGCCAGGGTGGGCGAGGTGATCGGCGTGGTCGCGTCGGCGGCGACGGAATTGCAGGCCAACGCCCAGGGCATGGCGGCCATTTCGGAACAGACCGTCCGCCACACCACCGCCGTGGCCGCGGCCAGCGAGCAGGCGGCGGCCAATGTGGCGACGGTGGCGGCCGCCTCCGAGGAATTGTCGGCCTCCAGCCATGAAATCGCGGCGCAGGTCAGCATGGCCAGCGAGATCGCCAAGAACGCCGCCGCCGAGGCCGAAACCACCGACGAACTGGTGCGCAGTCTGGCCGAAGCCGCCGGCAAGATCGGCGACGTGGTCAGCCTGATCAACGACATCGCCGCCCAGACCAATCTTCTCGCCCTCAACGCCACCATTGAGGCGGCCCGCGCCGGCGACGCCGGCAAGGGCTTCGCCGTGGTGGCCAACGAGGTCAAGACCTTGGCCAACCAGACCTCACGGGCCACCGAGGAAATCACCGCCCAGATCGCCGGCGTCCAGCACCGCACCGAGCAGGCGGTGACCGCCATCCACAACATCGCCGGCACCATCGAGCGCATGAACGAGATTTCCGGCGCCATCGCCGTGGCGGTGGAGGAGCAAGGGGCAGCGACCCAGGAGATTTCCCGCAACATCCAGCAGGCCCACAGCGGAACCACCGAGGTCGCCAACACCATCGCCGACGTCAGGGACGGCGCCACCCAGAGCAGCACCGCCGCCCATGACGTGCTGGGCGCCGCCGACGACCTCAACCAGCAGGCGGAATCCCTGCGAACGGTGGTCGATGACTTCCTCGCCGGCATCCGCGCCGACGGGGCCGCCGCATAGGATCAAGCCTCGCGAGGCGTGACGAGAGCCCCCTCCCAACCAGGGGGCTTACGTAGATTCCGATTCCCCTGTCGCGGGCATAACTTCTGCTAGGATGATTCGGGAACTTCCCTTTTCTCGAAAAGGGAAGTTCCAGGGAACAGCCCCAGCGGGGCCATCCGCATGCAGATGCTTCTCGGCCACGCGCAAAGGGGACGTCCATGATTCCGGCCTCCGGCTCTCCTCTCCCCGCGCCGGCAGGCGCGGCCGCTGCGCAAGAGGCGCTGCGCGTTTCCGAAAGCCGTTACCGGCGCTTGTTTGAAACCGCTCAGGACGGGATTCTGCTTCTCAACGCCGACACCGCCCAGATCGAGGACGTCAACCCATTCCTGATCAAGATGCTCGGCTACTCCCATGCGGAGTTTCTGGGGAAAAAGCTGTGGGAAGTCGGCCCGTTCGCCGACATTGCCCAGAGCAAGGAAATGTTCGAGGTGCTGCTGGCGAAAGGCTATGTCCGATACGATGACCTCCCTCTGAAAACAATTGCAGGGGCGCGGGTCGCGGTCGAATTCGTCAGCAATTCCTATAGCTGCGAAGGCATCAAGGTCATTCAGTGCAACATCCGCGACATTTCCGAGCGCAAGGCGGCCGAGGCGAAAATCCAGGTCAGTGGCAAGGAGCTCATGGAGTCCAACGCCGAGCTTGAGCAATTCGCCTATGTCGCCGCGCACGACTTGCGCGAACCGCTGCGAATGGTCAACACTTTCCTCACCCTTCTGGAGAGGCGCAATCCCCAGCTTGACGGCGAGTCAAAGGAGTTTCTGGCCTTCGCCAAGGAGGGCGCGGTGCGGATGGATCGTCTGGTGCACGATCTGCTGGACCTTTCGCGCATCAGCCGGAGCTCCGTCACGCCCTCCCCGGTGGATAGCGGCGCTGCGGTCGAGGACGCCATTTCGGACCTTTTCATTCTCATCGGGGAAACCAAAACCGACGTGAGCGTGGCGCCCCCCATGCCGGTGGTGATCGGCAATAAAGAGGAACTGGTCCGGTTGTTTCTGAACCTGATCGGCAACGCCATCAAATACCGCCGGATGGGCCACCGCCCGGAGATCCGCGTCAGTTGCCGGCAACACCACGATGACTGGCAATTCGCCGTGGCGGATAACGGCATCGGCATCGACGCCGAATATTGCGACCGTATCTTCATGATTTTCCAACGCCTGCACGTCCGTGACCAATACGAGGGAACGGGCATCGGCCTTGCCATCTGCAAGAAAATCGTCGAGGCCCACGGCGGCCGCATCTGGGTCGAATCGACGCCCGGCGAAGGCTCGACCTTCTATTTCACACTGCCCAAGGAGGGGGCTTAAGGCCCCACCAATGCCCTCAGCGCCGCCGCCAGTTCCGCCACCGGCGTCTTGAAGTCGAAGGGATCGGGCTGACGGAACAGGCGCATGGTGGGATACCACGGCGAGGTCGATGGCTCGTCCTGCCAGCGCCAGTCGGAGACATGGCGCAACAGCACCCAGACCGGCCGGCCCAGGGCTCCCGCCAGATGGGCGGTGGAGGTGTCGATGGTGACGATCAGGTCGAGACGCTCCATCACCGCGGCGGTGTCGGCGAAGCTGGCGAGCGCCGGAGCGGCGTCGATCACCAGCCGGTTGACCCCCAGCCGGGCGAGATCGGCGCTCCGTGGCCCCAGTTGCAGGCTGGTGACGGCGACGCGCGGGTCCTCCAGCAACGGTGTCAACTCCTCCAACGGCCATGACCGGTCGCGCGGCGTGGTCTTGCCGGCCCAGACCAGCCCCAGATTCAGCACCGCTCCGGGGAGCTTGGGCATGACCAGTTGCGGGCGGGGCGGCGCGGTCAGATAGGGGATGGCGGCGGGGATGGCGGCGAAGCGAGTGTCCATGAGATGAGGCAGGCTGGCCATGGGCGCCCAGACGTCGTAGGCCGGCACCGGCGCGCCCTTGGCCACCAGGGTGACCACCCCGGCCAGCCCGGCGAACAGCTCGGCCAGTTCGGGCAGGCATTCCAGCACGATGGCGGCGCCGCGCTCCGCCAGCAGGGGGACGTAGCGGGCGAATTGCAGGGCGTCGCCGAAGCCCTGCTCGCTGGTCAGCAGGATAGTCTTGCCGGCAATGGGGCCGCCGGCCCAGCGCTCGCCGGGAAAGGGGCGCGGAGGATTGCGCGCCAGCCCCAGCCGTGCCTCGTAGCCGGCGAAACCGCGCCGGTAGTCGCCCTGATACAGCCGGGTCAGGGCAAGGTCCCACTGCACCTCGGCATTGTCCGGCTGAGCCGCCGCGACCTGCTCCAGCAGGGCGGCGGCTTCCTCCATGCGGCGGCGATCCCGTAGCACCAGGGCGAAATTGTAGATGAAGCTGAGGGTGTCGGGCGCCAGGGAGACCGCCTGGGCCAGCGCCTCCTCCGCCTCGGCCAGCCGGCCGAGGTCGCGCAGCGCGTTGCCCAGATTGGACAGGGTGCCGGCCTGATCGGGCTCCAGGGCCAGGGACCGGCGATAGCACGGCACCGCCGCCTCGGGCTTGCCCCGGCGCCGCAGCACCGCGCCGAGATTGGCGTGGGCGGAGGCCAAGGACGGCAGCAACTGGGCGGCGTGGGCAAACCCGCGCTCGGCGTCTTCCAGCCGCCCGCCCTGCCAGGCCTGGGCGGCCATGGCGAAGGCCTGCCGCGCTTCGGCCTCGGAATCGACAACGGACATGGGGCTCCCTAATTGGCCAGGGTGAACGAGAAGGTGGAGCCCTCGCCGGGAGCCGCCTCCACCCAGATCCGGCCGCCGTGGCGCTCGACGATTTTCTTGCAGATGGACAGGCCGATGCCGGTGCCATCGTATTTCTCGCGAGTGTGCAGGCGATGGAAGATTTTGAAAATACGGTCGTAGTAGGGGGCGTCAATGCCGATCCCGTTGTCGGCGACGGAAAATTGCCAGTCCTCGCCCCGCCGCTCGGCGGTGACCCGGATCACCGGCGGCCGCGACGGCGCGCGGAACTTCACCGCGTTGCTGATCAGGTTCTGCAGCAGCAGGAAGACCTCGGTGCCGTTGCACACCACGACGGGCAGAGGCTCCGGGATCTCCAGGATGGCTCCGGCCTCCTCGATCGCCGGCGCCAACGCCGTCAGGACATCGGCCATGATGGCGTTGGTGGAGGTCGCCGCCGGCGACTCGGCGACGCGGCCGACGCGGGAAAATTCCAGCAGGTCCTGAACCAGGCGGTCCATGCGGACGGCGCCCTCCTTGGCGAAGGCGATGAATTCGTGGCCGTCCTTCCCCAGGCGGTCGCCGTAACGCCGCTCCAGCAGGGCCATGTAGCTGCTGACCATGCGCAGCGGCTCGCGCAGGTCGTGGGAGGCCACATAGGCGAACTGCTCCAGGTCGGCGTTGGAACGCTCCAGCGCCTCGGTCCGTTCGGTCAGCGCCCGTTCGGCCTGCTTGCGTCCGGAAATGTCGCGCACCACCACCAGGATCGTGTCCTCTTCGGCGCCGGTGGGCGCGCGCCGCATGCCGACCTCGACCCAGAACAGGCGTCCGTCCTTGGCCCGCGCCCGCCATTCGAACAATTGCGGCTCGCCCGCCACCGCTTTGTCGAGCCAGATCCCGCCGGTCGCCGCGTCATAGGGCGCAACCCCCTCGCCCAGGTGACCGGCGGGTAGGCCGATCACCTCGGACGGATCGTCGAAGCCGTACATCTCGGTCATCCGCCGGTTGACCGCCAGGACGGCGCGGGTGTGGATATCGTAGATGAAGATGGCGTCGTCGATGTTGTCGAAGATGGCGCGGAAGCGGGCCTCGCTGGCGGCCTGCGCCGCCTCCGCCGCCTTGGCGGCGGACATGTCGGTAATGGTGCCGATATGGCCGCGAACCTGGCCGGATTCGTCGTGCCGGGGGCTCGCCTGCCCCAGGACCCAGGTGATCCGGCCGTCTGGCCCGGTCATGCGGAATTCCGCCTGGAACGGTCGGCCGTGACGGGCCGCCTCGGCCCAGAGGTCGAGGATGCGGGCGCGATCCTCCAGAACGACCCCATCCGACCATGCCGTCCCCAAGACGGCGGCGGCGGGGCGGCCGGTGATGGCCGACCAGCGCGCGTTGACGAAGATACATATGCCGGCGACATCGGTCTCGAACACCCCCACCGGGGTCAGGCTGACCAATTCGCGGTAATGCCGTTCGCTGACCTTCAGGGCGTCCAGGGTGGTGACCAGTTCGCGGGTGCGGCTGCGCACCTTCCGCCGCAGCCCCCAGCTCCAGATGCCGAGAAGCAGTCCTCCGCCGGCCGCCGCCGCCAAGCCCCAGATGGCGGCTTCAAGGGCGTGCTGGTCGTGTTGCGACAGGGACGAGCCCAGCCATTCGGTCTCGATCCGCCGCCGCTCTTCCGGGGTGATGCGGGCAAAGCCGTCCTCGATCAGGCGGAACATCGCCCGGTCGCCCTTGCGGACCGCCCAATGGAACTGGCCGGAATACAGCGGCGCGGTATGGCGGAACTCGGTCTCCAACGACTTCTTGTACAAGAAGTAGGAGGCCGGCGGCTGATCGACGCAGAAGATGCGGATATCCTGCTTGCCGGCGGCGTCGATCATGGAATCGTAGCTGGGATAGCGCTTCAGGCTGCGGATGGCGCGGGCCTCCAGCCATTCGATGCAGGCGTCGCCGTCCTTCACCCCGATGGTGAAGCCGCGCAGCGTGTCGGCGTCCGAAACCCCCGAGATGCTTTTGTGGAAGTAGATGGGGACGTCGATGGTCGCATAGGGCGCCGAGAAGTCGTAGACGCTCTCGCGGTCGGGCGTCTCGAACAGGGTGTCGATGGCGTCGGCCCCGCCGGCGGCCATGACGCCTTGGGCCTTGGCCCAATCCATGGCCAGCAGGACGACCGGGATGCCGGTCTTCCGGCTCCACAGCTCCCACATGTCCTTCAGGATGCCGTGCAGGGCGCCGTCGCCGGTCCGGAAGATGTAGGGCGGGTAATTGTCGTCGATCACCACCGTGACCGAGGTGGGAGAAAGAGAAGTGGCAGGCTCGGCGTCGGCAAGGGGAGTCGCCAAGGCCGACAGGAGGAACAGGCATGCCGCCGCGAGGCAACGGCACATGGCCGAAATGCCCGAACGTCTTCCCGCCAAGGTCCCTGCCCTCATGGCGAACCGCTATATCTGTCGAAATGCCCCTTACGATACGCCGGCGAGCCTCGCCCGGCAATACGGGCGGGGCGATGATTTGCAATGAATTGTTACGGAGACGGCAAGGGCGAAACCACCGTTAGCTGGTGGGTGGTTCGACCTGACGCGCCAGCACCTCGTCCAGGCAGGCGCGTTCGCTGACGCTGGTCCCGCCGGGGCTGCGCACGGCGAAATGGGCCACGACGCGGCTGTCGCCCTCGTCGTAGAGGAACAGGTCCAAGGTGCAGGCGTGGACGCGATACTGCCAGATCTCGGCCGGCGGGTCGCGGCGGCGGAAGCTGGGCGCTCCCAACTCGCTTTCCGCCTGGGCGGCGGTCAGCCCCTTCAGCGCCTCCGGCACCAGCCGGCCGGTGCGCGACGGCAGCGTCGCCGTCTCGGCGCGCGGCGACGTGGCGTTCGGCGACGCGGTCACTACCGGGCCGCCGCCGGTCTGGGAACCGCTGCCGCAGGCGGCGACCAGCGTCAGCGACGCCATCATCAGGAGGTGGGTGCTTTTCATGGCGCCATCATAGCCGCGCCGGAGCCGGCCGCAACCCCTGGACCACATGGACCATGAAGGCGGTGGCGATCACCGGCGCCGCCAGATTGAGCAGGGGAATCTGGAACAGCAGGTTGATCACCGCGCCGCACAGCCACAGCCGCCCCAGATTGTTGCGGTAAAGCAGGCGGGCCGGCTCCGCCTCCAGCCGGCGACAGGCCACCAGCTCGAAATACTCCCGCCCCAGCAGGTAGCCGTTGACGGCGTAGTTCAGCACCACCCCCAACCCCACGAACAACAGCGCCAGATAGAGCGGCGCCGCCGCCAGGGTGACCAGCACCATCACCAGCAGGAAGCGGGTCGAACCCAGCAGGATCTCGCCCCAGCCGGCCACCCGCGCCGGCCCGAGAGTGGGGTAGTGGCGGGCCTCCACCCCGGCGGCGACGTCGTCGAGGAAGAAGCTCATGACGAAGGTGGCCAGCGCCGAGAAGAACAGCAACGGCACCAGCAGCGCCGCCACCCCCAGCGCCGCCCCGGCGCCGGCATCGGCCCAGCCGTTGGCGAAGAAATGGGTGCTCCTCACCACCACCGAGGCGACCGCCGCCAGACCGATCCAGCAGCCCAGCGCCACCAGGACGCCGATCGTCAGCACCCGGCGCAGGCGCGGGTCGCTCAGTTGGGCGAAGGCCTTGATCAGAGCGGACAACATGAGGGATAGGCTCCAAGGCCATGAAAACCGCCCGATTCAAGCATGGCATGCGCGGCCGGCCAAGGGGGTTGCAGCGGTTTTTGTTGTTTATGGCGGTTTGGGCGGTATACTGCGCCGCAAAATAGCTCCCCGGGCCGCGAGAATCGCCCCGGGGCGGCTCGACTTGTTTTCGGGCCAGACTTGCGAAAGGCTGCTTAAGACCATGGCTGACAACAGCACCCACGTCGCCGGCATCGGCAACGCGATCGTCGATGTGCTTGTGCATGCCGACGACCTCCTGCTGCACAAGCTCGGGCTGACCAAGGGGGTCATGACCCTGATCGACGCGGCGCAGGCCGAGGCCATCTACGCCCAGCTGCCGCCCGGCATCGAGTGTTCCGGCGGCTCCGCCGCCAACACCATCGTCGGCATCGCCGCCCTGGGCGGCCGTACCGCCTATATGGGCAAGGTCAAGGACGACCAGTTGGGGCAGGTGTTCCGCCACGACATCCGCAATTCCGGCGTCGCCTTCGACACCCAGCCCGCCGCCGCCGGCCCGTCCACCGCGCGCTGCTTCGTGCTGGTGACCCCCGATGCCCAGCGCACCATGCTGACCTATCTCGGCGCCTGCGTCGATTTCGGGCCGCAGGACGTGGACGCGGCGGTGGTCGCCAAGGCCGCCGTGACCTATCTCGAAGGCTACCTCTACGACCCGCCCCAGGCCAAGGAGGCCTTCGTCCAGGCCGCCGCCACCGCCCACGAGGCCGGCAAGCTGGTGTCGCTGTCGCTGTCCGATCCGTTCTGCGTCGATCGTCACCGCGCCGCCTTCCTCGACCTGGTCTCGGGCCATGTGGACATCCTGTTCGCCAACGAAGCCGAGCTGTGCTCGCTCTACCAGACCGAGTCGTTCGACGACGCCGTCCGAAGCGTGCGCGGCCACTGCCGCGTCGCCGCCGTGACGCGCGGCGCCCTGGGCTCGGTGGTCGCCACCGACGAGGACATCTTCGTGGTCGGCGCCGACGCGGTCGAGGCGGTGGTCGACACCACCGGCGCCGGCGACCTCTATGCCGCCGGCTTCCTGTTCGGCTTCACCCAAGGTCGCGACCTTGCCACCTGTGCCATGCTGGGCGGCATCGCCGCCGGCGAAATCATCTCCCACTTCGGAGCCCGCCCCGAGCGTCCGCTCAAGGATTTGGCGCGTGCCAAATTGGGCTCCCACATCATTGAGACTGTCTGAGATTATGGAACTTCGGAACATCGCCATCATCGCCCACGTCGACCACGGCAAGACCACCCTGGTCGACGCCATGCTGCGCCAGTCGGGAACCTTCCGCGAAAACCAGCAGGTGGCTGAGCGCGTGATGGATTCCAACGACCTGGAAAAAGAGCGCGGCATCACCATTCTGGCCAAGTGCACCTCGGTCGAGTGGAAGGGCATCCGCATCAACATCGTCGATACTCCCGGTCACGCCGATTTCGGCGGCGAGGTCGAGCGCATCCTGTCCATGGTCGACGGCGTGGTGGTGCTGGTGGACGCGGCCGAAGGCCCCATGCCCCAGACCAAGTTCGTCACCGGCAAGGCCCTCGCCCTCGGCCTGCGCCCCATCGTGGTGGTCAACAAGGTGGACCGCGGCGACGCCCGTCCCCACGAAGTCCATGACGAGTGCTTCGACCTGTTCGCGGTGCTGGACGCCAGCGACGCCCAGCTCGACTTCCCCACCATGTTCGCGGTCGGCCGCGACGGCTGGGCCGACGACAGCCTGGAAGGCCCGCGCAAGGACCTGTCGGCGCTGTTCGACCTGATCGTCGCCCATGTGCCGCCGCCGACCCGCGACCTCGACGCGCCGTTCTCCATGCTGGCCACCACCCTGGAAGCCGACCCCTATCTGGGTCGCGTTCTCACCGGCCGCATCTATTCCGGCTCCGCCAAGCTCAACGCCCAGGTCAAGGGCCTGTCCCATGACGGTCAGGTGCTCGAGACCTTCCGCATGGCCAAGATCCTGGCCTTCCGCGGCATCGAGCGGGTGCCGGTCGAGACCGCCGAGGCCGGCGACATCGTCGCCATCTCCGGCATGACCAAGGCCACCGTGGCCGACACCATCTGCGCCCCGGAAGTGACCGAGCCGCTGAAGGCCAATCCCATCGATCCGCCGACCCTGGCCATGACCTTCTCGGTCAATGACAGCCCCCTGGCCGGCCAGGAAGGCGACAAGGTCACGTCGCGCATGATCGCCGCCCGTCTGGCCCGCGAATGCGAAAGCAACGTGGCCATCCACGTCAAGGAAACCGCCGGCAAGGACGCCTTCGAAGTGTCCGGCCGTGGCGAATTGCAGTTGGGCGTGCTGATCGAGCAGATGCGCCGCGAGGGCTTCGAACTGTCCATCTCGCGCCCGCGCGTGCTGTTCCAGATCGACGAGGACGGCAAGCGGCTGGAGCCCATCGAGGAAGTGTTCATCGACGTCGATGACGAATATTCCGGCGCGGTGGTCGAGAAGATGAGCCTGCGCAAGGCCGAACTCACCGGCATGCGTCCGTCCGGCGGCGGCAAGACCCGCGTCACCTTCCTGGCGCCGGCCCGTGGCCTGATCGGCTATCACGGCGAGTTCCTCACCGATACCCGCGGCACCGGCCTGATGAACCGCGTGTTCCACGGCTACGCCCCCTTCAAGGGCGCCATCGAAGGCCGTCGCAACGGCGTCCTGGTCTCCAACGGCCAGGGTGACGCGGTCACCTACGCCCTGTGGAACCTGGAAGACCGCGGCACCATGTTCATCACCGGCAATGTCCGCATCTACGAAGGCATGCTGATCGGCGAACACAACCGCCCCAACGACCTCGAGGTCAACGCGCTCAAGGGCAAGCAGCTGACCAACGTCCGCGCCTCCGGCAAGGACGAGGCGGTCAAGCTGACCCCGCCGCGCAAGATGAGCCTGGAACAGGCCATCGCCTATATCGAGGACGACGAGTTGGTGGAAGTGACGCCCAAGTCCATCCGCTTGCGCAAGCGCCTGCTCGACCCCAACGAGCGCAAGAAGGCCGACCGCGCCGCCAAAAACGACTAGACGCTTGTCTCGTCACCCCCGCGAAAGCGGGGGGCCATGTTGGGGCGATTCTCCCGCGCCACAACACGATATGGATTGCTGATGCATGGATTCCCGCTTTCGCGGGAATGACGAAAGCAGACTGTTGGGGCGCTTCCGTGTCATGCGGAAGCGCCCTTTTCGTGTCCGTCATCGCCGGGTCTCGTCGCGAGCCCATGCCCTCGTGGGAAGCGAAAAGGCTTCCTATTCATGACCCGTTCACGGCCAACGCCAAACCCATTGGCGCGCATACGCTATATGGGGCTATGTGCATTTACACAGTTCCGGTTCATTGGTATGGCTCTTCCGTGACAGGTGGGAAATGAGGGGGCGATTCATGGCCGACGACGATCTTCTGGAAAAACGCCTGGCGGTTCTGTCGATCGTTCAGGCGGACAAGGAGTTGTTGCGCGCCTTCCGGCCGACCCTGGACGCCTGCCTGGATCAGATCCTCACCGATTTCTACCGCCACATCCGCTCGTTCCCCGAGCTTGAGCGCCATTTCCCCGACGAGGCCACGGTCGCCCGGGCCAAGGCCGCCCAGAAGGTCCATTGGCAGCGGCTGTTCTCCGGTCAGTTCGACGTGGACTACATGCATTCGGTGCGGGCGGTGGGACGCATGCACAGCCGCATCGGGCTGGAGCCCCACTGGTATATCGGCGGCTACGCCATCGTACTGGGCCGGCTGCTGGGCGTCGCCACCACGGCCAACACCGCCTGGCTGCTCACGACGAAGGTGAAGGACGGGCTGGGGCAGGTGCTGTCGGTGCTGACCCGCACCGTCCTGCTCGACATCGACCTCGCCGTGTCGGTCTACCTGGAGGAACAGCGCAAGGAAGCCGAGCTGGAGCAACGGCGCCGCGAGGAGGTCATCGTCGCCGAGTTGACCGAGATCGTCGGGGCGGCCAGCCAGGGCGATCTCGACCAGCGCATCCAACTGGCCGGCAAGGATGGCTTCTTCCTCGACCTGTGCCGCTCGGTCAACGCCCTGGTGGAGAATACCGGCCTGACCTTGGCCGACGTGGCCCGCGCGCTGGGCGCGGTGGCCCATGGCGACCTCGGCACTCGGATCGACGCCGAGTATCACGGCGTGTTCGGCCAATTGAAGGACGACGTCAACGCCACGGCCGAGCAACTGACCCAGGTGGTCACCGGCATTCACGCCGCCACCAAGGAAATCGCCGCCGCCGCCGGCGAGGTCGCCGCCGGCAGCCACGACCTGTCCGAGCGTTCCGAGGATCAGGCCAGCAGCCTGCAACAGACCTCCGCCGCCCTCACCGAACTGGCCGCCACCGTGCGCAAGAACGCGGCCAGCGCCAACCAGGCCAACCAGTTGGCGGCGGGCGCCCGCGAAATCGCCGCCGGGGGCTGCGCCGTGGTCGGCGACGCCATCACCGCCATGGGCCGCATCGAGGCCTCGTCCCAGAAGATCGGCGACATCGTCGGCATGATCGACGAGATCGCCTTCCAGACCAATCTGCTGGCGCTGAACGCCGCCGTCGAGGCGGCGCGGGCCGGCGATGCCGGCCGGGGCTTCGCCGTGGTCGCCCAGGAGGTGCGCAATCTGGCCCAGCGCTCGGCCCAGGCCTCCAAGGAGATCCGCCACCTGATCGCCGACAGTTCGGCCCAGGTGCAGGCCGGCGCCGAACTGGTCAAGGGCACCGGAACCACCCTGGACGAGATCGTCGGCTCGGTGCGTCAGGTCGCCGACATCGTCGCCGAAATCGCGGTGGCCAGCCGCGAGCAGTCCAGCGGCATCGAGCAGGTGACCGGCGCCGTCACCCGCATCGACGAAACCACCCAGCAGAATGCCGCCCTGGTGGAGCAAAGCTCCGCCGCCGCCACCTCCCTGGAAGACCAGTCCCAGCGACTGGCCGAACTGGTCGGGTTCTTCAAGCTGAAGACGGGACGGTAGCGCTTTTCCCGACGAGCTGCGCCCTGACCCCGGCCTCCGCTGCGTAGTCGTCGCGGTATCGCAGCTTCGCCGCCGCCGCCTCGTCCAGCAGCACCACCGCGTCGGCATGCATCTGCAAGGCCGAGGCCGGCACCCGCGCGGTCAGCGGGCCTTCGATGAATTGGGCGACGATCTCCGCCTTGGCGGCACCGGTGGCCAGCAGCAGCACCAGCCGCGCGTCCAGGATGGTGCCAATTCCCATGGTGACGGCGGCGGTGGGCACCTCTCCGGGAAACGGAAAGCCGGGCCGGTTGACGGCGCGGGTCGAGGCGGTCAACGCCACCGGATGGGTGCGGCCGGACAAGCTGCTGCCCGGCTCGTTGAAGCCAATATGGCCGTTCATGCCGAGGCCGAGCAATTGCAGGTTGATGCCGCCGGCCTCGGCGATCTTGCGCTCATGGGCGGTGCAGTACGCGGTTACGTCGCCGGACGGGATGGCGTCCAGCAGATGGACCCGCGACGGCTCCAGATTGACCCGGTCGATCAAAGCGTGGCGAAGGGCGCCGGTGCAACTGGCGGGGTGGTCCACCGGCAGGTCAACATATTCGTCGAGGCCGAACACGGTAAGGCCGGCAAAGTCCAGGCCCTCGCCATGACGCCGCACCAGATCCTGGTACAGTCCGCGCGGCGTCGCCCCAGCCGCCAGTCCCAGCACGGCGCGGGGATTGCGCGTGATCAGATCGGCGACCAGCGCGGCAGCGCGGCGGCTAACCGCCGGGGGATCGGCCTCGACCAGGATCAGCATGGGGGTTACGCCTTTTCGGGAAACAGCCCCTTCAGGCCTTCCGGGCTGGCGGCGCAGATGCCGCGTTCGGTGATCAGGCCGGTGACGAGGCGGGCCGGGGTGACGTCGAAGCCGTAATTCAGCGCCGCCGAGCCGTCGGGGATCACCTGGACCTCCACCACCTTGCCGTCGGGGCCCTTGCCGAAGATGTGGCTTTGCTCGCGGGCCGAGCGCTCCTCGATGGGGATCTCCTTGACCCCGTCGGCGACGGTCCAGTCGATGGTCGGGCTGGGCAGGCCCACATAGAACGGCACGGCGTTGTCCTTGGCGGCCAGCGCCTTGAGATAGGTGCCGATCTTGTTGCAGACGTCGCCGTCGCGGGTGGTGCGGTCGGTGCCGACGATGACGAGGTCCACCAGACCGTGCTGCATCAGATGACCGCCGGTGTTGTCGGCGATGACGGTATGGGGCACCCCGTGCCAGTTCAGCTCGCGCGCCGTCAGGCTGGCGCCCTGGTTGCGCGGCCTGGTCTCATCGACCCAGACATGGACGGGAATGCCGGCGTCGAACGCCTTGTAGATGGGGGCGATGGCGGTGCCCCAATCCACCGTCGCCAGCCAGCCGGCATTGCAGTGGGTCAGCACGTTGACAGGCTTGCCGGTGCGCTGATGGATTTCGGCGATGATCTTGGCGCCATGCTCGCCCAGGGCGGAATTGGCGGCGGCATCCTCGTCGCAGATCCCGGCGGCGCGGCCATAGGCGGCGGCGGCGCGCTCGGGCAGCGGCAGCGGCCGCAAGGTCGCGATCATCTCGTCCAGTGCCCATTTCAGGTTGATGGCGGTGGGCCTGGTGGCGTGCAGCACCTTGTAGGCGTGGTCGAGAGCGGCGTCGGAGGCGTCGGCGCGGGCGGCCAGGGCCATGCCGTAGGCGGCGGTGGCGCCGATCAGCGGCGCGCCCCGCACCCACATGTCGCGGATGGCGGTGGCGGCATCCTCCAGGCTCCGCAGCGTCACCGTCACGAATTCGTGCGGCAGGCGGGTCTGGTCGATGATCTCGACCCCCACGCCGTCGGCGGCCAGCCAGATGGTGCGAAACGGGGTGCCGTTGATCTTCATGCGCGCTCTCCAGGACGGGACGGCGCACTGTAATGGAAGCGATTGCGAGTTTCTAGCCGCCGTCGCCCACCAGCGAGAACGGCGCCCAGAAGGTGGGATGGGCGTAGACGAAAGCCTCCTTGCCGGCGCCGTCCTTGGGGCCGGGACCGTCGATCAGGGCCAGCATGGCGCTTTGCATGGCCTTGGCGCGGGCGAGGCCGGAATCTTCGGCCTGCCGGCGGAACAGGTCTGTGGTCAGCATGCGGGCCGAGGTGGTCTCCACCGGCCAGTTGCTGACCAGCAAGGCCCGCGTCCCGGCATAGAAGAAGGCGCGGCCCAGGCCCGACACCGCCTCGGCGCCGGCGCCCTCGCCGGCGGCGGTGTTGCAGGCCGACAGCACCACCCAGTCGGCGTCGAGCTTGAGCCCCATGATGTGTTCCATGGTCAGCAGGCCGGACGAGCCGTCGCCGGTGACCGCCGGCGAGGTCAAGGCCAGGGCCGGCTGGTCCAGTCCGGTGAGGTCGCCGGGGATCAGGCCATGGGTGGCGAACATGACGATCCGCCATTGCGACAGGTCGAGCTTGTTGAGATTGGCCTCGCTGGCGCGGGCCTCCAGGAACAGGTCCCGCTCGGGATCGGCCTTCAGCACCGCCGCGATGCTTTTCACCTCCTCGGCGGTGTCGGGCAGGCGCGGCAACTGGGCCAGATCGGTGGAATAGTCGGGGCTGGGCTTGGGGGCGCTGCGGCGCTTGAAGCCCCGGCTGGTGAGGGTGGTCGCCTCGGTCGCCGCCTCCTGGGCCTGCTCTTGATTGAACAGGGGATCGCCGAAGGCCAGGAAGGTGCGGCGCGGCGCATGGCGCTCGGGCAGGGCGCGCAGCGTGGTCAAGGCCCCCACCGACGGCAGTTGGGCGATGGCGACCTTGCGCGCCAGCCAGGCCACGTCGCGATACTTGGCGAACAGCACTCCCGCCGGCACGGCCGCCTTGCCGGCGGCGGCCTTCTGGGCCGGGGCGGGCTTGGTGGTGGGCAGCAGGGCGAGGGGCAACTGCCCAAGAGGGCCGTGGGGAACGACGAACAGCAATCCCGCCTGTCCCCAGCTGGCCTCGGTGGGCTGCATCAGCCCGGCGTAAAGACCATAGGCGGCGGCGAGGTCGAAGTCGGGGATTTCATCGACGCCGTTGACCGACAGGTCGAGCGCTTCCCGCAGATGGTGAATGGTGGCGTCCAGGGCGGCGGAACCCACGGGCGAAACGGCGACGGCCGGCGGGCCGGCGGCCGGGATCGCCCAGGCATAGGTGCGGTCGTCGGCGCTGTAGAAGGCGACCATGGCCTCGCCGGGTTTCAGCTTGGCCTGGACCTCCGCCACCGAAACCGGCTGCGGGTTGAGCATGCGGCCGTATTCGGGGAATTTGGCGGCGATCTGCCTGAGCTCGTCGCGGCGGCTGTCGCGCAGGGCGGCGATGCGGCCCTTCAACGCCTTGAGGGCCTCGGCGTCCTGGTCCTCGGCGCGGGCGCTGATGGCGTTGGCCAGCAAGCCGTTGAGGGCGGCGATCTGCTTGTCGGAATCCTGGGCCCGGCGGGCCAGATCGGCCAGGGCGGGATTGCCGGCGGCGGCCCGCACCGCCGAGGCGGCCAGGGCGCGCTGGACGGACCGGCCGCGCGCCGCGTCGGCGAGGCGGAAGGATTCGGCCACGGCGTCGGGCGCTTTCGCCTTCAGCAACTGCTCCATGTCGGATTCCAGGATCAGCCGCAGCTTCTGGTCGCGGGCGCGGTTGCCGGTTTCCTCGTCCTCCTCGCCGGAGCCGGCGGTCAGCACCGGAACCGCCAGGGCGAATTCCCGCAACGCCTCGTCGTCGCGCCCCAGCGCCGCCAGGGCCGCCGCCCTGAAGCCACGCGCCTGGGCGGTGGTGTAATTGTCCTCGCCCAGCTTGGCGCGAAAATCCTCGAAGCTGGCGGTGAACAGGGGCAGCGCCGCGGCGGCGTCGCCGGATTTAAGCATGGCCAGGGCATAGGAAGGGTTCTGGCGGATAAAGGCCTCCCAGCCGTCGGGATCGTCCTCGTATCCCGCCTTCATGAGGGCGTATTGCTCGCGCGCCTCCTTCCAACGGTACTGCCCCACCAGGATATCGGCCAGGGTGCCGGCCCCGCCCCGGCCGGAGGCGCTGGAGGTCTTGGTCACCTCGATGCCCTTGCGCGCCAGGGCCTCGCCCTCCTTCAGGCGGCCCTGCTCGGCGATGATGCGCCCCAGCGACAGCAGGCCCATGCCGGTGCGCTGCGAGGCAGTGCCCACCGTGTTCTGATAGATGGTCAGCGCGATGCGGGCCTCGTTCTCCGCCTCGGCGAGGCGGCCCTGCTGACGCAGGTTCTCGGCCAGTTGCAAGTGCCGATTCCCGACCGTGTAGGTGCCGCGGGTGTTGGGGGAATCCTCGTAGACGGCGATGACCTTGCGGATCAGCGGCTCGGCCTCGCTCAGCTTGCCCTGGGCCACCACCACCGCGATGTCGCAGCGCAGTTCGTTGGTCTCGCGCCAGACGCGGTAGTCGTAATTGCGCTCGGCGCGGTCGAGGGCGGCCTTGCGCGACGCGGCGACGCATTCCTCGCGGGTCGCGGTGGCGCCGTCCACATTGCCCAGCTTGGCGTATTGCTCGGTGATCAGGGCCAGGTTGCGCAGGATCAGATTATCCTTGCCGGTGGTCCGGGTGGCCTCGCGCAGGTCGGCGATGGCGGCGCCGACCCGCCCCAGATTCATCTCGGCCTGGGCGGTGTTGTAGAAGACCTGGGTATGCAGGCTGCCGTTGGGGCCGACCAAATGGCCGGCCGTCTTCAACTCGCGCAGGGCGTCGCCCTGGCGGCCCAGAGTGAGGAGGGCCATGCCGCGGCCGAAATGGAACTGGGCCAGGGTGTCCCCGTCGCTGGTGTCGGGAGCCGGCTCCGCCAGCTTGGCCTGGGCGCGGACCTGCTTTTCCTTGTCGCTGAGCAGGGAGTCGTCCAGCAGCCGGTCGGCCGAGGCCTCGGTCGCCTTGCGCTGCATGGGTCCGGGGCTGTCGTCTTCCTGGGCCAGGGCCGGCAAGGCCGACATCACAACGGCGCAGACGACCAGGATGCGGGAAATGATCATGTCTACCCTCCGACGCGGCGGAAGGCCGATTTTACGCCTGCCCGGCGCGGCTTGGGAAGCCCCGCGCATGACGTGGGGACTTGACGCGGTGATGATTGTGACGTCCCATCCTGAGGGAATTAGGGGGATATTCGGCCATGGCGCACCGCAACTTATCGGCAGCTCTCCTGCTCGCCGCCGCCCTGATCGGCCTCGACACCCGCCTGGCCTCGGCCAAGGAGGTGTCGGTGGTGATCGGCTTTTCCCTGTCGCCCTATGTCATTCCCGACGAGCAGCGCGGCATGGAATACGACATCGTCAAGGAGGCGCTGGCCCTGGAAGGCCACACCATGGTGCCGCAATATGTGCCGCTGGGCCGCGTCGCCAAGGTAATGGAGACGGGGCGGACCGACGCCGCCATGACCCAGCGGGTGGAGGTCGGGGTCGCCGCCAACTACTCCGACGTCTACATCGCCTACCGCAATTACGCCATCACCCTGGCGTCGCGCGACCTCAAGATCGACCGCGTGGAGGATCTGGCCGGCAAGTCGATCCTGGCGTTCCAGAACGCGACGATCTATCTGGGGCCGGCGTTCAAGACGGTGGTGGCCGGCAATCCCACCTACCGCGAGGAGGCCAAGCAGATCTCGCAGCCGATCCTGCTGTTCCTCGGCCGCATCGACGTGGTGGTCGCCGACCGCAACATCTTTTCATGGTTCGCCCATGCCCCCGAGGTGGCCGGCAAGGTGGACACCACCCAGGCGGTGCGGTACCACCCGCTGTTTCCGCCCACCGAATACCGCATGGCGTTCCGCGACGCCGTCCTGCGCGACAGTTTCAACCGGGGGCTGGCATCGCTGCGGGAAAGCGGGGAATATGCCCGCATCGTCGCCCGCTACTCCCCCCTGATGGTCGAGGAAAACAAGCCATGACCGAGCTGGTCCTGTCCCATGTGGATGCCGGCGTTCATGTGATCCGCATGAACCGGCCGGACAAGAAGAACGCCCTGATCGGCGAGATGTATGTGGCCCTGGCGGAAGCTTTCGCCCGGGGCGAGGCCGACGACGCGGTCGGCGTGTTCCTGATCGTCGGCAGCGACACCGACTTCACCGCCGGCAACGACCTGCCCGACTTCCTGACCTGGAAAAGCCTGACCGGCTCGGTGGCCGACGGTTTCATCCGCGCCGTCGCCGGGGCGAAGAAACCGGTGGTGGCGGCGGTCCGTGGCGCCGCCATGGGCATCGGCGCCACCCTGCTGCCCCATTGCGACCTGGTCTACGCCGCGCCGGGAACCAAGTTCCTGACGCCGTTCATCAATCTGGGCATCGTGCCCGAGGCCGCCTCGTCCATGACCCTGCCGCAGCTGGCCGGCCATCGCCGCGCCGCCGAGATGCTGCTGCTGGGCGAGCCGTTCGACGTGGACAAGGCCCTGGCCGTCGGTCTGATCAACGCGGTGGTGCCGGGCGACGAGTTGGAAGCCGCCGCCATGGCGGCGGCCCGCAAGCTGGCGGCCAAGCCGCGCGCCACCCTGCTGATGATCAAGGCGCTGATGAAGACGCCGGCCGAGCCGGTGGAGGACCGCCTCAGCCGCGAGGCGGCGGTGTTCGACGAGTGCCTGGGCCGTCCCGAACTGAAGGAGGCGGTCGCCGCCTTCGCCGAAAAGCGCCCGCCCGACTTTTCCAAGTGTAGATAAGCCTTTTCAGCCCCTCAATCGCCGGGCGGCGGACCTCCGTCCGCCTTGGCTTTCGCGCCATGTGGCGCGCCGGGCTTTGCCCGCAACTCCGAGCCTGCGGCTCGTCGGTCACTCCCTAATCCCTCCCCCGTTGTCGCATCCACGACGCTCTGTCGGAGATGCGACAGCGGACAAACCCAGCAATTCCGCCATTTTTCGCGATGCAGCAACTGGCATCCCCATTGCAACACCCCTGGTGACCATCCCTTGATGAGGAGGCCGCCGGTGTCCAGCAACGTCGTACCCCTGAGCAGCATTTCCCGGACGCGTCCGGTTCCCCAAGCGGAACCCGCCGCCAGCGCCGGAGGCTGTTCCTCCAAGTCCTGCGGCTCGTCCGATGCGCAGGGCGACATGCCCGCCCACATCTGGGATAAGGTCAAGGACCACCCCTGCTACAGCGAGGAAGCCCACCACTACTTCGCCCGCATGCATGTGGCGGTGGCCCCGGCCTGCAACATCCAGTGCAATTACTGCAACCGCAAATACGACTGCGCCAACGAGTCGCGGCCCGGCGTCACCAGCGAGAAGCTGACCCCGGAGCAGGCGGCGCGCAAGGTGGCGGCGGTGGCGGTCAAGGTGCCGCAGCTGTCGGTGCTGGGCATCGCCGGACCGGGCGATTCCCTGTTCGACTGGCGCAAGACCTCGGCCACCTTCCGCGAGGTCTCCAAGCTGCTGCCCGATCTGAAATACTGCATCTCGACCAACGGCCTGGCCTTGCCCGACCATCTGGACGAGTTGGCCGAGTACAATATCGACCACGTCACCATCACCATCAACATGATCGACCCCGAGATCGGCGCCCTGATCTATCCCTGGATCTACTACAAGGGGAAGCGCTACACCGGTGTCGAGGGCGCCCGCATCCTGCACGAGCGCCAGATGGAAGGTCTCGACGGCCTGACCGCTCGCGGCATCCTCACCAAGATCAACTCGGTGATGATCCCCGGCGTCAACGACCAGCACCTGATCGAGGTCAACCGCGAGATCAAGGCGCGCGGCGCCTTCCTGCACAACGTCATGCCGCTGATCTCCGACGCCGCCCACGGGACCCATTTCGGCCTCACCGGCCAGCGCGGCCCCAAGGCCTCCGAGTTGAAGGACCTTCAGGACAAGCTGGCCGGCGGCGCCAACCTGATGCGCCACTGTCGCCAGTGCCGCGCCGACGCCGTCGGCATGCTGGGCGAGGACCTGTCGCAGGACTTCACCCTGGACAAGCTCCCCGAGGCCCCGGCGGCCTACGACCCCGAGCCCCGGCGCCTCTACCGCGAAGTGGTGGAGCGCGAGCGCGCCGACCGCAACAAGGCGGTCGCCTCGGCCGAGGCCGAGTTGGCCGACACCACCCCCGAGGCACCGACCAAGCTGGTGGCGGTCTGCACCAAGGGCGGCGGCCGCATCAACCAGCATTTCGGCCACGCCAAGGAATTCCAGGTGTTCGAGGTGGACGCCCACGGCGTGCGCTTCTCCGGTCATCGCAAGGCCGACAACTACTGTGTCGGCGGCTATGGCGACGACGACAAGCTCGACATCGTCCTGGCGGCACTGGAAGGGATCGACACCGTCTTTGTCGCCAAAATCGGCCGCTGCCCCAAGGACGACCTGAAAAAGGCCGGAATCGAAGCTGTGGATCAGTATCCGTTCGATTATATAGAGACCGCCGTTGCCGCCTGGTACGCCGAGAAGTTCGGCAGCCAGTCCGACTCGGCGTCCATCGCGTAACCTTTACTTAAAGAGAGAGAAGGAGACCATCATGGCCCTTAAGATTGTTGCCGACGATTGCACCTCCTGCGGCGCCTGCGAGTTCGAGTGCCCCAACGCCGCCATCAGCATGAAGAACGACGTCTACGTCATCAAGGCGTCGGGCTGTACCGAGTGTGACGGCGACTCGCCCAAGTGCAAGGCGGTCTGCCCGACCGACTGCATCGTCCAGGGCTGAACCTGAATCTAGCGCTTACGGGAGGGTGCCGCGATGCAAGGCGATCAGTCCGAATTGTACGACCAGCCGGTCTTCGAACGAGGCCAGCAGGTCGTCTCTCAGAAAGACGTCCGCAACGACGGTACCTTTCCCGGAGCCAAGATGGGTGAGGTTCTGATCCGCAAGGGCGAGGTCGGCTACGTCCACTCGGTTGGAACCTACCTCAACCGCTTCTACGTCTACGGCGTCGAATTCGTCGATGCCAACCGGGTGGTGGGAATGCGGGCCCACGAATTGGAGAGGAAAGCCTCATGAAGGTCATGCTGCGTAAGCTCGGCGACGTCTACGAAATCTATGTCCCCAAGAAGGACCTGGAGGAGAAGGTCGTCGAGATGGAGAAGGAGACCCTGTGGGGGGGCTGGATCAAGATCGCCAACGGCTGGACCTTCGCCATGCCCGACATGCCGGTCGACACCAAGCTGCCGATCACGGTGGAAGCCCGCAAGCTCAGCGGCGACGACGACTGATCTTTCCCCCCTTAATCGTCATTCCCGCGAAGGCGGGAATCCATGTCGCAACGAACGCAAAACAGTGTGGGTAGGCCATCGGCGGGCCGCACCATGGCCCCCCGCTTTCGCGGGGGTGACGAGAGAAAATGGAGGACGCGACCATGCTCGACTCCCCGACATCGCTGCTGAAAGGAATCGGCGGTGAAATCGCCGCTGGCCATCTGATCCCGTTTCTGGGACCGGACGTCCTGGCGCTGGGTGGTGAACCGGTGGTGCCGAACGGTGCCCGCGCCCTGGCGCTGGCGCTGTCCTCCAAGGTCGGCGTCCCCGGCCGCATCAAGCAGAATCTGTGGCATGCCGCCCAGTACATCGAGACCCACAAGCATCGCGTCACCGTCGACAAGATGATGGCCGAGATCTTCAAGACCATCCCCGAGCCCAACGCGCTGCATCTGTGGCTGGCCGGGCTCGAGCGGCTGCCCATGGTGGTCGACACCTGGTATGACGGGGCCATGCGCGCCGCCTTCGTCGCCAAGGGCCGCACCGACTGGGGCCAGATTCAGGGCGCCTCCAAGGCGCGGCGCCTGGACGGCGGAGTGTGGGCGCGTGCCGTCGGCGCCGATGGCGCCACCGTTGCCGACGACATCGTCGAGGCTTGGCGCACCGTCCTCTACAAGCCTCACGGCGCGGCCCAGCCCACCGGCGACGTGCTGGTCTCCGACGCCGATTACGTCGAGGTGCTGACCGACATCGACATCCAGACGCCGATCCCCGAGGCGGTCAAGATCCGCCGGGCCGGTCGCGGCTTCGTCTTCCTGGGCTGTCGCTTCTACGACCAGATCCTGCGGACCTTCGCCCGTCAGGTATGCAAGCGCTCCGGCGGACCGCGCTTCGCCGTGGTCCCCGACGAGCTGACCCGCAACGAAATCAAGTTCCTGGAGATCGAGGGCATCCAGCCCTTGACCATGCCGCTGGCCGAGGCTGTCGCCATCATCACCAGCACGGCGCCAGGTTGAGCACCGCCGACCAGTCCCGGCGGGAATAACAACACTTAGAGCGAGAGGGAAAAGCATGGCGAACGTGACTTTCAGCGCGCCCACCCTGGACAAGGACGTCACCGTCTACGCGGTGGCGGGCGATAACCGGACCCTGCTGGGCGTGGCCAAGCAGAACAATGTCGCAATCCCTTGCCAGTGCCAGGACGGCGAGTGCGGGTCGTGCCTGATCAAGGTGACCATCCTCGACAAGAAGCGGCCGGCGGCCGTCAACCTGACCGAGAAGGAGAAGCTGACGCTCTCCGTCAACGGCAAGATGACCAAGGCCCAGCTGGCCGACGCCGAGACCAACGACATCCCGCCGCACTACCGGCTGGCCTGTCAGTACATCGTCCGCAACGAGGATATCCTGGTGGAATTCTCGGGTGAGCCGGGCGTCGAGATCGATCTGCGGCGATAGGTGGCGGAAGCACGCAGATCGACGAAGGGGCGCCCCGCGGGCGCCCCTTCATTTTTTGTCCCCTCCGTTGCGCCTCCATCCTGGCTCGGCGGGAAAGCCAGGATTGCCAGCGACGGTGGCGAGGGCTACCCTGTCGCCTCGCTCCAACAGCAGGCTTGCGCCCCTCCCATGTCGAACACTTGGCAAAACGCGATGAAGGTGGGGATCGAGGTGGTCGACGAGGACCACCGACAGCTCTTCGCGCTGATCCAGGAATTCCACGCCGCCGCCGATTCCCAGGGCGGCGTGGTCAACGGCGAGCAGATGGCGGGCATCCTGTCGCGGCTGGACGCCTATGTGAAGGAGCACTTCGCGCGCGAGGAGCTGTTGCAGGTCGAGGCTGGCTATGACGGCTACGAGGAAAACAAGCGCCAGCACGACGAGTTGACCCACACCCTGGCGGTCTTCATTGAGAAGTTCCACAGCGGCGCCGCGGGCGAGGCCAAGGCGGCGACCGAGAAGATGAAGTCGTTTCTCGGCGTCTGGCTGGGCCAGCACATCCTCAAGACCGACCTGAAGATGCGGGGGCGAATCCTGCCCTGGGCGGGATGAGCAGGTTTTCGGCTCTCATCCTGCTGGTCCTGGTCTCGGCCTGCGCCACCCAGCTTTACCCCAGAGGCCTCACCGTCATGCAACCCGTCATCGAACCTGACTCTTGGCGTGCCGACGACGGCGCCCGGCTGCCGCTGCGATCATGGCTGCCCGAGGGCGCGCCCAAGGCGGTGGTCCTGGCCGTGCACGGCATGAACGACTATTCCAACGCCTTCGACGCGCCCGGCAAAGTGCTGGCGGCCAAGGGCATCGCCACCTACGCCTATGACCAGCGCGGCTTCGGGGAGGGTCCGCATCCCGGCTTCTGGTCCAGCACCGCCACCATGGCCGGCGACCTGCGCGCCGTCGCCGCGTTGCTGCATGCCCGCCATCCCCAGGTGCCGCTCTATGTCCTTGGCGAGAGCATGGGCGGCGCCGTCGCCATGGTCGCCGCCGCCGGAACACCGCCACCGGGCGTTGCCGGGCTGATTCTGTCCGCCCCTGCGGTGTGGGGGCGTTCCTCCATGGGCGTCTTCCAGTCCGCCGCCCTGTGGCTGGCCTACCGCGTCGCGCCGGGCTGGGCCCCCACCGGACGCGGCCTCAAGATCCAGCCCTCCGACAACATCGAGATGCTGCGCGCCCTGTCACGCGATCCGCTGGTGATCAAGGCGACCCGCATCGACGCCATCCATGGGCTGGTGGACCTGATGGACGCGGCCCAGGAGGACGCCGGGCGGATCACCCTGCCCGTCCTGGTGCTGTACGGCGAAAAGGACGAGATCATTCCGGCGGATCCCACCTGGGACGCCATCCGCAGCCTGCCCGATCTGGGCCGCGGCCAGCGGGCGGCGCTGTACCCCAATGGCTGGCACATGCTGCTGCGCGACCTTCAGGCCCGGGTGGTGGTGGACGACATCGCCGCCTGGATCGAGGCCCCCGCCGCGCCGCTGCCGTCGGGCGCCGACCGCCGCGCCCAGGAAAAGCTTGCGGAGATACGATGACGGAAGCGGCTGGTCGTGTCATACTTCGCACATGCAACCAGGACGGAGGTCCCATGCGGGAGCCAAGGCGGATATCGGTGATCGCGATTCTGGCGTTCCTGGCCTCCGGCGACGTCTGGGCCGACCCGCGCGCCGTCGCGGCCCTGAGCACGGCGCTGCCCCAGCCGGGAGCGGCCTATGACGATGTGCGCCAGATCAAGCTGGACCCCGGTCAGCGGCTGGTCTGCGACAGCGACAGCGACAAGCCCAAGCTGGCCAATCCGGCCCTGATGGAACATCAGGGCGGCCGCGGCCCCACCCATGTTCGCCGATGTTCGGTGTTCGCGCCCGGCGGCGAGAGCGGCTGGGTGCAAGGGGAAGTGCCAAGCCTGGCCGGACCGGCGCGGCTGTGGCTGACCTTCGTGGAACAGGGAACCGACGGACGTTATCGCCTCGCCCAGTTCAGCCTGTGGGCCAAGCGGGATGGCTGGGACAAGGTGGTCAAGTCCATGACCGACATCCACGGCCCCTGCACCGCCGGTACCGACCGTTTCCTGACCTGGCAGGACGAGCAGCACGAAACCATGATGTTCGTCGACGAGAAGAATCCCGACGAGTTCGCCATCGCCATCGGCGATCTGCGACTGCGCCGCCTGCTGAAATCACCCGGAACCTTCAGCCGCATAGAGTGAGACCATGCGTCAATTTTTACTTTTCGTCGCCGCGCTTTTGTTGACGGCGGGCGGAGCCGCCGCCCAATCCTCGGGCAAGCCCTACGACATCGGATTGGCCCAGATCGGCATGCGGCTCAACCAGCTGCGCTTCGCCGCCTTCCCCGCCAACACCAAGCTGGTCTGCTCGCAGGACCAGGACAAGCCGCCGGGCGCCGAACACGCCCCGCTGGGCCTGCCCGGCGCCATGGTCACCGCCAAGGTGGCCCGCTGCGCCCTGTTCACCGAAGCCGCCAAGGATCAGTGGATTTTGCGTCAGGTGCCGCTGGCCGGAACCCTGACCGAGTTCTGGTTCATGGCCATCGAGGACGAAAGCGGCAGCGAGCGCATCTTCCAGATGACCGCCCGCCAGCCGCGCGAGGTGTTCGACAAGACCGCCGCCGCCCTGGTCGAACGCTGGGGTCAGCCGGTCCAGAAGACCCCCCACTTCATCCGCTGGGTGTCGGGCACGGTCGAGGCCCAGATGGCCGACGACAACGAAGGCACGGTGATCTTCCTGTTCGACAACAAGCTGCACCAGTTGCTGGAATCGCGCATGCCCAAGGGCAAGCCCAGGAAGACGGAATAGGGGAGTTTCCCGCTCCCCTCGCCCGCTTGCGGGAGAGGGAGGGGCCCGCCGCGAAGCGGTGGGAGGGTGAGGGGGCTTCTTTGTTCAGGCAGACGAGCCCTCACCCGGCTCGCTCTGCTCGCCACCCTCTCCCGCAAGCGGGCGAGGGTCTTCAGGCGACGGCGACGGCCCCTGACGCGGACGAGGCGGCGAAGGGAGCGGCGGCCGAGCCGGGAGCGACGGTGGTCATTTCCCAGGCGGTCTGGTCGGCGAACAGGGTGCGCAGCAACTGGTTGTTGAGGGCGTGGCCACAGCGAACGCCGTGGAAATGACCGATCAGCGGCGCGCCGGCCAGATAGAGGTCGCCGACCGCGTCCAGCACCTTGTGACGGACGAATTCGTCGGGATAGCGCAGGCCGTCGTCGTTGAGGACGCGCGAACCGGTGGAGTCGATCACCACCGCGTTGTCCAGCGAACCACCGCGCGCCAGACCGTTGGCGCGGAGATAGGCCACTTCCTGCTCGAACCCGAAGGTCCGCGCCCGCGAAATTTCCGACTTGAAGGTGCCGCGCGACAGGTTGACGAAGAATTCCTGGCGCGAAATGGCCGAGCTGGCGAAGTCGATCTCGAACCGCACCGAAAAGCCCGAGGACGGGGTCAGCGAGGCGGTGCGGTCGCCGTCCTTGACGCTGACACGCTTGAGGATCTTGATGGCCTGACGGGGAGCGGACAACTCGACCACGCCGGCGCATTCGATCAGGAACAGGAAGGGAGCGGCGGAACCGTCCATCACCGGCACTTCCGGGCCGTTGATATCGATCAGGCAGTTGTCGATCTGCATGCCGGCCAGGGCGGCCATCAGATGCTCGACCGTGCCGACCACCACGCCGTCGTCGTTCTTCAGGCAGGAATTCATGCGGGTGTCGTGCACCGCCGACCAGATGGCCGGGACGATGGCGCCGCCGCCGGCGATGTCGACGCGGCGGAAGCGGATGCCGGTGCCGGCCTCGGCCGGATGCAGCACCATGGTGATCTTGGCGCCGGAATGAAGACCGATGCCGGAGCAGCCGATGCTGGTCTTCAGGGTGCGCGAGCGAATTGCGTTGGAATCGGAAACACTGGTGAGCGCGCTTGATCCGGGTAGCATGTCGGCAACGATGTTGTTCACGCCTGGTCCCCTTTAATCTTTTGTCCGCGCCGGCCAGCGATCCTGCAACCGCCGCGAACCCCGCTTTTCACGCTGTTAGGTCTACCAGCCGGGCGTCCAGGCCTCAAATCAATCATTGTTGCCAAATATTACACTGCAGCATAAACCGTGAAACATTGCGTGGAACGGCTGCGGGCTTTATGGTCCGGCAGCCTTAGGAAACATGACGCCCATGACCAAACTCGAGCACATCCGCAATTTCTCCATCGTCGCCCATATCGACCACGGCAAATCGACCCTGGCCGACCGGCTGATCCAGGCCTGCGGCGCCATCGAGGCGCGCGACATGAAGGAGCAGATCCTCGACTCGATGGACATCGAGCGCGAACGCGGCATCACCATCAAGGCCCAGACGGTGCGGCTGTCCTATACCGCCAAGAACGGCAAGACCTATCAGTTGAACCTGATGGACACCCCCGGCCATGTGGACTTCGCCTACGAGGTCTCGCGCTCGCTGGCCGCCTGCGAGGGCTCGCTGCTGGTGGTCGACGCCTCGCAAGGCGTCGAGGCCCAGACCCTGGCCAACGTCTACCACGCCCTGGACGCCGGCCACGAAGTGGTGCCGATCCTCAACAAGATCGACCTGCCCGCCGCCGAGCCCGAGCGGGTCAAGCAGCAGATCGAGGACGTCATCGGCCTCGACACCACCGACGCGGTGATGATCTCGGCCAAGACCGGCATCGGCATCGATCTGGTGCTGGAAGCCCTGGTCAACCGCCTGCCCTGCCCGGAAGGCGACGAGAGCGCCGAACTCCAGGCGCTGCTGGTGGATTCCTGGTACGACGCCTATCTCGGCGTCATCATCCTGGTGCGCATCAAGAACGGTATCCTCAAGAAGGGCCAGAAAATCCGCATGATGGCCACCGGCATCGCCTATCAAGTGGACACGGTCGGCTATTTCACCCCCAAGATCATCCAGTGCAACGAGCTGAAGCCGGGCGAGATGGGCTTCTTCACCGCCGGGATCAAGGCGGT
Organism: uncultured Magnetospirillum sp.; assembly: GCF_903853455.1. Lineage (GTDB taxonomy): Bacteria > Pseudomonadota > Alphaproteobacteria > Rhodospirillales > Magnetospirillaceae > Phaeospirillum. Next base: position 52,913 of record NZ_CAINTR010000186.1, read on the forward strand.
GGCCGACACCAAGGTGGGCGACACCGTCACCGACGACAAGAAGCCGGCCAGCGCGCCGCTACCGGGCTTCAAGCCCAGCGTGCCGGTGGTGTGGTGCGGGTTGTTCCCCATCGACGCCGCCGATTACGAGGACCTGCGCGACAGCCTCGCCAAGCTGCGGCTCAACGACGCCAGCTTCCAGTACGAGCCCGAGACCTCGGCGGCGCTGGGCTTCGGCTTCCGCTGCGGCTTCCTCGGCCTGCTCCATCTGGAGATCATCCAGGAGCGGTTGGAGCGCGAATTCAACCTGGACCTGATCACCACCGCGCCGTCGGTGGTCTATCGCGTCCACCTGACCAACGGCGAGATGCACGAATTGCACAATCCCGCCGACATGCCCGACCCCGCCCGCATCGACCACATGGAAGAGCCGTGGATCAAGGCCACCATCATGGTGCCCGACGAGTATCTGGGCACGGTGCTGACCCTGTGCACCGACCGGCGCGGCCAACAGGTGGACCTGACCTATGCCGGCTCGCGCGCCATGGCGGTCTACAAGCTGCCGCTGAACGAGGTGGTGTTCGACTTCTACGACCGCCTGAAGTCCATTTCGCGCGGCTATGCCAGCTTCGACTACGAGGTCGATTCCTACGCCGAAAGCGATCTGGTCAAGGTCTCCATCCTGGTCAACGCCGAACCGGTGGACGCGCTGTCCTTCGTGGTCCACAAGGCCAACGCCGAAGCGCGCGGCCGCGGTATCTGCCAGCGCCTCAAAGAACTGATCCCGCGCCAGATGTTCCAGATCGCCATCCAGGCCGCCATCGGCGGCCGCGTCGTGGCGCGCGAAAGCATCAGCGCGCTTCGGAAGGACGTGACCGCCAAGTGCTATGGCGGCGACGCGTCGCGCAAGCGCAAGCTGCTGGACAAGCAGAAGGAAGGCAAGAAGCGCATGCGTCAGTTCGGCAAGGTGGAAATTCCGCAATCCGCCTTCCTGGCCGCCCTCAAGATGGGCGACGACTGATACCATGTCTCGCTGATCGTAACCGATCAGCGACGCCCTCGAGCGGCGGGCGGGCGCGAGCGCCCTTGCCTTCCGCGGCATGAGCCGCGCGGCGCGTTGCGCCTAGCCAGATCTCTATGAGTTCGTGTCAGCGAGACATGGGATGAGTCAGCAGCCGTCGCCGCCGCAGGGATGGACTTCCACGGTGACGTGGCTCAACTCGTGCACCCCGGCCAGCAGGCCCTTGTAGTGGGCCGGCTCGCGGGGGGCGTGGGTGACGATGGCCACGATGGCGCCCCAATGCCCCGGCCCCACCTGCCAGAGATGGAGGTCGGACAGCCGGTTGTCGGCGTCGCCCTCGATGGCGGCCCGCACCTCCTCCCGCAGTTCCGGGTCGTCGCTGCGATCCAGCAGCACCGCCGCCGTCTTGCGCATCAAGCTCCATGACCAGTTGACGATCACGGCGGCACCGACGAAGCCCATCACCGGGTCCATCCACCACCAGCCGAGATACTTGCCCAGCACCAGGGCGGCGATGGCCAGCACCGAGGTGAAGGCGTCGGCCAGGACATGGATGTAGGCGGCGCGAAGATTATGGTCGTGATGGGCATGACCGTGGTCGTCATGGACATGCTCATGGTGGTGCCCGTGCCCGCCGAGGATGACGGCGCTGACCAGATTCACCGCAAGGCCGATGACGGCCACCCACAGGGCCTCGTCGAAGGCGATGGTCTGCGCCGTGGTCAACCGGTTGGCCGATTCCCACACCATCAACAGCGCGACGATGCACAGGATGATGGCGCTGGTGAAGCCGCCGAGCGCCCCGACCTTGCCGGTGCCGAAGGCGAAGCTCTGGTCGTCGGCGTGACGGCGGGCGAAGCCATAGGCGAAGGCGGCGATCCCCAAGGCGCCGGCATGGGTGGACATGTGCCAGCCGTCGGCCAGCAGCGCCATGGAGTTGAAGACCGTGCCCGCCGCGATCTCGGCGACCATCATGACGACGGTGAGGCCGACGACGATCTTGGTCCGCCGTTCCGCCGCCGCTTCCGTCCCGGTCTGGAAATGATGGCTGTGCTGCCATGGCGACAGGTTGTGGACATGCATGACCGCTCTCCAGACCGCGAAACCCGGCGGCATGGTAGGTCAAACATCCCTGCCCCACCAAAGAAAAATCCCCGCCGGCGACCCGGCGGGGCGCGCGCCTCAGGCCATGGCCGTCATGGGGCGCTGGCGCAGTTCGATCGGCGCCGTGAAGGCATAACCGATGCCGCGGGCGGATCGGATAGGCAACATCTCTCCGCTTGCCATCTTCACCTTGCGGCGCAGGCGGGCCAGGACGGCGTCGACGCTGCGGTCGTCGTAGCCCCCCATCGCCTTGCCCAGGGAGATGGCGATCTCCTCCCGTTTCACCGAAACCCCCGGCTTGACGATCAAGGCCTGCATCGCTCGGTATTCGGCGGTGGTCAGCGGCACGGTTCCGCCCTTGGGAGAGGTCAGCGCCCAGTCCGTGGCGTCGAAGCTCCAGGCTCCCTGGCCGTCCACGCCGGCATCCTGCTTTTTGTGGTGCGGAGTATTGTCCAACCGGCGGAGCAGGCTGCGGATCGTCGCCTCAAGCTCACGCAATTGAGCGGGCTTGGCCAGGCAGGCGTCGGCGCCGGCGGCCAGGCCCGCCACCTTGTCGTCAAGGCTGTCACGCGCCGTCAGGACAAGGATGCCGATCCGGGTGGTCGCACGCAGGCGGGCGGCGATGGACAGGCCATCCTCGCCCGGCAAATCGGCGTCGAGAACCAACAGGTCGGGCGAGGACGCCGACAGCAGCCGGTCAAGCTCGGCACCGGACCCGGCCCGGCCGACATTCATCCCCACCAGGGTGAGATAGCGGCCCATCGCCTCTCGTTGTTCGGGATCGCTCGCGACCACGATGACATGTGCCATCGGCATTTCCCCTTCTGCAATTCCTGCGGCGCCGGTCGGCGGCCGCCCCCTCTTCCCGGAGCTTGTTGTAGAGCAAGGGTATGGACGCAATGTGGACGGGATGTTGACGGCCGTTCACATGGCGACGCGGCGGGTACGACGCGGCTGGACGCCCTCGACGCGGAGCGGATACCTTCCCGCACGGAATAAATGTCGGAGAGAGGGTGTGCGCGGAGTTCTGCTGTTTCTGCTGGCGGCGTGTCTTGCGACCGGGGCGGCCTTCGCCGAGGAGGGCGGGCCGGCCGCCTCCGGCTGGATCGACGCGGAGCCGAATGCCTGGGACAGCGTGGTGCCGCCGGTATTCAGCCATCTGACGCCCGCCGACGGGTTGCCCTATCCCGTGGCGCTGGGCCTGGCCCAGGATGGCAAGGGCTTCATCTGGGCCGCCACGCCGGGCGGAGTCGCCCGTTGGGACGGCTACCAGATGACGGTGTTCCGTCACGACGACAAGGACGCCAACTCCCTGCCCGAGAACATCGTGACCGCCGCGCTGACGGACGAGCAAGGCCGGCTGTGGCTGAGCACCGCCTCGGGGGTGGTCGTCCGCTACGACGAGGCGATCCAGGGATTCGTCGCCTATCGCGACCGGGGCAGCAGCTTTGGCCGCCCTCGCGGAATGGCCGGCGACGGCAAGGGTGGCATCTGGATCGCCAGCCAGTTGGGGCTGGCGCGTCTCGACGTCGCCGCCCAGAGCTGGCGGCACGAAGCCGGCATCCCCGCGGGCGAGGCGGGAAGCGTCATGATCGACCGCTCCGGGCGGGTGTGGGCCGGGACGGTCGCGGGCCTCATGCGGCGACCGGGCGACGACCGGCCGTTCGAACCGGTGGCCACGCCCGCCGAGATGGAAGGAGACATGGTTTCCGCCCTGTTCGAAGACGGCGGCGGAACCATCTGGTTCGGAACCCGGCGGGGCCGGGTCGGACGGATCAAGGCCGATGGCGATCGGGCGACGCTGGAACCCTCGTTGCCGCCATCCGGGCACCGCGTCACCGCTTTCGCCGAACTCCGGCCGGGCATGCTCTGGATCGGCGAATATGGCGGCGGCATCCGCGAATTGCGCGGAGGATCGGGCGCGGTCCGGCGGTTTTCCCACGACCCGGCGGACAGCAACAGCCTGGGCGACAATTCCGTCACCGGATTTCTGATCGACCGGTCCGGCCTGGTCTGGGTCAGCAGCCTGCACGGCATCCACCGGCACATTCCCAGCAACCAGCGCATCATGACCGTCATTCCCCACGGCCCGGACGGCCTGTTGGGACCCGACGTGCGGAGCGTCGCGGCGACCGCCGACGGCAAGGTGTGGCTGGGGTTCCGGGCCGAGGGACTGGCCTTGATGGACCCCATGGCCAATGTGATCAAGACCGTGCCGCCGGGCCGGCGGCTGACCGATCTGCCCGAAGGGACCATCCAGGCCATCGCCGACACCGCCGACGGCGACCTGTGGGCCGCTCAACTCGACGGCCTGTTCCAGGTCGACACGGCGACCGGGCGTACCGTGCCGTATGTGCCGCTGGCCGGCGCCAACATCCTCGCCCTGCGTCACGACGGAGCCGACCTGTGGGCCGGCGGCTCCATGGGGCTGGCGCGGATTCCCCTGGACGGCGCCCGGCCGCGATTCTACCGCTCCGACCGCGAGAACCCGGAGAGTCTCAGCGACAACAGTGTGCAGGCGGTGTTTCGCGACCACGCCCAGCGGCTGTGGCTGGGCACCCAGCGGGGATTGAATCTGCTCGTAGACCCCGAGGCGGGTCGGTTCCGGCGCATCTTCAGCGATCCTGACGATCCCGGCGGCCTGCCCAGCGACATCGTCAACAGCATCGCCGAGGACCAATCCGGCCGGTTGTGGCTGGCGACCGCCAACGGCATCGCCGTTTTCGACCCAAGACAGACCGGCAAGCCCCGGTTCATCCGCCTGGGAACCGCCCAGGGCTTGCCCAGCGCCACCATCTTGTCGGTAGTGAAGGACGTGGACGGCCGGATCATCGCGGGAACCGGCGGCGGCCTGTCCGTCATCGACCCGGAAACCCTGGCGGTTCGCACCTTCGGCCCGGCCGAGGGCTTGCATGTGGGGACGTTCTGGGCGGGCGCGGCGACGCGAATGTCCGACGGCACCGTGATCCTGGGCGGATTTGGCGGGATGGCGGTCGTTCGTCCCGCCGTCTTGCCAAGATGGGACTACCGCCCGCCGGTGGTGGTGACGGAAATACAGGTGGGAAGCCGGACGATTCCCTTGCCGGAAGAACTCCTGGTTCATCCCGAGGATGGCGGGTTCCAGGTGGATTTCTCCGCCCTGGATTTCTCGGCCCCGGAGCGCAACCGCTATGCCTATCGCCTGGAGGGGAACGACGGCGACTGGATCGCCACCGACGCCCACCACCGTACCGCCCGCTACACCAACCTTCCGCCCGGCCGATACCGGCTGGAGATCCGGGGCAGCAACAGTGTCGGCGACTGGAGCGACCGGACTCTGACCCTCCCCGTCCGGGTCCTGCCGGACTGGTATCAGACGGCGTGGTTCCGCCTGCTGACGGCCTTGGTCGTCATCGCCGCCCTGGTCGGGATCGCCCAGGCGCGCAAGGCGTATTACCTGCGCCGCGAGCGCGAACTCACCCGGCAGGTGGCCGCCATGACCGCGGAAGCCGAAGCGGCGAAACAACGGGCGCTGGCCGGAGAGGAGGACGCACGGCAGGCGAAGGAAGCGGCGGAAGCGGCCGACCAGATGAAGTCCCGCTTCCTGGCCGTCATCGGCCACGAGATCCGGACTCCGCTCAACGGCCTGCTGGGCATGCTGCAGGTGCTGGATCCCCGGGCGCTCGAAAAAGGGCCGCGCGAACTGCTGGCCACCGCCAAGGAAGCGGGCGAAACCCTGCGGCATCTGGTGGAAAGCGTCTTCGAATATGGCCGCGAGGGGGCCTGGAACACCAAGGTCACCCCTCACGACGTGGATCTTCGCCGCCTTGCCACCGCGACCTTGGAGTTGATGCGCCCGCAGGCCGAAGCCAAAGGCTTGCCGCTTACTCTGAAGTTGGAGCCGGAGGGGCCGGTCTGGATTCGCTGCGACCACGCCAAGCTGTCGCGCATCCTGATCAACCTCGTCGCCAACGCCATCAAGTTCACCGAACAGGGATCGGTTACCGTGGATATCGCCGTCGCCACGGTGGACGGCGAGGACCGGCTGTCGCTCAAGGTCGCCGACACCGGCATCGGTGTCGCGCCGGAGATGCGTGACGCGATCTTCGGGGATTTCGTGCAGGCCGATGATTCCATCACCCGGAGATTTGGCGGTGCCGGGCTGGGCCTTGCCATTTCCCGACGCATGGCCGCTCAGATGGGGGGAGCCCTGACCGTGGACGACACCACGGTGGACGCCGGCAGCACCTTCCTCCTCGACATTCCGGTCGAGGCGGGAACCGCCGTCGCCGCCCCCGTGATCGAAGCGCCCGGCCCGAGCGGCCCGAGCCTGCGGGTGCTGGTGGTGGACGACGACGCGATCAACCGGCAGGTGGCCGAGCGCCTGCTGACCAGCCTGGGCCACCGCTCCGACGCGGTCGCGGGCGGGGCGGTGGCGCTGGCGGCTTTGGCCGTCGCCGACTTCGACGTGATCCTGATGGATTTGCGCATGCCCGGCATGGACGGCATGGAAGCCGCCCGGCGGATTCGGCTCTGGGAAGAGGGCCGGCGGACCAAGGTTCGAATCGTCGCCATGACCGCGGATCTCACCGACCAGATCTGGGAGCAATGCGAGGCGGCGGGCATGGAAAGCGGGGTGCCCAAGCCGGTGCAACTTGAAGACCTGCGCAAGGCCCTTGGCGCGACCGAGGACCCGAATCTCCCGGCCTTCCTGCGGAAAGGCCTGCTGGATGTGGAATTCCTGACCATGCAATTGGACATTCTCGGCCCGGAGGAGATGATCCGGTTGGGGCGCCTGTTCCAAAGGACCGCGCGCCAGATCATCCGATCCATGGACGCCGCGGTCAAAGCCGGCGACCGGGCGGCCGTCAAGGCCCAGGCCCACCAGTTGCGCAGCGCCGCCGGCTCCCTCTGCCTGCTGGATGTGACGAGCAAGGCGGCGCGGCTTCAGGCCGAGGCTCCCCTGGCGGAGTTGCCCCAGCTTCAGGCCCAGGTCGCGCTTTTGCGGGAGGCTTGCCGGACCGGATTGAAGGCCCTGGGCAGCATGTCGCGGACGATCACCTCCGGTCACAGCGGGTCGATGGCGACCCCGAACCTGTAGCCGACGCCGGTGACGGTGACGATCATGGCGCCGCCGTTGTCCAGCGGGTTCAATTTCCGGCGCAGACGGGCGACCAGCGAGTCCACCGTCCGCGTGTCGCCTTCCCCCGAGCGGCTGCTCACCACCTCGGCCAGATAGTCCCGGTACAGGGGACGCCCATCCGCCTCCACCAGGGCCGCCAGCAGGTCGAATTCGCCACGGGTCAGATGGATCGGCTCCCCGGTCTTGGAAGCCAGCTCGCGGCGGGTCAGATCCAGGACGAGGGTGCCGAAGGTGATCACGGTCCGGCGGGAGCCGGGCGCCCGGTCCAGTTTCCGGCGCCGCAGCAACGCCCGCGCCCGCGCCATCAACTCCCGGAGGTTGATGGGCTTGGTGACGTAGTCGTCGCCCGCCGTCTCCAACCCGACGACACGGTCGATCTCGCTGTCCTGCTGGGTCACGAAGATGATGCCCACCGGGCTGCCGGCCCGGATTTCCTGGGCCAGCACGATTCCGTTGGCGTCGGGCAGATGGATGTCCACGAAGATGAGATCGACCGCGCCACGCCGGAGGATGGCGCGGCACTCCGCCGCCGAGGCGGCTTCCTGGACGTCGAACCCTTCGTTGGAGAAATACCGCACGATCATCGATCGCGTCACCGGATCGTCATCCAGCACCACGAGAGTCGGGCGAAGGTCCCGGCTGGCCGCCCCGGTGGCCGACCGGCTTTCATGCTCTCCCATTCTCCCTCCTTTCCCGTCTGGCCCCGGCACTATATCAGTCCCATGACATGCTGACTAATGCCGTTGGTCTTGGCCACGCCCCCCAAAGGCGGGGACGTCCATCGTACCCGAAAAGAGAAACCCCAGGGAATCCATGGATTCCCTGGGGTTGGATCGTCACGCGAAAGACTGCCGTATTCCGCCACGAGGGCCGAATACGGCGTTCTTATTACACGCTGTAATACATCTGGAACTCGACCGGATGCGGGGTGTGCTCGAAACGGTAGACTTCCTCGTACTTGAGCTCGATGTAGCTCTCGATGAATTCCTTCGAGAACACGTCGCCCTTGCACAGGAAGTCGCTGTTGGCGCGCAGGGCCTCGAGGGCCTCACGCAGGCTGCCGCAGACGGTCGGAACCAGGGCGAGCTCTTCCGGGGGAAGGTCGTACAGGTTCTTGTCCATGGGATCGCCGGGGTGGATCTTGTTGGCGATACCGTCGAGGCCGGCCATCAGCATGGCCGAGAAGGCCAGGTAGGGGTTCGCGCCCGGGTCGGGGAAGCGGACCTCGACGCGCTTGCCCTTCGGCGAGGCCGAGTAGGGGATACGGCAGGAGGCGGAACGGTTGCGGGCCGAGTAGGCCAGCAGGACCGGAGCCTCGAAGCCGGGGATCAGGCGCTTGTAGCTGTTGGTCAGCGGGTTGGTGAAGGCGTTGATCGCCTTGGCGTGCTTGATGATGCCGCCGATGTAGTACAGAGCGGTGTCGCTGAGGTCGGCGTAGCCCGAACCGGCGAACAGGGGCTTGCCGGCCTTCCAGATGGACTGGTGGACATGCATGCCCGAGCCGTTGTCGCCATAGATCGGCTTCGGCATGAAGGTCGCGCTCTTGCCGTAGGAGGCGGCGACGTTGTGGACCACGTACTTGTAGATCTGGATCCAGTCGGCGGCCTGCACCAGGCTGCCGAACTTCATGCCCAGCTCGTGCTGCGACGAGGCCACTTCGTGGTGATGCTTCTCGATGGGCAGGCCCATCTCGCCCATGACGGTCAGCATCTCGGCGCGCAGGTCGACCGAGGCATCCACCGGCGGAACCGGGAAGTAGCCGCCCTTGACGCCCGGACGGTGACCCAGGTTGCCCTCGGCGAAGTCCTTGCCCGACGACTCGACGCCGTCCTCGGAGTTGAGCTCGTAGTAGCCCTTGTTCATGCCGACGGAGAACTTGACGTCGTCGAACACGAAGAACTCGGCCTCGGGGCCGAAATAGGTGGCGTCGCCCACGCCCGACGACTTGACGAACGCCTCGGCGCGCTTGGCGATGGAGCGCGGGTCGCGGTCGTAGAGCTGGCCGGTGGAGGGCTCGACGATATCACAGTTGATGATCAGCTGCGGCTGGGCGGCGAACGGGTCCATGACCGCCGACGAATTGTCGGGCTTCAGGATCATGTCGGACTCGTTGATGCTCTTCCAGCCGGCGATCGACGAACCGTCGAACATGATGCCTTCATTGAGCATCTCGGCGTCCACGGTGGACACGTGCTGAGCGGTGTGCTGCCACTTGCCCCGGGGGTCGGTGAAACGGAAATCGACGTACTTGACGTCGTTTTCCTTGATCATTTCGAGGACCTTCTTGACATCGTCAGACATGGTCACATTCCTGATAGTTGTGAGTGTGATGAAACGGTTCGAGGTCGGCCACCCCCTGGATGGCCTCGACCTCTAGATGGCGTCGTTGCCGCGCTCGCCGGTACGGATACGGATGGCTTCTTCCACTGTGGAGATGAAGATCTTGCCGTCACCGATGCGCCCCGTGTGGGCGGCCTGCTGGATGGCCTCGACGGCGCGCTCCACCAGATTGTCCTCGATGACCAGTTCGATTTTCACCTTGGGCAGGAAGTCCACCACATACTCGGCGCCGCGATAGAGCTCGGTATGCCCTTTCTGCCGTCCGAAGCCCTTGGCCTCGGTTACGGTTAGTCCCTGCAACCCGACTTCGTGAAGGGCTTCCTTCACCTCGTCGAGCTTGAAGGGTTTGATGATCGCTTCGATCTTCTTCATGAAACCGCCGTCGATAGGAGTGGCGTTGGAACCCGTGTCGAACGCGCGACTCATTTAGCACGGCTCGTGCCAGTTCTGCCACCCGGAAAACACCAAAAATCCAACGATACCAATGTTGGGCCTGCCGTATTTTCGGGCATTTCCGCCTAATTCTTGGGCATGGCGGCGCCGCGAGGCAGGGCTGGAATGCTCGCCCCCCTCTCCGATTGCCACCATTTCCTGTTGCCACCAGGGGATTCACCTGGAACCATGGGTTCCGCGCGATGCGAGGGGTGCGGCCCGGAGTCATCCGGGCTGGCATCGCCCAGGGTGGGGCATGGCGCCAACTGAAGAATGTCCGGAGGGTCCATGACCGCGAAGTCTCCTTCCCTGCCACGCGCCTGCGCCATCGTCGGCCCGTTCGCCAGCGGTAAAACCAGCCTGCTCGAAGCCATGCTGCTCGCCTGCGGCGCCATCGGCCGCCAGGGCAAGATCAAGGACGGTTCCACCGTCGGCGATGCCAGTCCCGAGGCCCGCGCCCGCTTCATGAGCGTCGAGCCCAACATCGCCTCGGCCGAATATCTGGGCGAGCGCTGGAGCTTCATCGACTGCCCCGGCTCGGTGGAATTCCAGCAAGACAGCTACAACGCCCTGATGGCGGTGGACGCCGCCCTGGTGGTGTGCGAGCCCGACCCGGCCCGCGCCGTGATGGTGGCGCCGGTGCTGAAGTTCCTGGACGAGCGCAAGATCCCCCACATCTTGTTCATCAACAAGATCGACGCCGCGGGCACGCGCCTGCGCGAAACCCTGGAAGCCTTGCAGGCGGTGTCGGACCGGCCGCTGATCATGCGCGAGATTCCCATCCGCGAGGGCGATTCCGTCACCGGCTACATCGACCTGGTCAGCGAGCGGGCCTACAAGTACCGCCCGGGCCAGACCTCGCAGATGATCAAGATCCCCGAGGCGCTGAAGACCGAGGAGGCCAAGGCGCGTCAGGAGTTGCTGGAACATCTGGCCGATTTCGACGACCACCTGATGGAAGAACTGCTGGAAGACATCCAGCCCCCTACCGACGAGGTCTACCAGGACCTGGGCAAGGACCTCACCGACGACCTGATCGTGCCGGTGTTCTTCGGCTCGGCCGAGAATGACGGCGGCATCCACCGCCTGCTCAAGGCGTTGCGCCACGACGTGCCCGATCCCACCATCTCGGCGCGGCGGCTCGGCATCGCCGCCGAGGGCGGGCCGCTGGCCCAGGTGTTCAAGACCGTGCACGCCGCCCATACCGGCAAGATGAGCTTCGTGCGGGTCTGGCGCGGCGAGTTCGCCGACAACCAGGTGGTGGACGGCTCGCGCATCGGCGGCCTCTACGCCCTGACCGGCGGCACCTCCACCAAGACGGCCAAGGCCGGCCCCGGCGACCTGGTGGCGTTCGGCCGCCTCGACCCCGTCGCCACCGGCGCCGTGCTGGGCTCCGAGGAGCCCGGCCTGGCCCCCTGGCCGGAACCGCTCAAGCCGCTGTTCGCCTTCGCCGTGGCGGCGGAGAAGAAGGGCGACGACGTCAAACTGACCGGCGCGCTGGCCAAGCTGTCGGAGGAAGATCCGTCGCTGTCGCTGGAACACGGCGAGTTCGGCGAGTTGGTGCTGCGCGGCCAGGGCGAGATCCACCTCCAGGTGGCCATCGACCGGCTGAAAAGCCGCTTCAACATGCAGGTGAACACCCGCAAGCCCACCGTCCCCTACAAGGAGACCATCCGCAAACCGGTCTCGGTGCATGGCCGCCACAAGAAGCAGTCGGGCGGCCACGGCCAGTTCGGCGACGTCCATCTGGAGATCGCGCCACTGCCGCGCGGCCAGGGTTTCCACTTCGTCGACAAAATCGTCGGCGGCGTGGTGCCGCGCCAGTACATCCCCTCGGTGGAACACGGCGTCGCCGAGTTCCTGCACCAGGGGCCGTTCGGCTTCCCGGTGGTGGATCTGTCGGTGGCCCTGACCAGCGGCAGCTTCCACGCGGTGGACAGTTCCGACATGGCGTTCAAGACGGCGGCGCGCATCGCCATGACCGAGGGCATGCCCCAATGCGATCCCGTCCTGCTGGAGCCGATCCTGCTGGTGGAAATCTCGGTGCCCAACGACTTCACCGCCAAGGCCCAGCGCATCGTGTCGGGCCGGCGCGGCCAGATCCTCGGCTTCGACGCCAAGGACGGCTGGCAGGGCTGGGACACGGTCGCCGCCTACCTGCCCCAGGCGGAGATGGACGACCTCATCGTCGAACTGCGCTCGCTCACCATGGGGGTCGGCACCTTTTCATGGAACTTCGACCATCTGCAAGAGCTCGTCGGTCGCGTCGCCGACAAGGTGGTGGAGCTCCGCAAGGAAGCACTCGCCAATAATTGAACGCATCGCGACCGTACGGCAAATAAAGGGCGTGTCCGCCGGGGCACGCCCTTTATTCTATCTCTTTGGCACCATTCCAAAGATGCAGGAGTTCCTCTTAAACACTGCGCTTTTCACAGCCAACAATACCATTGCTCGTGGGGATCGGCCGCATCACTATGCCATTTTGCCTATGAAAACACATTTAACTCATATACATTTACCGACCCGCCAGACATTCAATCGGAGAGATCCGAGACGGCGGACAAGAAGGAGCCCCCTCGCCATGTTCGCCAATCTGCGCATCGCCACCCGCCTGTTCGGCCTGACCGCCTTGATGGTGGTTCTGGTCACCGTCATCGCCATCCTCGGCATCGCCGGAATGAGCCGGATCGAAGCGCGCATGACGTCCATGTACGAGGGCGGCATCGTCAGTCTGGGGCAATTGTCCACCGTGCTGGATTCGCTGCAACGCATCCGCACCAACATGATCGCGGCGGTGGGCGCCAAAACCGAGGATAAGCGGGCCGAGCTCCTGTCCAAGGTAACCGTGTACGACGCCACCATCGACAAGGAATGGACCGCCTTCACCGGCTCCGCCCTCGATCCGGCGGAGAGGGTGCTGGCGGATCGCTTCACCGGTGAACTGGCCAACTACCGCGCCGTCCGCGCCCAGGTCCGCGAAGCCCTGCAGGCCGACGGCACCGACGCGGCGCGAACCGTCATGGAAGCCAATGGCGGCAAGATTTTCGCCATGGTGACCGACACGGCGCGGGAACTTGTCGCCTTGCAGGTCAAGGGCGGGACCGAGGACCACGAGGCCGCCGAAGCCACCTACGACAGCACCCGCAACTTCACCGTGGCCTTGACCGTCTTCGGCCTGGTCGGCGCCGTGACCATCACCCTGCTGACCATCCGCTCGATCACCGGACCGGTGGCGGAGTCCATCCGGGTGATGGGACGCCTCGCCCAGAATGACATCACGGTCGAGGTCACCGGCCAGGATCGCCGGGACGAGATCGGCGACATCGCCCGCTCGGTGCAGGTGTTCAAGCAGAATGCCATCGACAAGGCCCGCATGGAGGAGGAAGCCGCCGCCACGGCGCGGCGGAACGCCACCGAGCATCGCGCCGAAATGAACCGCTTGGCCGGTGAGTTCGAGACCAGCATCGGCGACGTGGTCAACGGCGTGGCCGGGGCCTCCACCGAGATGGAGCAGACCGCCCAGACCATGTCCTCGCTGGCGGCGCAGGTGGCGGCGCAGGCCAACGCCGTCGCCGCCGCCTCGGAACAGGCCGCCGCCAATGTGGAGACCGTCGCCGCCGCCTCCGAGGAATTGTCCAGTTCGGTCTCCGAGATCGGGCGTCAGGTCAGTGAATCGGCGCGGGTGTCGCGCAACGCGGTGGAGGAGGCCGCCCAGACCGACACCATCGTGCGCGGTCTGGCCGAAGCGGCGGGGCGCATCGGCGAGGTGATTAAACTCATCAACGATATCGCCGCCCAGACCAATCTGCTGGCGCTCAACGCCACCATCGAGGCGGCAAGAGCGGGTGACGCAGGAAAAGGCTTCGCCGTGGTGGCGGGCGAGGTCAAGAACCTGGCCAACCAGACCGCGCGCGCCACCGACGAGATCGCCCAGCAGATCAACGCGGTTCAGACCGAAACCGGCCGGGCGGTGGCGGCCATCCGCAATGTCAGCGCCACCATCGGCCGCATCGACGAGATTTCGGCCGCCATCGCCTCGGCGGTGGAAGAGCAGGCCGCCGCCACCCAGGAAATCGCCCGCAACGTGGAAGAGGCGGCGCGCGGCACCCAGGAAGTGTCCAGCAACATCGCCGGCGTCACCCAGGCCGCCGGCGAAACCGGCTCGGCCTCGGCCTCGGTGCTGGCCGCCGCCCGCAAACTGTCGGCGGAATCGGGCACGCTGCACCAGTCGGTCGGCGACTTCGTCGCCAAGGTCCGCGCCGGGTAAGAGTCATCCCGGCACCCGGTCGAGGGCGTAGAACCACACCGGCTCGGTCCGGCCCTTGACCGCCTCCTGGTGCAGCGCCGCATCGGGCAGGACGAGACCGGCGGCATCGGCGGCGGCACGCGACAGCACCAAAAGGCAGCCATGGTCCTTGGTCAGCCCTTCCAGCCGGGCGGTGATGTTCACCGTGTCGCCGATGGCGCTGACGATCTTCGAGCCCGGCGGCCCCATGGATCCGACGATGGCCTCGCCGAAATGGATGCCGATCCCCATGCGCAACGGCGTCGTCAGTTCCAGCGCCAGATCATGGTTGAGCCGCTCCATCCGGGCGGTCATCTCGCGCGCCCCGGCCAGGGCGTCGGCCACCGCTCCGGCGGGGTCGTCGCCATCGAGGCCGTAAAGCGCCATCAGCCCGTCGCCGGTGAAGTTGGAATAGTGGCCGCCGGTGGCCAGCAGCGCCGCCGTCATCTGCTGGAAAAAGCGGTGCAGGATGAACATCACGTCATAAGGCAGCTTGGCCTCGCCCAGGGTGGTCGAGCCGCGCAGATCGACGAACACCACCACCACCTGACGCTCGCGGCCATCCATGCCGCCATGAAGGTTGCCGTCGGCGGCCCTGGCGTCGGCCGGCAGCAGCGGCAGGATGGCGACGTCGGCGACGGGGCGGAGCTGACAGGCCAGACGCACACCCGCCGGCGCCTGGATGCGGGCCAGCGCCTCCGCTTCGGCCGGGCCCGGCGGCGGCAGAGTCTCACTTCCGGCCATGATGCGAACCCGGCAGGTGGTGCAACGGGCCCGGCCGCCGCAGACCGAGGCATGGAGAATGCCGTGGTCGCGCAAGGTCTCCAGGATGGTGGCGCCGGGCATCATGCGCAGCATCCGTCCGCTGGAATGGGTCAGCAGCGGCCGGCCCGACCGCGTCCATCGCCGGGTCTGACGGGCCGCGAAGGGCAATCCGATCAAGCCGGCGTGCAGGGCGATGCCGAGCAGCATCAGCCGGGTCACCTCGGCGGCGGTGGTCGGGCCGAAGCGCGCCTCGGCCAGAACGGCGCGGACCCAGTCGGGATCGGCGGCGGCTCGCGCCACATGGCTGCCGGCGGCGATCCAGCCCGAGGCGGCGACGGTGGGAATCATCACGGCGACAGCCTGCAGCCAGGACCGCAGCGCCGGATACCACCGCTTGCCGCTCATGCGCAGGTGCAGCCCGACGCAGGCATGCCCCCAGACCACCAGGATCAGGACGGCCTGAACCGCCCCTTTCCACGGACTCAGAACCCACTGCACCAGCAGCACCGAGGGGTAGCCGGGCCTGATCCCCAACACCTCGGCGCCCAGCCGGGTTCCGCTGACATGAACCAGCATCAGGACGGGGATCGAAAGCCCGAGCCCCAACTGCCACGCCTCGACGGCCGACATGCGCAGGCTGCGCCGCAAATAGATCGACCACAGGGCGTTGCCGTAATGGGTCAGTCCCGCCGTCAGCAGCAGGGCGGTGCCCACCCTGCCCTCCCATGGGTCCATCAGCACGGCATGGCCGGCCATGGCGGCGTCCAGCGACACCAGGGCCAGGGCGTGATTGGCCAGATGGCAAACGACGAAGGCGATGACGACCAGCGCGCTGGCGAACCGAAGATTGGCCCGTAATCCTCGCAAGACCATTCCACACTCCCGTTTCGCCGCCATCTTCGGCCTGCCGTCGCGACAACCGCAAGGCCATTGTTTCCCCTCCCATCTTGACGCTGGCCCGCCGCAGGGTATACCTGAGCCCCAGGTATAGATGTGAAGCCCCTTGAGCCTCTCCCGGAGTGACGAGCAGCCATGAAGCGCATTTTTTCCGGCGTCCAGCCGACCGGAAACCTCCATCTCGGCAACTATTTGGGCGCCATCCGCAACTGGGTTCGCCTTCAGAACGAGTTCGAGTGCATCTTCTGCATCGTCGACATGCACGCCATCACCCTGTGGCAGGACCCCAAGGAGCTGATCCAGAACACCCGCGAGGTGACCGCCGGCATGATCGCCGCCGGCGTCGACGCCTCCAAGCACATCGTGTTCAACCAGTCCATGGTCCCCGCCCACGCCCAGCTGGCCTGGATCTTCAACTGCGTCGCCCGCATGGGCTGGCTCAACCGCATGACCCAGTTCAAGGACAAGGCCGGCAAGCACAAGGAAAACGCCTCGGTCGGCCTGTTCGCCTATCCCAACCTGATGAGCGCCGACATCCTGGCCTACCGCGCCACCCATGTGCCGGTGGGCGATGATCAGAAGCAGCATCTGGAGTTGGCCCGCGACACCGCCCAGAAGTTCAACAACGATTACGGCGTCGAGTTCTTCCCGCTGCCCGAGCCGCTGATCTTCGGCACCGCGGCGCGCATCATGTCCTTGCGCGACGGCACCAAGAAGATGAGCAAGTCCGACGAGTCCGACTATTCGCGCATCGCCATGCAGGACGACGCCGACGCCATCGCGCTGAAGATCCGCAAGGCCAAGACCGACCTGGAGCCGCTGCCCGACGGGGTGGAGGGGCTTGAAGGCCGCCCCGAGGCCTCCAATC
Organism: uncultured Magnetospirillum sp.; assembly: GCF_903853455.1. Classification (GTDB taxonomy): domain Bacteria; phylum Pseudomonadota; class Alphaproteobacteria; order Rhodospirillales; family Magnetospirillaceae; genus Phaeospirillum. The sequence goes on from NZ_CAINTR010000186.1 coordinate 69,726, forward strand.
TGCTGGGCATCTACGCCGCCCTGTCGGACCAGGAGAAAGCCGCGGTGATCACCCAATTCGCCGGCCGTCAGTTCTCGGACTTCAAGAAGGAGCTGGTCGACCTGGCGGTGGCGGTGCTGGGTCCCATCAATACCGAGATGAAGCGCCTGATGGGCGACACCGCCCATATCGACGCGGTGCTGCGCTCGGGCGCCGAACGGGCCGACGCCATCGCCCGCCCGATCCTGGCCGAGGTCTACGACATCGTCGGGTTCCTCAAGCCGTGACCCGCCCCACCATCGAGACCGTGCTGAACATCCTGGCCGCCACTCTGTCGGCCATCGCCGCCCTGCTGCGGCATCCATCGCGCCGCTTCGTGCTGTGGGCGGTGGCGGTGGTGGTGCTGCTGGTGTTCCCGGTCTCCATGCTGATCATCAGCAAGATCGACGACAATCCCGATTTCGCCCCCGCCCAGGTCATTGGCGGCAAGTCGCGTGGCGTCGCGGTGGCGGCGGCGCTGGTCGGGCGCGAGTTGGACGTCAACCGCTGGCGGGCCAACGATCCCTTCTTCCTGCCGGGCGGCTGGCTGCGCGACATGCCGGCCTTCCAGCTGGGTCTGGTGGGGGGAATCGCCAAGCTGACCGCCGCCATGGCGGGGGAAAAGGGGCTGGGCTTCGGCCCCAACGGCTCCGACGTGGATCTCAACAACGCCGCCGGCCTGCTGAAATATCCCGGCACGGTGTGGAAGTTCGACACCCGCACCTCGTGGCTGCCCACCGCCTCGGCCGAGAAGCAGTACCGCAACGCCCAGCGCTCGCTGGACCGCTACAACGACCATGTGGCCGCCGGCACCACCGGCCTCGACCGCCGCCCCGAATCCCTGGCGGTGGTGGTCGAGGCGCTGATCCGCGACCTGGACGACTGCACCGGCGCCGTCGACCACCATCTCGCCGAGGGCCGCTCGGTGCTGCTGGACTTCACCGTCGACGGGGTGTTCTACGGCAACAAGGGCCGCCTCTACGCCCATTCCATCGTGCTGCGCGAGTTGGGCCGCGACTTCGAGGCCGTCCTGGCCGAGCGCCGTCAGACCGAGGCCTGGACCCGCATGGTCGAGCAACTGGCCGCCGCCGCCCGGCTGCGCCCGTTCATGGTGTGGAGCGCCGCCCCGGATTCCAGCTTCCTGCCCAACCATCTGGCCGCCCAGGGCTACCTGACGCTCCGCGCCCGCATGCAGGCCGCCGAGTTGCTGGCGTCCTTAAATATTAGAAAACCGTAAATCTCCTGTTGCCTTCCGCCGCGCTTGGAGCGAAAACCGGTCTTGTGTAACCGAACGCCGCCCGGCGGAGGCCAAACATAATGCTTGTCCGGCTCGCCACCATTATGGCCCTGCTCGCCCTGCTGGCCGGCGATCCCGCCCATGCGGTCGAGCCCCTGGTCGCCGACCTGTCCAACCATCTGGTGGCCATCACCACCGGCTTCGTCGGCACCGACGTGCTGCTGTTCGGCGCCATCGAGGAGGTCGAGGGCAAGAGCGGCGCCGACGTGGTGGTGGTGGTGCGCGGTCCCCACCGCCCCGACACCATCCGACGCAAGGCCCGCACCGGCGGCATCTGGGTCAATTCGGGCAGCGCCAGGGTGGACGGCGCGCCGTCCTTCTACCGGGTGGCCTCGACCCGGCCGCTGGACGAGGTGGCGGCGGCGGCGATCCTGGAGCGCCACCAGATCGGGCTGGAGCATCTGCCCCTCGACATCCGTACCACCGACACCACCGCCGACGTCGCCGCGTACCGCAAGGCGCTGCTGCGGCTGAAGCAGAGCCAGGGCCTCTACGGCGACCGGGTGCAGGACATCGGCATGCTGAGCCAGCGGCTGTTCCGCACCGACGTGCACTTCCCCGCCAACGTCCCGGTGGGGACCTACATGGTGGAGGTCTACATGATCGCCGACGGCCAGGTGGTCAGCGCCCAGACCACGCCGCTGGTGGTCAGCAAGGTCGGCATCGGTGCCGACGTCTACGATTTTGCCCACCAACAAGCGGTGGCTTACGGTATCATCGCCGTCTTGCTGGCGGTGGCCGCCGGGTGGCTGGCCGCCGTCGCGTTTAAGAGGGCCTGATCCCGACGAGCTTCGCTCGGAGGGCAAGGCCAAGGGCCGCCGCCGCCGCGCCAGCTTCGCTGGCAAACTTATGATTGCACGCCTGCGCGTGCGTGGCGCGAAAGCCAAGGGGCCGGACGGCCCCGCCCGGCGCTTGAGGGACAATAGGCGAGCCGATTTATCGGGTCGCCGGTATGAGGAGGAATCACATGCCGTCCAGCCGCGTCTTCCTGGTGGTTGTCGACGATTCCCCCGAAATGCGGCCGGCGCTGCGCTTCGCCTGCAACCGGGCCCGGTCGTCGGGCGGTCAGGTGGCGCTGCTGCGGGTCATCGAGCCGGCCGAGTATCAGCAATTCGCCGCCATCGGCAAGCTGATGCAGGCCGAGGCGCGCGAGGCCGCCGAGAACCTGCTGAGCCGCCTGGCCGGCGAGGTCAACAGCCTGTCGGGGCATCTGCCGGTCCTCTATGTGCGCGAGGGCGACCCCCGCGAGGAACTGATCGCGGTCATCACCGAGGAGCCCAGCATCTCGGTGCTGGTGCTGGGTGCCGACACCGGGTCCAAGGGGCCGGGACCGCTGGTCACCGCCCTGACAGGCAAGTATGTGGGCAAGCTCCGCATCCCCGTCACCATCGTGCCGGGCAGCCTGACCGACGAACAGATCGATCTGATCACGTAGGCCTTTTTCCCCTCTCCCGCAAGCGGGCGAGGGCTTAAGAGACTACCCCCGCCGGAGTTCGGTCAGCGGCACGAAGCCGGGCATGGCGTCGCGGAACACCTTGAAGGTCTTGCGGCCCTTGCCCTCGGCGAACTCCTCGTAGGCCTCGATCAGGGCGGCGCGACACACCGCCTCGACGGCGCCGTCCTCCAACCCGTCCATGTCGGTGGTGCGGATCAGCTCGCGGAACCGCTTCAGGATGTGCAGGCGGCTGACATTGAGCACCTCCACGTCGAACGGGACCGACAGCGTCTCGAAGAACTGCTCGGCGGCGGAAAGCTTGGCGAGGGTGGCGAGGACCATGATGCCTCCAGTTAAATTATACTGACCGGTCTGTCGGCCGCTTCACGATGAAAGCGCCGCAGATCGTCGGCGGTGGGGATGGTCTTGGTGGACGCGGCGTGGCGGCGGACCCGGGCCAAGAGGACCCTGCCCTCGCCCGCATCGATGTCGAGGCCGATCTCGCGGCAGGCGTGCAGCACCGAGGTCAGGCCGGAATGCTTGCCCAGCACCACCCGGTGGTCGCGGCCCAGCTCGGCCGGGTCGAGGGACTGATAGGTGCGGCGGTCGCGCAGCAGGCCGCTGACATGGATGCCGGATTCATGGGTGAAGATGTTGGCGCCGACGATGCTCTTGTCCACCGGCACCGGCCGCCCGGAGGCGTCGGCCACCAGTCGCGACACCGTGCCCAGGGCCAGCTTATCGACGCCGGTGGCGCGGCCGTACAAATGCTCCAGCGCCACCACCACCTCTTCCAGCGGCGCGTTGCCGGCACGCTCGCCGAGGCCGTTGACGGTGGTGCTGACATGGGTGGCGCCGCCGCGCACCGCCGCCAGCGAATTGGCGGTGGCGAGACCAAGGTCGTCGTGGGCATGGACCTCCAATTCCATGGAGGTGGCGCCGCGCAGACGGACGAAGCGGTCGTGGATGCCGAACGGCTCCATGATCCCCATGGTGTCGGCGAAGCGGAACCGCCGCGCCCCCGCCGTCTCGCACGCCTCGACCACCCGGCAGAGGAAGTCGAGGTCGGCGCGCGACGAATCCTCGCCGCCGATCAGAACCTCGAAGCCGAGATCACAAGCCTTGCGCACCATGACGTCGATATGGCCCAAAGCCCAGGCGCGGTCGCGGCCCAGCTTAGCCGCCAGTTGCAGGTCCGACACCGGAATGGACAGGTTGACGGTGGTCAGCCCGCAGGCCGCCGCCGCCGCCAAGTCGTCGTCGCGCATGCGGCACCAGGCGATCAGGCGGGAGGTCAGGCCGAGCGCGGCGACGGCGCGGATGCCGGCCTGCTCGTCCTCGCCCATGGCGGGGATTCCCACCTCGATCTCCGGCACCCCGGCGGCGGCCAGCGCCGTGGCGATGGCCAGCTTCTCGTCCAGGCGGAACGCGACGCCGGCGGTCTGCTCGCCGTCCCGCAGCGTGGTGTCGTTCATGACCACAGAGGGCATGACCACGGTGGGGGGGGGAGGGATGACGATGGTGGCGGCCATCGCCGTTGCCTCAGCCGCAGGTCTTGGAAGCGCAGGAACACCCGCCGCCGACGGGGGGCGGGGTGTTCGGGTTGTCGAACACGAAGCCGGTGCCCATGGAGGAATTGTCCACGTAGTCCATGGTGGCGCCGGTCAGCCACAGGGCCGAGGACGGATCGACGAAGACCTTGACGTCGGCGAAGTCGAGCACCTGGTCGTCCTCGGCGGCGGCTTCCTCCAGCCCCATATTGTAGGAGAAGCCGGAGCAGCCCTTCTGCACCATGATGCGCAGACCCTTGTATTCACCGTTGCAAACGTCGCGGATAACTTCGACGGCCTTGTCGGTCAGGTTCAACATGACGGGGTCCTCCTTGCCTGCGAATAATCCCTGAAGAGAGACATAGCAAGGGGGATGCCAGATGCTAACCTATTGAAATTACGCCATTGTTCGCAAAGTCCAGTCCCGACGGAACCGAACAATGTCGGGTTTGCGACAGGTTGGCATCGGCCAGGAAGGACGGACCGTCCTCGGCACCAAAGCACAGAGCGGCATCGGTGCAGACCTCGCAATTGGGCGACTTGCAGATCACCACGCCTTCCCGCTGGCAGAGTTCGCGATAGAAGAACTTCTTCCACTTCATGTCGCGATGGTTCAGCTCGGCCAGACCGAGGAAATGACGCCGCATCAGCCCCGACAGGTCGGCGCGGCCGGTGAGCCCCAGGTCCTGCCACAGATGGTTGGAGCCCAGCGAGCGGCGGGCGACCACATGGGCCAGCCACTCCTCCTCCAGCAGGCCGCGGGTGCGGAACTCCAGCAGCAGGGCGCGCAGGTCGGGCTCTTCAGGGGCGAGGGGCTCGTCCTCGCGGCCGGTGCGCGACAGACCCGACAACAGACCCGGCGCATGGGGGAAATAGCGCCCCACCAAGGCGGCGAGGTCCTCCGACGACAGGCCAAGCCCCCGGGTCAGGGGCTCGGCCGTCGTTTCCAGCGCGATGGCGATGGCGCAGGCGAACAGGTGGCGGTCGAACGGGTCGCCGCAGACGGAACCGGCCATCAGCCGACTGTAAAGGTCAGGTGCCATGGCGTCGTCCTCCTGTTCGAGTCCTCCTCGTCACCCCCGCTTGCGCGGGAATGACGATGAAAGAGTGGGCTTGCCTGTTACGCCGGGATCGGCTCGTGGGTCTGGGCCTTGGAGCCGCACACGGCCAGGCACGAGCCACAGCCGATGCAGGCGCCGGCATTGCCGAGGATCATGATCTTGCGCTCGAACTCCTCGTCCTCGTCTTCCAGCGGATCGACATGCTCGCCATCCTCGGTGAGGCCCATCAGCTTCATGACCCCTTGGGTGCAGACCTTGAAGCAGCGGCCACAGCCGATGCACAGTTCCTCGGAAATGGCGGTGAGGTACTTGGGAATCCAGACGCTGCCGTCGCGGGTGGTAAATTGGCGAAAAGACATGGAACTCTCCCTCTTTCTCGTGGGGTGTTGAATCAGGCGGCGGTGGCGGCAACCTGGGGGAATTTCTCGATGGCGGCGACGCCGTCCTCGATGATCTTGCCGGCCTTCTCGATCAGGGCCTCGACACTGTCGAAGCCGAAGCGGTGAAGGTCGCGCAGATAGGCGTTGATCACCACCAGCCGGCCGGAGGTCAGCAGCATGCGGCCCCAGCCTTCGTGGTTGATCTTCATGATCGGCGAACAGGCGCAGCCGGTGCGCTTCTCGATGGCCATGCCGATGCAGTTGTAGAACAGCTCCAGCCGCCACAGGATGTCGGGGTCGGGATCGCCGATCAGCGGGATCTCGCGACGCTGCTCCTTGGTGACGATGAAGGGTTCGATGACCTCCTCGTCGGTCACGGTCTCCCAGGCGCCGCTGCTGTCATGGGCGCGGATCAGCATCAGCAGGGACTTGATGAACGGATCGGCATAAACGTCGGCCATGGCCGTTCTCCTTAAAAGTTTCAGTCTCAACGGCCATTGGCCTCGTCGAGGTCATTCGTCGATGAAGCGCTCGTCGCCGGCCTCGCCGTCGCGCATGGCCTTGCGCAGCCAGGGCGGCGGATTGCCCTTCAGCATGGTGCGGACCCGCTCGATCACGTCGGCGATGGCCTCGTCGGCCGGCAGCTTGATGGGGTGGACGTTGGCGCGCACCACGCGGGCCGCCGCCGGGCCGCCGATGGCGCGGCAGAACAACAGCGCGGAACCTTGCAACGCGCCGATCTTGGCCGACAAGCGGTCCTCGCCGTCTTCCTTGTGGTTGCCGTCCTCGGCGCTGACATTGTCGAACTGGACGGCTTCGAGGAAGGTGTGCCCCTCCGGCCCCACGTCGTAGAACATGAAGGTCTTGGCGCTGGCGAAATGGGCATCGACGCGATGGCGATCCTGGGTGGCGACGGCGATTCTCATGTGACCTCCTTTGAGTCGCGGCGGGCGGCCGCTGTGATGTTCAGCCGGATCAACCAGCCGCAGCCGCCGAGTGGTCATGATGGTGCTCCGAGGAAGAAGCGTGACCCGAGGAAGAAGCGTGGCCTGGCCGCTCCATCAGGATGTTGCCGAGCTGGGTGATCAGATCGCGGGTGCCGCGATAGCCGGCGCTGACCAGATGGGCGGCGCCCAGGCGGTCGAACACCGGAAATCCGGCCCGGAACAACGGAATGCCGTGGCGGACCGACACCTGGCGGGCATTGGAATTGGCGATGATCAGGTCGCAGCCGCCGGCCTCCAGGATCTGGTCCTCCAGGTCCTCGAAATCGCCGACCACCACCCGCTCGGTCTTCAGCTCGGCCAGCATGGGCACCGCCTGGGTGGTGACGGCGGCGGCGATGGTCGCCCCCATATCAGCGGCCAGCTTGCCCATGGTCCACACCAGGGCCGGTTCGCCGGCGATGGCCAGCGAGCGGCCGCCGAAATAGAAGTGGCCGTCCAGCATAGCGTCCACCAGCTGCGAGCGGGCACGCCGCTGCCGCGCCGGCACCGGCACCCCGGCCACGGTGGACAGCGACACCATCAGGCGGTCCACCGCCTCCAGCCCGGTCACCCGGTCCAGCACCAGCGACGGCACCCCGGTCTTGTCCTGCAAGGTCTTGGCGGCGATGCGCATGTGTTCGCCGATGGCGATGGTCAGCTTGGAGCGGCCCATCTCGCGCACCGCAGCCACGCTGGTGCCGCCCAGGGTGGTGGGGGTGTAGGCGTCGGGAACGTGACCGTCCAGCGAGTCGGACAGGTCGGGCAGCACCACCGCTTCCAGGCCGAACTCGGCGATGATGTCCTTCAGCGCCTCCACGTCGCCGGGAGTCAGATGGCAGCCCGGCAGCAGATTGACCCGGTTCAGCGTACTCTGGCCCTGGGCCGGCACCACCAGTTGGCGGATCATGGCGGTCACCGCCTTGCCCCAGCCGGTTTCCAGCGAGCCGGCGAAGTCCGGCGCGCTGACATCGACCACGGCAATGTCGTTCAGTTCCTTGTTGCGGGCGCGGATGGCCTTGACGTCGCCGGCCATGTCCTCGCCGCGCGTCTCGGTCAGGGCGGTGGAAATCAGGCCGATGATCTCGGGCTTGGCGCGCTTGGCGATGTTGAGCAGGCCCTGCTCCACCTGATCCATGCCACCCAGGATGGTGCTGATCTCGTTCATGGCGGTGGTCTGGAGCGGAATGGCCTCGCGGAAGTGCCGCACCATCATCACCAGGGCGAAGGCGGTGCAGCCCTGGCTGCCGTGGAACATGGGCAGGCAGCCCTTCATGCCCATGAAGGCCAGCGAGGCGCCCAGCGGCGCGCTGATCTTGAGCGGACTGGTCGACAACGCCTTGTTGTGATCAACGATAAGCGCCATGGCCTTATTCCTCATCCCAGGGGGCGGGAGCCCGCACCTGAGCCCAGATGGGATTGTTGATGGACAGGTCGATCTCGCGGATCAGCGCCACCATACCGTCATAGGCGGCGAAGCCGTGGTGGCGTTCCTGATTGATATCGATCCAGGGAGTCTTGGCCTTCAGCGCCACGAATTGCGAGCGCCCGCCCGACAGCATCATGTCGGCCTTGCCGTCCCTGAACATGGCGTACATGTCCCGAGGCGTGATGGCGTCGGCGAGCTTCTCCTCGTCCCCGCCCAGGCGCTCCAGCGCCTTCTTCTTGTCGGCTTCGGTGGCCTTGCGCACCGACGAGCCCACCACTTCCATGCCCACTTCCTGGAGGGCCTGAATCACCGACCAGCTCTTGACGCCGCCGGTGTAGAGCAGAACCTTCTTACCCTTGAGCCGAGGCTTGTACTGTTCCAGCAAGGCCCAGGCCTTGGCCTCTTCCTCGGCGATCAGCGCCTCGGTGCGTTCGGTCAAGGTCGGGTCGGCGCCGCGTTCCACCAGCATGCGGGCGATGTTGCGCAGCGCCTCGGAGGTGTCGGAGATGCCGTAGAACGACCCCTCGTAATAAGGGATCTCCCACTTTTCCTTCATCTTGCGGGCCAGGGTGATCAGCGCCTGGCTGCACAGCACCATGTTGGCCCGGGCGGTATGACAGGCGGCGACCTCGCGATAGCGGGCATCGCCGGTGATGGAGGCGCGCAGCCGGATGCCGAGGCGGGCCAGCAGCGGCCGGAACTGGTCCAGCTCGCCGGCCACGTTGTATTCGCCCAGGATGTTGATGTCGGTGGGGCCGGCATCATTGGGCTCCACCGTGCCGATGACATGCTCGAACAGCGACTCGCCGGCCAGCCGGTTGCCGAGATTCTTGGAGCCGACGAAGCCCGGCGCGTTGACCGGAATCACCGGAACCCCCAGCCGCTCGGTGGCGGCGCGGCACACCGCGTCCACGTCGTCGCCGATCAGGGCGCCGACACAGGTCTGGTAGACGAACACGGCGGGCGGGTTGTGCTTGGCGATGGCCTGCTTGATGGCGCGGTACAGCTTCTTCTCGCCGCCGTTGACGATGTCCAGGTTGCCCAGGTCGGTGGTGAAGCCACGGCGGTAGAGATCGGAGCCGGTGCTCCACGAATTGCGGCCGTCCCAGGAATTGCCCTCGCAGGCGATGGGGCCGTGCACCAGATGAACCACGTCGGTGATGGGCTGAAGCGCGATCTTGGCGCCGTCGAAGGCGCAGCCGCCGGCAGCCGCGCCGGGAACCAGACTCTTGCCGCAGCCCTTCTTGCGGTCCTTGTCCGACTTGGACTGGTTGACCGAGCACCCCGGCTCGTTCATCAGGTCCTGAATCTTGTGCTTCAGCATGGAAGCCTCCCGGTGCGGTTCACCAGGGATCTCGCAAGCCTCGTGCCAGGAGGAATAATGGCGAAAATGCTGGGATCTCAGCGGCGGCAACCGGCCATTGTCAGGGTTGCGACAAAGGGGATTGTCGCACAAGACGCGTCCGTTGTGTTGACACTGTCCACACGCGAGCCTATTCTCGAGCCATCGTTCCCGATGAGGTTTTCCATGGCCGGAATCACCCTCAACATTCGCGCCCACCTGCCGCAGCGCGAGTTGATCGACAGCGCGGCCGCGGCCCTGGGCAAGAGCCGGTCGGACTTCATGCTGGAAACCGCATGTCGCGCCGCCAGGGAGGTTCTGCTCGACCGCCACTTCTTCGCGCTGGACGACGCGGCCCATGCCCGCTTCACCGCCCTGCTGGACGCGCCGGCCAAGCCGCCCCAGGCGCTGCGGAAACTGCTCGCCGCCAAAGCGCCTTGGGAGGCGTGAGTCCGGGGCGGCCGGAGCCGCTGACGGCCGATCATCATCTCGCCACCTTCGAGAGTGGCCAGCCGCTGCTGGACGACTGGCTGCGACGGCGCGCCTTGGCCGCCATGGCGTCCGGCTCCGCCCGAACCTATGTCAGTTGCGCCGAGGGCGCCGTCATCGGCTATTACGCCCTGTCGGCGGGCGCCGTGGCCCATGCCGTCGCCTCCGGCAAGGTCCGCCGCAACATGCCCGACCCGGTTCCGGTGATGGTGCTGGGGCGCTTGGCGGTCCATGCGCCATGGCAGGGCCACGGCATCGGCCGCGCCCTGGTGCGCGACGCGGTGCTGCGGACCCTGGCCGTCGCCGAAATCGCCGGCATCCGCGCCCTGCTGGTCCACGCCCTGGACGAGCCGGCGGCGGCGTTCTACCTGGGCTGCGGCTTCGCCCCCTCGCCCATCGCCCCCCTGACTCTGATGATCACCCTGGCCGACGCCCGGGCGGCGTTGGGCGAGGGGTAGGATTGCAGGGCCAGCCCCCTCTCGAGCGCGAGCGAAGGGAATACTCTGCCCTCCGCTTCGAAATCACCGAGTCGCCGATGAAATGAACACCTCAACTCCCATTCGCCTTGTGCTCATTGCTCCCGAGCCTGAAGGAGAGGCACAGCCGGCTCGCCCCCATGGCGTTGAACTGGCTCGCATCCTGAGCACGGATCATGCTTTGGCCCAAAGCCTCGGGCATCCATTGCCCACATCTCCCATAGAGAGCGTCCCGTTCCTTCAAGAGACATTGAGATGGTGCGCGGAACGGAAAGCGGTCTCCTTCGCCATTGTCCTGGAGAATGGGGCGGCTGTCGGTCAGTTCTCCATCAGCCGGATTGACGGTGAGCACCAATCCGCAAGGTTCGGCTACTTCCTTGCCAGCGCCCATTGGGGTACGGGAGTCATGACCCAAGCGTTTGCCCTGGCCCTTGATGAGGCGCGATCACGCGGGCTTCGAAGGGTTTGCGGATTTGTCCCGACAGACAGTTCCGCGTCCCACAGACTCTGGTCCCGGCATGGCGCAGAAGCAAAAAAATCCGAGGACGGCACTTTGTATACCTTGACGCTGTAGCGCCACCCGCAATCGACATAGGGACCGGCCCCGACGATTGCTGTCATATCCTGTGGCGGCTGCGGTTGCTTGCCGCCCTCGAGGGCGAGCCGGGGGGGCATGGTCGGCGATGCCACCCTGCGCGCCGACGGCTTCAGCGAGACTCGCCGCTTCGATGCTCGCCGCATCCCGGAATCCTTGATCGTGTAGCACGACGTTAGCGGCTAACTCCGTCCCGATCCTGCGCCCCGTGCCAAATCCGCAGCACCCGCACCCGCGCACCGTTCACCCGGTAGACCAGCACATAGGGCGGAACAATGGTCAGCTCACGCCGCCCCCGGTCGGTGGCCCGACCGATCAAGGGATGCTCGGCCAGATCCTCGGTCACCGCCAGCAGCCGTGCCGCCATACGACTGGCGGCCGCCGGGTTGAAGGTCCCGATATACGAGCGGATGCGAACGAGATCGGCCAGTGCCAGCCGGCTAAAGGTCACTGCCACGGCGGCGGCGGCAACTCGTCGGCCTTGCCCCAGCTTTGCAGCCAGCGTTTGACATCGGCCAAGGCCACGTCCTCGGCCTCGGACGACGCTTCGGCGGCCGCAATCGCCCGCTCCTTGGCGTCGGTATCCTCGGGATCGAACAGGGAAGCCGGCTCGGCCATGGGGACTCCTGGGGTGACCATCCCCGACATGATAGGCGCAGCCATCGCGATTTTCCAGCGCCTGGACAGACGAACCCCCGGAACGGGGTAAACCGTTCCGGGGGGCTTTGGTCTTACACGCTGAAAGATTGGATCAGCGGGTCAGATCGTAGGAGATGTCGCTCGACGCGTCGGCGACCTCGAAGATCCGGTCGAGGATTTCGACCAGCGTCCGCAGCGCACCCTGGTAGCCCATGGTGGGGAAGCGGTGGTGGTGGTGACGGTCGAACACCGGGAAGGTCAGACGGATCAGCGGAATGCCGGTGTCCTTTTCCAGGTACTTGCCGTAGGAGCTGCCGATGATCATGTCGGTCGGCTCGGTGAACAGCAGGGACCGCAGGTGCCACAGATCCTTGCCCGCCCACACCTGGCAGCCGGCCCCGAAGGGGTTGGCGGCCAGCAGGGCCTTCATCTGGGCTTCCCATTCCTTGCCGCCGTTGGTGCACAGGCAGTGAGCGGGTTCGATGCCCAGTTCCATCAGGTAGGACGCCATGGCCAGCACGAAGTCGGGATCGCCGAACACGGCGGCCTTCTTGCCATGCAGCCAGCCCTGGCTGTCGGCGATGGCGTCGACCAGACGGCCGCGCTCCTTCTCGATGGACTCGGGGATAGCCTTGCCCGAAAACTCCGAGAACTTCATCAGCATGGCGTCGGTGTCGCTGACGCCCATGGGGTAGTTGAGGGCGGCGGTGGCCTGACCCTTGGAAGCAACGTATTCCAGGGTCTTGTCCGAGCAATACTGCTGCAAGCCGATGGTGGCCTTGGCGTTGATGGCGTCACGGACGTCATCGAGCTTGGTGCCGCCGTCATACATGCGGAAGGTGCCGTCGGTGGGGGTGTCGAACACTTCCGACACGTCGCTGATCATGGTGTAATCAACGCCCATGGTATCCAGGTAGCGCTTCAGTTCGCGGTTGTTGGCGACCGCATAACCGTCGAAGCCGGGGATGATGTTGATCTTGCCGTTGGACTTGCCCGGCTTGACCTCGCCCTTCTCGCGATCCCAGAAGTAATTCAGGATGCCCTTGACCATGTTGTCGTAGCCGACCACGTGGCTGCCGACGAAGGACGGCGTGTGGGCGAAGGGAACCGGGAAGTCGGCCGGAACGGCTTCCTTTTCCTTGGCGGTGCCGATGAAGGCGCTGAGATCGTCACCGATGACTTCGGCCATGCAGGTGGTCGAAACCGCGATCATCTTGGGCTTATACAGAACCTTGGCGTTCTGCAGGCCCTCGACCAGGTTGGCGAGACCACCGAACACCGCCGCGTCTTCGGTCATGGAGTCCGACACGCAGGCCGAAGCTTCCTTGAAGTGACGGGCGAGATGCGAGCGGAAGTAGGCGGCGCAACCCTGAGAACCGTGCACATAGGGCAGGGTCTCTTCGAAACCGGCGGCGGCGAACACGGCACCCAGCGGCTGACAGGCCTTGTGCGGGTTGATGACGGCCTTGGTCCGGGCGAAGTTCTTCTCGCGATACTCCCAGGTCTTGGAGTACTCGAGCTGCTCTTCCACCTTGTCGTCGGCGGGGCGGCACTCGTAGTTGGCCTTTTTCGCGGCCAGCAATTCCTTGTACTCGGGCTCCGAGAACAGGGAGATGTGGTCCTTGATGTTTTCAGCGCTCTGCGGCATGGCAGTTCTCCTCAATCCTCCCCACGCCCCCGGATATTGGGCGACACGCGGGGAGGGGATTTTCCTAAAACCAGATCAGGGTACCGAGGGGGCTTTACGCGGCCTTCCACGGGGCCTTGAGCTTGCCCCACACCGGGGCGTTGATGGCCATGTCCATGTCACGGGCGAAGATGGCGAAGCCGTCATAGCCGTGATAGGGGCCCGAGTAGTCCCACGAGTGCATCTGGCGGAAGGGCACGCCCATCTTCTGGGTCGAGTACTTCTCCTTGATGCCCGACCCGACCAGGTCGGGACGCAGCTTCTCGATGAACTTCTCCAACTCGAACTCACTCACGTCGTCATAAATCAGCGTGCCTTCCTTGAGGTAGGTGGCGGTGCGCTGATAGTCGTCGTTGTGGGCGAACTCGTAGCCCGAGCCGACAATCCTCATGCCAAGGTCTTCGTAGGCGGTGGCGGTGTGGCGGGGGCGCAGGCCACCGACATACAGCATGACCGTCTTCTCGTTCAGCCGCGGCTTGAAGCGGGCGACGACCGCGTCCACCAGGGGCTGGTACTTGGCGATGACCTTCTCGGCATTGGCCTGGATGGTCTCGTCGAACGCCGCGGCGATCTTGCGCAACGAAGCGGCGATCTGGGTCGGACCGAAGAAGTTGTATTCGATCCACGGCATGCCGTACTTCTCTTCCATGTGCCGGCAGATGTAGTTCATCGACCGGTAGCAGTGGATGAGGTTCATCTTGGCCTTGGGAGCGCGCTCGATCTCGGCCAGGGTGGCGTCGCCGGACCAGGATCCGATGACCCGCAGGCCGATCTCTTCCAGCAACTTACGGCTCGGCCAAGCGTCACCACCGATGTTGTAGTCGGCGATCAGGTTGACGTCGTAGGGGCCGGTTTCCCACTCGGGGGCGCTCTTGTCGAACACCCAGTCCCGGATGGCGTCGTTGGCGATGTGGTGGCCCAGCGACTGGGACACGCCACGGAAGCCTTCGCAGCGGACCGGAACGATGGTCTTGCCGAGATCCTTGGCCTTCTTCTTGGCGACGGCTTCGATGTCGTCACCGATCAGGCCGATCGGGCACTCGGACAGGATCGACAGACCGTTGTTCAGCGGGAACAGGTCGTTCAGCTCGTCGATCATGATTTCCAGGTTCTTGTCGCCGCCGAAGACGATGTCGCGTTCCTGGAAGTCGGAGGTCACCTGCATGGTGACGAAGCTGTCGATGCCCACGGTGCCGGTGAAGTAGTTGCGGCGCTGGGACCAGGAGTACTGGCCGCAACCGATGGGGCCGTGGGAGATGTGGACCATGTCCTTGACCGGACCCCACACCACGCCCTTGGCACCGGCATAGGCGCAACCGCGAACGGTCATGACGCCGGGAACCGACTTGATGTTGGACTTCACGCCACAGGTCGGGGTGCCGTTCTCTTCGGTCTTGACGGTGCCCAGGTGACGGCCACGCTTCTTGGCGGCCTTCTCCGGGTACTGGTCGAGAACTTCCTTGATCAGCGCCTCGTTGGCGGCTGTGTCGTTGGTATATTCGAGGCTCATGCCCCTTCTCCTTCGCTAGAGCTCACTACCCCGCCGGGGCCGCCGGCCCTTGAATGGATGGGCCGGCGGGAAGGCGGTAAGGCTAGGCGTCGATCAACCGGCGGTGCCGCAGAGGGTCTTTTCCTTGGCTTCGAGCTCGGCCAGGGCCTGCTCGTCGGACTTCATGATGCCGAACTCGAGCAGCATGTCTTCCAGCTCTTCCATGGTGATCGGGGTCGGGATGGTACCCTTGCCGCCATTGGCGTGGATCTTGGTGGCCAGAGCGCGGTACTCGCCGGCCTGCTTGGAGTCCGGGGCGTACTGGATGACGGTCTGGCGACGCAGCTCGGCGTGCTGCACGCCGTTGTCGCGCGGCACGAAGTGGATCAGCTGGGTGTTCAGCTTCTGGGCCAGGCTCTCGGACAGATCGATCTCGCGGTCGGTCTGACGCTCGTTGCAGATCAGGCCGCCGAGGCGCACGCCGCCGGTGCCGGCATACTTCAGAATGCCGCGGGCGATGTTGTTGGCGGCATACAGGGCCATCATCTCGCCGGACATGACGATGTAGATTTCCTGGGCCTTGTTCTCACGGATCGGCATGGCGAAGCCGCCACACACCACGTCGCCCAGCACGTCGTAGGACACATAGTCCACGTCGTCATAGGCGCCGTTCTCTTCCAGGAAGTTGATGGCGGTGATGACGCCACGGCCGGCGCAGCCGACGCCCGGCTCGGGACCACCGGCTTCGGTGCACTTGATGCCCTTGTAGCCGATCTTCATCACGTCGGCCAATTCCAGGTCTTCCACCGAACCGGCCTTGGCGGCCAGATGCAGCACGGTGTCCTGCAGCTTGCAGTTCAGGATCAGGCGGGTCGAGTCGGCCTTGGGATCGCAGCCGACGATCAGGATCTTCTGGCCCATTTCGACCAGGGCAGCGAGGGTGTTCTGGGAGGTGGTGGACTTGCCGATGCCGCCCTTGCCGTAGAACGCGATCTGACGAAGAGACATGTGAGAGTTCCTTTCGAGCTGTCTTCCGAATTCGTCGGCGAGGGCAGGGCCTCCGCCACGACAGGGGTATTGCAGCCGGCGTGCCAACTCTCTTTGCGGCGCAGCAAAAATTATTTATGCCGCAATATCAATTGACTAACCCGGCATATCGGGCACATGCCTGCTTTTTGAGCGTCTGTACGGAACCCGACAACCACCCGACAGAGTGTTGCAAGCCCAACAGCGGCGAGGATGCTGGCGATCCCGCCACCCCCCTGCTTTAGGTATGAGTCTTGCATCAAATCGGGCGCGACTTAAGGGAGAGCCTTTACCAATATGACCGAGCAGCATCCTCAACGCCTTGGGCACAGCACCAATCTGGTGGGCTTGTCCACCAACCTGCTGGGCAGCGCGATGTTCAACGACGACCCGCGCGAGCTGCACATCTCGGGGGTGCGCGAGATGAACCGCTCCATGTTCGAGATGCTGGGCTTCTCCGACAGCCTGGCCGACGCCGGCGACGCTTTCTACAAGTACATGATGGCCATGTTCGGCATCGATCCCGAACAGCATGAAAACAACGACGAGGCCAAGGGCGGCCGCGACAAGGTGCGGCGCTACCGCTCCAGCTTCCTGCGGCTGCTCAAGGGCTGGGGCTACGATTCCAACGCCCCCGAGGGCGCCGTGCTGAAAGGCTGGGTGGAAAGCCGCTTCGGGCTGTTTCCCACCTACCACAAGGAAATGATCACCCGCTTCTCCACCGCCGGCTGGATGGCCTATGTGGAAGAGAAGATGTCGAGCCGCTTCCACAACAACTCCATCTACTGTCAGCTCGACATGCTGTACGAGTTCTGCCAGTGGGCGCTGGCGCGCTATGCCGCGCCGGGCCGCCGCCACCTCACCTTGTATCGCGGCGTCAACTCGTTCGAGGAGCACCAGATCGTCGAACGCCTCGACAAGAAGAATGTGGTGATGCGCCTGAACAACCTGGCCTCGTTCTCCAGCGACCGCGGGGTCGCCGACTGTTTCGGCGACACCATCCTCACCGTCGAGGTGCCGACGGTGAAAATTGTCTTCTTCAACACCCTGCTGCCGATCCACCCTCTCAAGGGCGAGGGCGAGTTTCTGGTGGTAGGCGGCGATTACCGTGTTCGCGCCGACTACCTCTGAGCCGAGAAAACCATGCGATCCACCGTCTTGCTGAAAGGCCGCCCATGACCGCCCCCACCGTGCTCGAGCGTGCGCTCGGGGCCTATCTCGGCTTCGCGGTCGGAGACGCCCTGGGAGCCACCGTCGAATTCCTGACCAAGGGCGAGATCCGCGAGAAATACGGCCTGCACCGCAAGATGATCGGCGGCGGCTGGCTGCATCTGGCGCCCGGCCAGGTCACCGACGACACCGAGATGGCCCTGTGCCTGGGACGCTCCCTGACCCGTAAGCAGGACTTCGACGTCGCCGACATCTGCGACGAATTCGCCGCCTGGCTGAAGAGCGGCCCGGTGGACGTGGGCAACACCTGCCGTCGCGGCATTCGCCGCTACATCACCAACGGCACCACCGAGGGCGCCTATTGCGAGGGCGACGCCGGCAACGGCGCCGCCATGCGCAACCTGCCGGTGGCCATGGCCACCTTGGGGCGTCCCGACCTGCTGGAACAGTGGACCCTGGCCCAAAGCCACATCACCCACCACCATCCGTTGTCCGACGACGCCACCCTGGCGCTGGGCCGCATGGGCCATGCCCTGATCCAAGGCCAGGGCATGAAGGAGGCCCGCGAGGTGGCCCGCAAGCTGATCGAAACCCACAAGTGCTTCAAGTTCGAAACCTTCCGGGGGCAGTCCACCGCCTATATCGTCGATACCATGCAGACGGTGCTGCATTTCTATTTCGTGACCGATTCCTTCCGCAATTGCGTGATCGAGGTGGTCAACCAGGGCGGCGACGCCGACACCACCGGCGCCATCGCCGGCATGCTGGCCGGGGCCACCTATGGCGTACGCGAGATTCCGGCCGCCTGGCTGGGCAAGCTGGACAAGGCCGTGGTCGAGGAGATCAAGACCCAGGTGCCGGCGCTGCTCGCCCTCGCGGAAACGCTCAGCAAGAAAGGCTAGACCATGGCTGTCGTCGTCTTCTACGAAAAGCCGGGATGCAGCAACAACACCCGCCAGAAGCAGGTTTTGTCGCAATCCGGACACGATGTCGTCGCCCTCGACATCCGGGTGCAGAACTGGACCCCCGAGACGCTACGGCCGTTCTTCGAGTCCAAGCCGGTGGCCGACTGGTTCAACCGCGCCGCGCCTCGGGTCAAGTCGGGAGCGGTGGTGCCGGAACGGATGCAGCCCGACGCGGCGCTGGCCGAGATGTGCCTGGACCCGCTGCTGATCCGCCGGCCGCTGATGGAATCCGACGGCCGCCGCATGGCCGGCTTCGACGAAGCGGCGGTGGCCGCCTGGATCGGATTGTCGCGCGACGGCAAGCCGATCCCCGAGGTCTGCCCGCGCAGCGACGGGGTCTGCTCGGTGCCGAAGCAGTAATCCCCTTCCCGTCAGGACGCGGTCTTCGACGACGTCAGCTTGAGGAAGATGTCCTCTAGGTCGGTTTCCTCGGTGGACAGGTCCATGATGACCAGCCCGGCGGCGGCGAAGGCGTCGAGAATGCGGCTGATGGGCGTGACGGTGGGGTGATAGCGCACCACCACCCGCCGCTCGGGACGCAGTTCCGGCGAGAATTGCGCCAGCGCCGCCGGCACCTCGGCGAGGTCGCGATCGACGGTGACGGTCAACGCCTTGCCGTCGATGCGCTTCAGCAGGTTGGCGGTGGTGTCGCAGGCCACCAGGGTGCCGTGGTTGATGATGGCGATGCGGTCGCACAGCTGCTCCGCCTCTTCCAGGTAGTGGGTGGTGAGCAGGATGGTGGTGCCGCGCCGGTTCAGCTCTCGCACATAGGCCCAAAGCTGCTGGCGCAACTGAATGTCCACGCCGGCGGTGGGTTCGTCCAGCACCAGCACCGGCGGCGAATGCACCATGGCCTTGGCCACCAGCAGGCGGCGGCGCATGCCGCCCGACAGGGTGCGGGCATAGGAATCGGCCTTGTCGGCCAGCCCCACCGCCTCCAGGATCTCCATGGTGCGGCGCTCGGATTTGGGCACGCCGTACATGCCGGCCTGGACGTCCAGCAGCTCGCGCGGCGTGAAGAACGGATCCAGGTTCAGCTCTTGCGGCACCACCCCGATGGCGGCCTTGGCGCCGCGCTGATCCAGGTCGATGTCGCGGTCCCAGATGCGGGCGGTGCCGGCGGTCTTGACCACCAGACCGGCCAGGATGTTGATGAGGGTGCTCTTGCCGGCGCCGTTGGGTCCCAGCAGGCCGAAGAACGAGCCGCGCGGCACCGCCAGCGACACGCCGTCCAGCGCCCGCTTCTCCGGTCCGCGACCGCGGTAAACCTTGACCAGCCCGTCGATTTCGACGGCAAGATCGGGGATGGTGCGAGACCGAGGAGCAGATGAATTCATTCATGTGCTCCGAGGCAAGGGCAAGGCCCGCCGCGCCACATGGCGCGAAAGCCAAGCACGCGGAGGCGTGCGCCCGGCGATTGAGGGACAGAGGCGAGACACGAATGTGGCTCGCCCATATGAGAGATTGATTGAACCATGATCGTCAATGGGTATCATCCTTCCCTAAAATGCTAACACATTGATAATACAACATTCTTTTAGCTTGACTTTTGAAATTTATGGCTATTACACTTGTTTCACCGCTTGGTGCTACACAGGACGGATGATGGATGGATTCCATCCGTATATGGCACACAAGCCGGTCACACTGGACGGATGATAAGTGATGCCAATCCAGCTACGCAACAAGACATACTATTACAGAAAGCGTGTTCCGAAGACTATAGCACAACTTTTGCCTGAACCACACCGTGGCAAGGCAGAAATCACCTTTAGCCTAGGAACGACCGATAAAAGCGTTGCCTTGGGGCGTGCTTCACAATCCGATATCGTCGTCGTGAAGATGTTTGAAGAAGCCAGAATCAAGGCAGGGGTGAAGGTTACGAAGGATGAATCCTTCCAAGCCATGTTGGCTGTTCGGTTTGGCGCTTCCCAACCGACCTATACCCAACCCACACCAGAATATGTGGCTCCAGAACTTCCAAAAGCCAAGGAAACCACTGGAACGGATACCCTTGAAAACATCTTTAAGAAGTACAAGCAATCCAAAGGAAAGCCAGTTGATACCCTGCGCCGTTGGGATAAGACCTTTGATTGGTTCCTTGAAGTTGCCAAACTATCAAGGAAAACCCACATCCGTTCAGTCACGACAGCCCATGTCAGGACTTTCAAGGACCATATAATTGAACATGGTTCCGATGGTGTGAAGCTATCGCCAAACACTGTTAATGGATATTTGACACCAATCAAGGCTATGCTGTCATATGCTTTTGAGGAAAAATATATTGATAACAATCCAGGTGCTGGCATTAACCAAAAGGGTTATGTCAAGAACTCATACAAACCATACAATATGGATGATGTGAAAAACATTTTCAAAAGTAGAACATGGCAAGTTGATAAAGCCAGTTGGGGACCAAGGCAATGGATACCATACATTGCCCTATATACAGGTGCAAGATTGGAAGAGATCGCTGGATTATTGGTTACAGATGTAAAGCGTGAAGGTGATATCCACTATCTGAACATCACAACGCTTGATGATGATGACAAACCAGTGAAGTTCATCAAAAATGAAGCCTCCAAACGTCCGGTACCAATAGGAAAGGCATTAATCGACATCGGTTTCTTGGATTATGTGAAAACCATAACTGACACATGGCTATTCCCAACACTTACTAGTGGCAAAGATGGAAAACGTGGAAAGCAAATAAGCAGTTGGTACAGCAATGAAAAAAAGCACTTCAATGTTGTTGGAAAAAAGGTGTTCCATTCATATAGGCATACTATGAAAGATGCATTGCGTGAAACTGGTTGTGACAAGGAACTGAATGACGCATTATTGGGTCATTCAACGCCTGGGCAAGGCGCTGAATATGGACTTGGTTTTAGCCTAAAAAAACGTAAGGAGGCAATAGATAATGTTGTTTTTCCTGTTTGATTGGCTAAATGCAATATTTGATATCAGCACGTCATTCTTACAAATTGACAAAATGGCATTACATCTTTAAATTTATTCATTAATATTAACAATGCATCATAAATATACAAAAACGAAAAGAGGGTGGAATTATCCACCCCCTTTTTTAACTGCTACTTGCCCCTTGTGGGAGCATACCTTTTTGCAGACTGAATGTAGGGAAGCAACGGAGGAACGTAGGTTGCTTTCTTTTCATCGAAGGACGACGCTTTGATGA
>NZ_CAINTR010000187.1 GCF_903853455.1 uncultured Magnetospirillum sp.
AACTTCGCCTCGAGATCCGCAATGATCCCAACTGCAACGTGCTCAATCCCACCCATCCCACCGCCTCCGCTCGATCAAAGGGCGGAATCCTTGAATCACACACCGATTCTTTTAGGCAAGCAGAAACTGAGGGATGGTGAGCACCCATACCTTTTGTCCATGTAATCGGCTGTTGTGGAGCAAAGGGAAAGTCCATATAATCCCATCCCGTGAACCAGCCATACTTCGACATCATCCGCCTGATCGAACGCCTGCATAGACATTTCCTCGATGTCTTGCGGACCGAGTTGCGTCGTCTCGGCATTGAAGATATCAACGCCGTTCAGGCGCTGCTGCTCTACAATATCGGCGAGAACGAAGTGGTGATCCGCGACCTCAAGGATCGCGGCTACTACCAGGGCTCCAACGTGTCCTACAACATCAAGGCGCTGACCGAGTCCGGTTACTTGACCCAGGAGCGGTCTCCCCATGACCGCCGCTCGGTGCGCCTGAAGCTGGCCGACAAGGGCATGACGCTCTGCAACGCCGTCCGCAAGTTGCAGGACGACCTCGCCACCGCCCTCGGCGACGACGCCCAGACCCAGGGCCAGCTCGGCACCACGCTGCACACCATGCAGCGCCTGGAGCGCACCTGGACCGACTTCGTCCAGTACGGCCGCATCCGCACCCTTTAAATCAAGGCCCCGCCGGCGCGGGCCTTTCCTATTTCTCGCCGAAGCTGATCGAGCGGGTGTCGTCGCTGACGAAGCCGCCTTGCATCTTCAGGAAGGCCTCGGCGGTCAGGACGGCGTCGAGCAGCGCGCCGTGATGCTGGAAGCGGTCGGAGCGATCGATCCACAGCCGGTCGCACAGCACGTCCAACGATCCCGGCACGCCGGGGAAGAACTGCCGCGACAGGTCCTGGGTGCAGACGAAATCATTCTCCGAGAAGATCGTCTCGTCGAAACCGCAGCGCCCCAGCCGGGCATATTCGAAATTCAGGAAATTGATCTCGTTGACAGCGCTGTGGGCCAGCAGCACGTCCTGGCCGATGAAGGTCTCGAACTCGTCCAGAACGTCGCGGAAATGGGGCGCGTTCTTCAACTCGGCTGGATTGATGCCGTGGATGGCGATGGACGCCTTGGCGATGGGGCCGTTGGGCTGAATGCGGCGCTGCCAGCTTTCCCCCGTCTTCCAGCCGTCGCCGTCGCGCAGCAACTCGACGCAGCCGATTTCGATGACGATGCCGGGCAGCCGCAGCCCCTTGGGCATCTTCTTGATCTCGGCGGCGGTGGGGATGGGAAAGCCGGTGGTCTCCGCGTCGATGGCGACCATGCGCCCCACATCCGCCAGATCATCCAATGTACGCATGAGTCGTTTCCTTGAAATCGGCGAACGTGCTGGACGCCAGCATATCAGGCTGTGGCCGGACGGCACGATCAATTCCGAACGCGGCCCGGTTGCCCCGGTCTTCCATCACGGGCGTCGGCGTGCTATGTCCGCCTCCTCTGTTCGTTGAGGAGGCTCCGCAGCCATGATCCCCCGCTATTCCCGCCCGGAAATGACCAAGATCTGGGAACCCGAGAACCGGTTCCGCATCTGGTTCGAGATCGAGGCCCATGCCTGCGACGCCCTGGCCGAGATCGGGGTGATCCCCAAGGACTCCGCCAAGACGGTGTGGGCCAAGGGCAACATTCCCTACACCCCGGAGCGGTCGGCGCGCATCGACGAGATCGAGCGCGAGACCAAGCACGACGTCATCGCCTTCCTCACCGAGCTGGCCGAGCATATCGGCCCCGACTCCCGCTTCGTCCACCAGGGCATGACCTCGTCCGACGTGCTCGACACCTGTCTGGCGGTGCAGCTGACCCAGGCCACCGACCTGCTGCTGGCCGATCTCGACCGGCTGCTGGCCGCGCTGGAGGCCCGCGCCTTCGAGTTCAAGGACATGGTCTGCATGGGCCGCTCGCACGGCATCCATGCCGAGCCGGTGACCATGGGCCTGCGCTTCGCCGCCTTCCACGCCGAGTTCCAGCGCAATCGCCGCCGTCTGGTGGCGGCACGGGACGACGTGGCCACCTGCGCCATCTCCGGCGCGGTCGGCACCTTCGCCAATATCGACCCCCGGATCGAGGAGCATGTGGCCGCCAAGCTGGGCCTGACCCCCGAGCCGGTATCGACCCAGGTGATCCCGCGCGACCGTCACGCCCAGTTCTTCGCCACGTTGGGAGTTATCGCCAGTTCCATCGAGCATGTGGCCATCGACATCCGCCACCTCCAGCGCACCGAAGTGCGCGAGGTCGAGGAATACTTCTCGCCCGGTCAGAAGGGCAGCTCGGCCATGCCGCACAAGCGCAACCCGGTGCTGACCGAGAACCTCACCGGTCTGGCCCGGCTGGTGCGCGGCATGGTGATCCCCGCCCTGGAGAACGTGGCGCTGTGGCACGAGCGCGACATCTCCCACTCCTCGGTGGAGCGCATGATCGGCCCCGACGCCACCGTCACCCTCGACTTCGCCCTCAACCGTCTGGCCGGGGTGATCGAGAATCTGGTGATCTATCCCGACGCGGTCCAGCGCAACCTCAACCAGTTGGGTGGCCTGGTGTTCTCGCAGCGCGTCCTGCTGGGCCTGACCCAGGCCGGCATGAGCCGCGAGGACAGCTACAAGGCGGTGCAGCGCAACGCCATGAAGGTATGGCAGGAGGGCGCCAGCTTCCTCGACCTGCTCAAGGCCGACGCGGAGGTCTCCGCCCATATTCCGGCCAAGACGCTGGAGGAGCTGTTCGACCTCGGCTACCACACCAAGCATGTGGACACCATCTTCAAGCGCGTCTTCGGAAAGGCCTAAGCATCATGGAAGAGACCAAGGACAGCAACGGCGCCGTGCTCAGCGACGGCGATGCGGTGCAGCTGATTCGCGACCTCAAGGTCAAGAACTCGTCGCTCAACCTCAAGCGCGGCAGCACCATGAAGAACATCCGCCTGACCAACGATCCCGAGGAGATCGAGGTCAAGGACGGCAAGTCCACCCTGGTGCTCAAGACCTGCTACCTCAAGAAGGCTTGACATATAAGATTCGGCGAATTCGCGCCAATCTCGGCGGTCGTGGCCGATTCTTAAACTTTCGGGTAGGTGCGCAAGCGAAGTTGCCCGTCTAACATTACCCGATTGGGGAATGGGTTGGGGTACGAAGGGGACGTTCCGTGAGCGCACACGCATCTGTCGGACCGCTGGGCGGTGCCGACGCCTATTTCTCGCCCGGCCGTACGCTGGTGGTGATCGACCCCAGTCCGCGCCAGCGCGACGATCTGGCCAAGCTGGCGATCTCGGCCTTTCGGGTCTCTGATTTCCCCGATGTGGAATCGGCGGTGGCGCGGGTGACCAAGGCGCCGTCGGCCATCCTGGTCGGCGCGGGAGTGACCGGCGATGCGCGCACACCCCCGATCAAGCGCCTGCGCAAGCACCCCTCCTTCGGCCGAACCCCGATCATCCGCTTCGGCGCGTCACCGGCGGCGTCCGGCCCCGCCGCCCTGGCCGATCAGGTGCCGGATGCCGAGATCCGGCTGCCGGTATCGTCACCGGAGCTGATCCGGCTGATCAGCACCCTGGCCAACAAGACGGTGGAGGAGGACTGGGCCAAATTGCCCGACGGCCCCCGCGCCGCCTTGGGCCAGACGCTGTCCCTGTTCAACGGTGTCACCGACCTGGTGGGCCAGGGCAAGCCCATCGAATTCAAGACCGTCTCCGACGCCTGCTCCCCCGTTCTCGACACCGTGCGCCAATCGGGCCATGCCTATATTTTCGAGGGGCTGCGCAATCACAACGACATCTGGTACGTCCACTCGCTGCGGGTGGCGACCTTGCTGGCCCTGTTCGGCCACCGGATCGGACTGGACGAGGGGTCGCTGATGACCCTGGCGGAGGCCGGCTTGGTGCACGATTTCGGCAAGACCGCCTATCCCCCTCACCTCAGCGGCAAGATGGGGGCGCTCAGCCCGGAAGAACGGGCGGCGGCCCATGATGGGCATGTCCACGACACCGTCAAATACCTACGCCAGCACACCGACGCGCCCCGCGCCGTCATCCTGGTGGCCGAGCAGCATCACGAGCGCCTGGACGGCAGCGGCTATCCCAACCGGCTGAAGAACGGCGAGATCAACGACCTCGCCCGCATGGCGGCCATCGTCGACGTGTTTTCCGCCCTGACCGAACGCCGGCCCTACCGCGCCGCCATGGCCCCGGCCCAAGCGCTGGAGGTCATGCAGGAGCTGATGCGCGACAAGCTCGACCTGCAAATGGTCCGGATCTTCCGCAATCTGGTGGTGGAGACGGCTTAGACTTTTTCCGCCAGGATGACGTATTGCCCTTCGGTCTCGACCACGGCCTCCCTGGTGCCTTCCTGGGCCAAGGCCTGTTCGACGATGGCCGCCGTCGGAGAGAGGCTCGCCTTTGCCGCGTCCAGCGAAGCCACGTAGATGTAGGGCGTGGTGCGGTTGACCAGCAGGGCGACGGTCCAGGGGCGAAACTGGCGTTCCATGAAGGCCTGGGTCGCCAGGAGCAGATAGGTCTGGCCGGCGCGCAGGCCGACGCAATCCGGCGTTCCGGTTTCCACGGGCTCGAACCCGAGATCAAGATATTGCTGAACCGTCGCGGAAATGTCCGGCAGCACGGTGAGTGGCGTCACCCGGCGCACCCGCTCGTCCATCCCCGCTACTCCCCCTCCGGGAACACCGCCCAGGACGGCTTGACGGCGGCGAGGGTGGCGGAACCACAGGTGAGGCCGACACCGCCCGAGACGCGGAACTGGTCGAGGCGGATCATCGCCAATCCCACGGAACCGCAGCTTGACCGCATCTCGCCGGCCTCGGCCTCGCCCAGCTTGATTTCCGTCCCTGCTTCCGGCGTCGGGCCGTTGATCTCCACCGGCATCAGGCGCTTGCGCACCAGACCGCGATACTTGGTCCGCGCCGTCAACTCCTGGCCCATATAGCAGCCCTTCTGGAAATCGACGCCGTTCAGCTCGTCGAAGCCGTTCTCCAGCAGCAGCGACTTGTCCACCGCCAGATCGCGGCTGCCGTCGGGCAGACCGAGACGGATGCGGGCCTCGTCCCACACCGCGAACCCGGCCGGAGCGAAGTCGTTGGCCTCCAGCACCCGCGGTCCGCCATCCACCGACAGCAGCGCCCTGAGGCCGATATCGGCGAGACGGGGATCGACGAAGGCGACGCCGCCGGCGAATTCCTCGGCCGAGCCGGCCGCCACCGCGACACCCAGCGCGTCGGCGGCGCCGTCGCCCATGACGGCGAACACCGCCACGTTGTCGGCCAGGGCGATGGTCACCTTGGCGCGCAGCTTGTACATGGAGAGCTTCTTGCGGAACTCCTCCGCCCGGCCGGCCTCGGTCTCCAGCAGGAAGACGTCGCCCCTTTCCACCACGAACAGGTCGAACAGGAACTTGCCCTGCGGCGTCAGGAAGGCGCTGTAAACCGCGCGGTCGGGCGCCACCTTGGTCATGTCGTTGGAGACCAGCCCCTGCAGGAAGCTCCGCCGGTCCTCGCCGCCCACTTCGATCACCGCCCGCTGGTCGAGACGCACGAAAACCTTGTCAGCCATGTCGCTGTTCTCCTCATATTGCCCCTCAATCGCCGGGCGCCGTCTCCGACGGCTTGGCTTTCGCGGCACAAGCCGCGCCGGGCGTTGCCCGCAACTCCGAGCGAGTCAGGCTCGCTCGTCGGGATCAGACCACGCCAAGACGCAAAAGGTGGGACAAACCGCACCGGATGACAAGGCATCAATGCCGCCGTATAAGAGTTCCGCCATGCATATCACTCTTGTCGATGATTCCATCCCCTTCGACGGCTACAGCGCGTCGAGCCGGCCGCTGGGCGGCGCCGAGAAGGCGTTCGCCGCGCTGCCCGGCGCCCTGGCGCGGCGCGGCCACACCATCGCCGTGTTCAACCGCTGCCGCTGGGGCATGTATGTGGAAGGCGCCCAGTGGGAGACCTTCGACGGCAAGAAGCCGCTGCACACCGACGTGCTGATCGCCTTTCGCAAACCGTCGCTGCTGGAATTCATCCGCCACACCGACAAGCGGGTGCTGTGGTTCACCGGCCCCGGCCGGCTACTGGAACGCCAGGTGACGCGCGACCTGCTGGCCAGCCACAAGCCGCTGATCCTGTTGACCGCTGAGGCCCAGGCCCGCGACTTTCAGGCGCGCGGCTTGCAGGCCGGCCTGCTGCCCCCGGCGCTGCGCTCCGACTTTCTCGGCGGCGAGCCGCGCCCGGTAACGCCGCCGCGCGCCATCGTCACCACCCATCCCGCCCATGGCATGGACTGGCTGCTGGATCTGTGGGTCGCCCGCATCCGCCCGCTGGCCCCCACCGCCGAATTGCACATCCACTCCACCACCCTGGCCGCCGCCGCCGATGGCGGCGAGGTCGATGCCGCCCTCAAGCCGCTGGCCGACAAGGCCCTGGCGGCGCGGGCGCACGGCGTGGTGATCAACCGGCCCCAGAGCGATTTCCTGATGGCGGTGGCCTATCAGGAGGCCAGCGTCCACCTGTTCCCCGGCCATGACGACGACATGGGCTGCTTCACCCTGATGGAGAGTCAGGCCAGCGGCTGTCCGGCGGTGCTGCGGCCGTTGGGCGCCGCCCCCGAGCGGGTGCGGGACGGCGCCACCGCCTATGTGGCGCCCGATGACGATGCCTTCGCCAATCTCGCCGCCCTGCTGCTGAACGACGCGACGGTGCGGCGGAGCATGGGCGACGAAGCCCGCGCGTTGTACAAGACCCGGACCTGGGACAGCGCGGCGGAGACGCTGGAAGGCTGGCTGAAATGACCCGCCTGCTCCAGGCCATGGCCGGCGCTCCCCATGGCGGCGCCGAGGCCTTTTTCGAGCGCCTCGCCCCTGCCCTGCACCGCGCCGGCATCACGCAGCAGGTGCTGATCCGCGCCAATCCCAAGCGCGCCGCCCTGTTGCGGGCCGGCGGCGTCGAGGTGGTGGAGCTGCCGTTCGGCGGCGCGCTGGATCTGGTGACCCGTTGGCGCTTCGCCCAGGAGGTCAAGCGGTTCCAGCCTGATCTGGTGTTGAGCTGGATGAACCGGGCCAGCAAATTCGTCCCGAAAGGTGACTTCGTGACGGTCGGGCGGTTGGGCGGCTATTACGACCTCAAATACTACCGCGCCTGCGACCATCTGATCGGCAACACCCCCGACATCCGCGACTGGATCATCGGCCAGGGCTGGCCGACGGAGCGCGCCCATTACGTCCCCAACTTCGTTGCCGACACCAAGGCCAAACCAGTCTCGCGCGCCTCGCTCGACACCCCGCCGGGAGCGCCGCTGGTGGTGGCCATGGGACGCCTGCACGCCAACAAGGGCTTCGACGTGCTGTTGCGGGCGGTGGAATCGATTCACGACTGCTATCTGTGGATCGCTGGCGAAGGCCCGTTGCGGGCCGAGTTGGAGGAGTTGGCCGCCCATCTCGCCGTCAAGCCCAGGGTGCGCTTCCTGGGCTGGCGCGACGACGTCGCCGCCCTGTACGCCAGCGGCGACGTCTTCGTCTGCCCGTCCCGCCACGAGCCGCTGGGCAACGTGGTGATCGAGGCCTGGGCCGCCGCCAAGCCGGTGATCGCCTGCGCCGCCCAGGGGCCGCGCCAGCTGATCGCCGACGGCATCGACGGAGTGCTGACACCCATCGACGACGACAAGGCCCTGGCCGCCGCCATCCGCCGCCTGCTGGCCGAGCCCGACACCGCCAAGGCCATGGCCGCCGCCGGCCGCAAGGCCTATGAGGAGCGCTTCACCGAGGCCGCCGTGGTGGCGGCCTATCTGGACTTTTTCGCCAAGGTCAAACGCTGATGTGCGGCATCGCCGGCCTGATGACGGTCAATTCCGCCCCCGACGAGGGGATGCTCGACCGGCTGGCCGATGCCCTGGCCCATCGCGGCCCCGACGGGCGCGGCCGCCATGTGGACGGCAATGTGGGGCTGGTGCAGAATCGCCTGTCGATCATCGATTTGGAGGGTGGCCGCCAGCCCATCACCGCCACCGACGGCTGCGCCATCGTCGCCAATGGCGAGGTCTACAACTACCTGGAACTCAAGTCGGACATGCCGGGGCAGGCCTTCGCCACCGGCTCCGACTGCGAGCCGCCGCTGCATCTGTACCGCCACCAGGGTCTGGGCTTCGCCCGGTCGTTGCGCGGCATGTACGCCATCGCCATCCACGACCCCGCGCGGCGGCAACTGGTGCTGTCGCGCGATCCGTTCGGCATCAAGCCGCTCTATCTGGTGGAGACGCAGCCGGGCCTCGCCTTCGCCTCCGAGCCCCAGGCGCTGGTCGCCGCCGGTGCGGTCAAGCCCGAGATCAACCCCAAGGCCCGCGCCGAACTGTTGCAGATGCAGTTCACCACCGGCCTCGACACCATCTTCAAGGGCATCCGCCGGTTGGCGCCGGGCGAGACCGTCCTGGTGGAAGACGGCTGCATCCAGGACAGCCGCCGCCTCACCGCCCTGCCCGCCGGCGGGCCGGAACCGGGCGACCTGGACGCGTTGCTCGACCAGTTGGACGAGGTGCTGACCGAATCGGTGGACCTGCATCAGCGCTCCGACGTGCCCTATGGCATGTTCCTGTCGGGCGGCATCGATTCGTCGGCGGTGCTGGCCATGATGGCGCGGCTCAACCCGCGCGGCGTGCTGGCCTTCACCGCCGGCTTTTCCGGCACCAAGGCCCATGACGAGCGCGACCACGCCCGCGAACTGGCCCGCATCACCGGCGCCCGCCACGTGGAAGTGGACTTCACCGAAAGCGACTTCTGGTCGCTGCTGCCGCGGGTGGCGGCCTGCATGGACGACCCCGCCGCCGACTATGCCTGCCTGCCCACCTTCAAGCTGGCGCAGGAGGCCCGCAAGCAGGTCAAGGTCATCCTGTCGGGAGAAGGTGGCGACGAGTTGTTTGGCGGCTATGGCCGCTATCGCCACGCCATGCGGCCCTGGCCGTTCACCAAGCCCATGCGGCGCGGCGGCACCTTCGACGGCCTCGGCGTGCTGCGCGACGGCGTCGACGACGGCTGGCGCGACGGGATCAAGGCGGCGGAGCGGACCGAAGCCCCCAGCGGCC
The DNA here is from genome assembly GCF_903853455.1 of uncultured Magnetospirillum sp. Lineage (GTDB taxonomy): Bacteria > Pseudomonadota > Alphaproteobacteria > Rhodospirillales > Magnetospirillaceae > Phaeospirillum. Next base: position 9,103 of record NZ_CAINTR010000187.1, read on the forward strand.
GCTCGGCCCTGCAACGGGCCCAGGCGGTGGACTGCGCCGACTGGCTGCCCAACGACCTGCTGACCAAGGCCGACCGCTGCCTGATGGCCAACGGCATCGAGGGCCGGGTCCCCTTCCTCGACCCGGTGGTCGCCGCCTTCGCCTTCCGCCTGCCCGATCACCTCAAGGTGCACAAGGGCCTCGGCAAGTGGCTGCTGCGCAAATGGCTGGAGACCGCCCTGCCCGCCGCCCGGCCGTTCGACAAGAAGCGCGGCTTCACCGTTCCGGTGGGAGAGTGGATCGCCCGCTCGCCCCAGATCGGCGCCCTGGTGGCGAACCAGCCCGGCATCAATGAGATCTGCCGCCCCGGCACGGTGGAGGCCCTGTTCCGCGACGGATCCAAGGAGACCGGCTTCGCCTGCTGGACCCTGCTGTTCTATGCCCTGTGGCACCGGCGGCATGTGTTGGGAAAAATGCCGGAAGGGGATGTCTTTTCCGATCTGTCCGATCAAGTATAGTAACCGACATCCTTGCGGAGACCGTTCATGTCCCAGACCTATGACCTGATCCTGCGCCACGGCACCATCGTCACGCCCAACGGCCGGGAACGGGCCGATATCGCGGTGCGCGACGGGCGCATCGTCGTCATCGGCGACCTGGGATCGGCCGCCGCCGCCGAGGACATGGACCTGCGCGGCCTGACCGTGCTGCCCGGCGTGATCGACACCCAGGTGCATTTCCGCGAGCCCGGACTGGAGCACAAGGAAGACCTGGCCTCGGGAACCGCCGCCGCCGCCCAGGGCGGCGTCGTCGCCATCTTCGAGATGCCCAACACCAAGCCGTCCACCACCACCGCCGACGCCATCAATGACAAGCTGGAGCGGGCCAAGGGCCGCGCCTGGGTGGACCATGCCTTCTTCATCGGCGCCGCCGCCGACAACGTCGCTCATCTGGCCGAGTGGGAGCGGATGCCCGGCTGCGCCGGCGTCAAGATCTTCATGGGGTCCTCCACCGGCTCGCTGCTGGTGGCCGACGACGAGACCCTGGCCGCCGTGCTGGCGCAAGGGTCGCGCCGCGTCGCCGTCCATTGCGAGGACGAGGGACGGCTGGCCGAGCGCAAGCATCTGGCCGACGAGGCCGGCCATCCCCGGGCGCACCACCACTGGCGCGACGTGGAGACGGCGCTGATGGCGAGCAAGCGGCTGATCGCCCTGGCCGGGAAGGTGCGCCGCCGCGTCCATGTCCTGCACGTCACCACCGCCGAGGAGATGGAGTTCCTGGCCGGCTACAAGGATCTGGCCACGGTGGAGACCACGCCGCAGCACCTGACCCTGGCCGCCCCGGAATGCTACGAGCGCCTGGGCACCTATGCCCAGATGAATCCGCCGATCCGGGGCATCCATCACCGCGAAGCCCTGTGGGCCGCCATTTCCAACGGCGTGGTGGACGTGCTGGGCTCCGACCACGCGCCCCACACCCGCGAGGAAAAGGACAAGCCCTATCCTCAAAGCCCGTCGGGCATGACCGGGGTCCAGACGCTGGTTCCCATCATGCTGGACCATGTCAAGCAGGGGCGGCTGACGCTGGAGCGGCTGGTCGACCTCACCAGCGCCGGTCCGGCCCGCATCTACAACATCGCCGGCAAGGGCCGGATCGCGGTGGGCTACGATGCCGATTTCACCGTGGTCGATATGAAGGCGGAGCGGGTCATCACCAACGACTGGATCGAAAGCCGCTGCGGCTGGACCCCGTTCGACGGCAAGCGGGTGACCGGCTGGCCCATCGCCACCATCGTGCGCGGCCGCGCCGTGATGCGGGACGGCCAGTTGCTGGGCACGCCCCAGGGGGAACCGGTGCGGTTCCAGGAAAGCCGGTAGATTTGCCACGCACCCCCAACAACCGCCGGCTGCTGATCGGGATGTTGGGGGCACTGCTGCCCGCCTTGTGGGGCTTCGTCGGTTACTGGTCGTGGTCGCAGCATCAGAGCGTTCTGGCCTCCAGCGCCACTCTTCTGGACCAGATCGCCAGCGCCGCCGAGGAGCAGACGGTCCGGCTGTTCAAGCACGCCGAGACCTCGCTGATGGTGGCCAATCATTGGATGGGGGACCACCCCGACATCGACCCCGGCCAGGCAGCCAGTTTCATCACCCTGATCGACGAACTGCGCCAGATCTCCAACGGCCTGCTCGACATCCGCATGGTCAGCAAGACCGGCGGCCTTTACTACATCCCGAAACGGGGGACGCAGCCCCTGGCCGACGTCTCCGACCGCGATTATTTCCGCGCCCAGCAGAACAGCCGGACGCGCGGTTTCTACATCGCCGACCCGCTCATCAGCCGGGTGACCGGACGGTGGGGGATTCCGGTCTCCGTTCCGGTCGAGCGGGCTGGCGGCAATATCGGCGTGCTGTTCGCCGCCATGGAGCTGGACCGCATCGCCACGACCTTCGACGCCGAGCGGATCAAGCCCAGCGGCGCCATTTCCATCATGCGCGACGACGGAACCTTCCTGTTCCGCATTCCAGCCGAAAACGCCATCATCGGCCATTCCATCGTCGGCACCTCCTCCTGGGACAAGCACATCTCCCTGGGGCTGCGCGGCGTTTATTTTTCCGACGGAAGCGCGGTGGGAATGCCGGCCAGGCTGGTGTCGTTCATCCGGCTGCGGGACTATCCGCTTTACGTGACCGTCACCACCGACATCGACGACCTGCTGGCGCCGTGGCGGCGCGAGACCGTCACCCTTGTCTCCATCGCCGCCCTGGTCACCATGGTCAGCCTGCTGCTGGCGACCTTCCTGCTGCGCGCCATGAAGGCCGAGGAACAAGCCCAGCGGGAGACCCAGCGCGCCCATCGCGACGCCCAGATGATTCTGTCCGCCGCCGGCGAAGGCATCTGCGGTATCGATTCGGACGGGCGGATCAGCTTCATCAACCCCGCCGCCAGCCGCATGCTGGGCTGGACGGAGACCAGCCTGGCCGGCCTGCCGCTGCACGCCACCTTCCACCACAGCCACGCCGACGGCACGCCCTACCCCGCCGAGCAATGCCCGATCATCCGGACCGTGACGGACGGCCAGACCCGCGAGGTCGCCGGCGAGACCTTCTGGCGCAAGGACGGAACCAGCTTTCCGGTGGAGTTCGTCGTCAGCGGCGTCGTCGAGGACGGCGCCGTCACCGGGGCGGTGCTGGTATTCCGCGACGTCGCCGAGCATCTGGAGGCCAAGCGCATCCTGGTCGCCCAGTCCACCGAACTGGCCCGGTCCAACTCCGACCTGGAACAGTTCGCCTATGTGGCCTCCCACGACCTGCGCGAACCGCTGCGCCAAGTCTCCAGCTTCGTCTCGCTGCTGGAGCGCCGCTATTCGGCCAATCTGGACGAAGACGGCCGCCAGTTCATCCGCTTCGCCCGCGACGGCGCCAAGCGCATGGACCGGCTGATCATCGACCTCCTGGAATTCGCCCGCATCGGCCACCACGCCCTGCCGACCGAATCCGTCCCCGTCGCCGAGGCGGTGGACGCGGCCATCGCCAACCTCTCCAGCGCCATCCGCGAAGCCAGCGCCGTGGTCCAGCGCGACGACGACCTGCCCGCGATCCCGGCGGTCAGGGACGAGTTGGTCCGGCTGTTCCAGAATCTGATCGGCAACGCCCTGAAATACCGCGATCCGAGCCGCCCCCCCAGGGTGACGGTCTCGGCCCGGCCCGGCGATGCGGAATGGATCATCACCATCGCCGACAACGGCATCGGCATCGACCCCCAGTACGGCGACAAGATCTTCGGCATCTTCCAGCGGCTACACACCCGCGACAAGTTCGAGGGCACCGGCATCGGCCTGGCCATCTGCAAGAAGATCGTCGAGCATCTGGGCGGCCGCATCTGGGTGGAATCGGAGTCCGGCCAGGGCAGCGCCTTCCATGTCGCCGTTCCTGTTCAAAAAGCTTGATCGCCATCAAACGCCAAAGGCGATCATGGCCTTAGGATCGCGGATCAGAAGCCACAGGAGGCAGCCATGATCACCGAGACCGAAATCCGCGACGCGCTCCGTCAAGTCATCGACCCCGACATCGGGGTCAACATCGTCGATCTCGGTCTGGTCGAGCGGGTCCGCACCGCACCCGAGGGCGTCTTCGTGGACCTGATCATGACCACGCCGGCCTGCCCGCAAAGCGCCTACATCGCCGACGAATCCGAACGCATGATCCGCGCCGCGTCGAAGGATGCCGTGGCGGTCAGCGTCGAAGTCCTCGACTCGCCGTTCTGGCAGCCGAACCGCATGTCCGAATCGGCCAAGGCGATCATGGGCTGGCCGGGGTAAGCGCCATGACTATCACCCGCAATCGCCTTCCCCTGCTGGCCGCCGGCGGCGTGGCGCTGGTGGCCGGCATCATGGCCGGCGAGGGCCGCCTGGGCTGGCCCACCGCCGGCGCCGATCTGATGATGGTGCACGGCCCCCTGATGATCTGCGGCTTCTTCGGCACGGTGATCGGGCTGGAGCGGGCCGTGGCGCTGGGCAAGCGCTGGGGCTACGCCTCTCCCGCCGCCACCGCCCTGGGCGGCCTGCTGCTGATCGCCGGTGTCCCGGTGGCGGGAGCCTTGGCCCTGGCCCTGGGCAGCCTGGTCTTCACCCTGATGAGCGCTGCGGTGCTGCGGCGCCAGATGGAAGTGTTCACCGCCGTGCTGGGCCTGGGCGGCGCCTGCTGGCTGGCCGGCAATCTGGTGTGGCTGGTCACCGGATCGCCGTTGGCGGCGGTGCCACCTTGGGCCGGTTTCCTGGTGCTGACCATCGCCGGCGAACGGCTGGAGCTGTCGCGTTTCCTGCCACCCTGGCGCTGGCGCACCCCGACCCTGGTTCCGGTGCTGGGTCTGCTGCTGGCCGGAGCGTCCCTCCGCAATTGGAGCCTGTTCGGCCTGGGGCTGATCGGCCTGACCCTGTGGAGCCTGCGCAACGACGTGGTCCGCCGCACCATCCGCCAGCCGGGCCTGACCCGCTATGTCGCCGTCTGCCTGCTGTCCGGCTATGCCTGGGCGGCGGTGTCGGGGGCGTTGATGCTGGGACTGGCGCTGGGCGAAGGCGGCACCCGCACCGATGCCGCCCTGCACACCCTGTTCGTCGGCTTCGTCTTTTCCATGGTGTTCGGCCATGCCCCGGTGATCCTGCCGGCGGTGCTGCGGGTGGCGGTGCCGTACAAGCCCCTTTTCTACGGCCCGCTGATCCTGCTGCACGCCTCGCTGGCCCTGCGGCTGGCCGGCGATCTGGCCGAGATCCACACATTGCGCCAATGGGGCGGATTGGCCAACGCGGTGGCGCTGGCCGTCTTCATCCTCACCATGCTGGTGACGGTGATCCGGGCGAAGCGGTAGGCCCTTCCGACATTCCCCCTCTCCCAGCGGGAGAGGGTCGGGGTGAGGGAGAATTGCGTCCACGGAACCGATCTTCGGGCTGAAGATCTTCCCCCTCACCCGGCGCTTCGCGCCACCCTCTCCCTCAGGGAGAGGGATTTTTACTTCCTCGGCTTGATCCGCGCCGTCGGTTCGGCCTGCATGGGGTCGTCGGGCCACCAATGCTTGGGGTACTGGCCCTTGAGGTCGGCCTTGACCTGGCGGTAGGCGTTGGCCCAGAAGCTGGCGAGGTCGCGGGTCACCTGTACCGGCCGCCGCGCCGGCGACAGCAGATGCAGCAGCAGCGCCACCTTGCCTTGGGCGATGCGCGGCGTGTCGGCGCAGCCGAACATCTCCTGCAACCGCACCGCCAGCACCGGCATGTCGCCGGCATAGTCGATGGCCACCCGTGATCCCGAGGGCACCTCCACATGGGTCGGGGCCAACTCGTCGAGGCGGCGGCGCTGGTCCCAATCCAGCAACCCGCCCAGGGCGGCGGCGAGGTCGAGCCGAGTCAGATGGGCACGCCGGGTGATGCCGGCGAGATAGGGCGTCAGCCACTGCTCCAGGCTCTCGGTCAAGACGGCATCGGACAGGTCGGGCCAGCCCCCCTCCGGCTCCAGGGCGCGGATGAAGGCCACCCGCCGCCGCAACTTCTCCAGATCGGGCGTCCAGGGCAGGCAGGCCAGCCCCATGGCGCGGATGCCGGCGGCCATGGCGGCGGCCAGCGCCGCCGGATCGGCGTCGCGCAAAGGCTGATCCTCCAACGCCAGCCCCCATAGCAGCCGTTGTCGCCGGGCCTGCACCAGTTCCTCGCGCCCATCCCATTGGCAGCGGCTGACCGTCTCGATCTGGTCGGCGAAATGCTCCTCGATCTCGGCGCGGGCCAGCGGCGCCGCCATGAAGACGCGGGCCTCGCGGCGGTCGCCGTCCAACTCGGCCAGGGCCAGCCACTCCTCCGCCGCCAGCGGCTCGGGATCGGCGAAGACGGCGCCGCGCCCACTGGTCATGGCGTAGCGCGGTTCACCGCCCGGCCGGCGCCGCGCGATGCGGTCGGGATAGGCGAAGGCCAGCAGCAGGCCGGACCCGTTGGGCGAGCCTTGCTGCTCGCCGGCTTTCAATCCCAGACGACGGCGCCACTCCTTGGCCGATTGGCGGGCGCGGGCCAGCGCCCCCCGGTCGATGGCAAGGCCGTGGCGGGGATCGAAACCCTCGCCGGTGCGCAGCGCCTCAACCCTGAGGCGGATATCGCCGTCGCGGCAGCCGCGCCCGGCCCGCAGCACGTCGCGTTCCTCCAGCAGGGCGGCGAGGTCGCAGGCCAGCCCCGCCTTCCCCAGCGACTTGGCCTTCAGCGCCATATGGGCGAGGCGGGGATGCATGGGCAGCCGGGTCATGGCGCGGCCATGGCCGGTGATGCGGGCCTCACCGTCCAACGCCCCCAATTCGCGCAGCAGGTCGCGGGCCTGGGTCAGATGGGCGGCCGGCGGCGGATCGAGCCAGGCCAGGGTGGTGGCATCGGCGACGCCCCATTGGGCCAAGTCCAAGGCCAGCGGCGCCAGATCGGCCTCCAGGATCTCCGGCGAGGTCCAGGGCTGCAAGGCGCGGTCCTCGGCCTCCGACCACAGGCGGTAGCACACCCCCGGCCCCTGGCGGCCGGCGCGGCCGCGCCGCTGGTCGGCACTGGCCCGCGAGGCCGCCAGGGTCACCAGCCGGGTCATGCCCGAGCCAGGATCGAAGCGAGCAACCCGCATCTGGCCGCCATCCACCACCAGCCGGACACCGTCGATGGTCAGCGAGGTCTCGGCGATGGCGGTGGCCAACACCACCTTGCGGCGACCGTCCGGCGACGGCCGGATGGCCTGATCCTGCGCCTCCTGACCAAGATCGCCGTAGAGCGGCGCCACCAGCACGCCCCGCGCCGCCGGATGCTCGGCCAGCAGGGCAGCGACCCGGCGGATTTCACCGGCGCCGGGCAGGAACACCAGCACGTCGCCGTCCTCCTCATCCAAGGCGCGGACTACCGCCGCCGCCACCTCGTCGGCGAAGCGCCGGGGCTCGGGCCGGCTCAGAAAGCGGGTCTCCACCGGAAAGGCCCTGCCCTCGCTGGTGATGACCGGAACGCCCCCCATCAGTTGCGCCACCGGTCCACCGTCCAGGGTCGCCGACATAACCAGCAGTTTCAGATCGTCACGCAGCCCCTGCTGGGCCTCCAAGGCCAGGGCCAGCCCGAGATCGGCGTGCAGCGAGCGCTCGTGGAACTCGTCGAAGATCACCAGCCCGACCCCGGGCAGCGACGGGTCATCCTGGAGCATGCGGCCGAGAATGCCTTCGGTCACCACCTCGATGCGGGTGGCGGGGCCGATGCGGGAGTCGAAGCGGATGCGCCAGCCCACCGTCTCGCCCGGCTGCTCGTTCAGGCTGGACGCCATGCGGCTGGCGGCGGCCCGCGCCGCCAGCCGGCGGGGCTCCAGCATGAGAATGCGTTGGCCGGCCAGCCAGTCGGCCTCCAGCAGGGCCAGCGGCACCCGCGTGGTCTTGCCGGCTCCGGGAGGAGCCTGCAAGACCAGACCGGACGACCGGGCGAGCGCCGCGCCGATGTCGGGAAGAACGGGATCGATGGGAAGAGATGACATGGCGGTAATACTAGGACCTAGGACTCACTTGAAATCGACACAATCCTAGGGGATAAGGGACGTATCGCGCCACCAATCCATACCTGCGCAATTGGAGATTCCTGATGCTCACCACCAAGAAGCTGGGCCTCGTCCTCGGAGCCGCCCTTCTCGCCGCCCCCTTCGCCGCTTCCGCCCAGGAAGCCCCCAAGGCCTTCAACCAGTGCAAGGCCTGTCACATCATCGGCAAGAACGGCGTCGGCCCGAATCTGGTCGGCGTGTTCGGCCGCAAGGCCGGCACCGCGGAGGGCTACAAGTTCTCCGAGAACCACGTCAAGTCGGGCCTGACCTGGGACGAGGCCACTCTGACCAAGTATCTGGCCGACCCCAAGGGCACCATCCCCGGCAACAAGATGGTCTTCCCCGGCATCAAGAATCCCGAGGATCTCACCGCCGTGGTCGCCTACCTGAAGACCCTGAAGTAGGACTTCAGCGGCTTTCGAGCCGATGCGCCGCCGTCCTCGGCCGAGGACGGCGGCGTTGCTTTTTCAGCCTTCCAACGCCGCCAGGTCGGCGACGGGATCAATGGCGCGGTGCGAGGTGACCTCCAGGTCGCCGTCGTTGAGCGGGTCGCCCCGGCAACGGCCATGTCTCCAGACCGCGACGGCGGCGTCGCGCTGGTCGATCAACTGTTCGATGGCGGGACGATAGAACGCCACCAGCGCCTCGACCCAGGCCGCCACCGGCGCCAACCGCCCTGTCGCCGCCATGCGCCAGCCGGGCAGCATGGCCTTGACCGCCGCCGCCGCGTACCAGGCCTCGCCGGTCACCCAGCGATTGGTGGTGAACAGCTCCACCGCGTCGCCGCCAGGGCCGAATCCCACCGCCACCAGATGGCAGGGCGCGTTGTCCTCGTCGGACGGAACCAGCGGCGTCAGGCCGGCCGGCATCCCCTTGGAACGCTGGAACAGGTGGAGATGGCCGATTTCTCCGGCCCGATGAACGTGGCAGTAGAATTGGGAATGGTGGAGGGAATCATAGACGTCGCCGTCGGGATAGTGGCGATGGGGAGCCGGCCGCGCCTCCCCGGCCAACAGCAGCGACAGCGGACTGTCCCCCTTCTCCGCCATGGCGAGCCACAGCGAGCGCAGACGCAGCCCCGCCGGCTTATCGGCCGCCACCTTCACCATGAATTTTCTCCGCCCCCTCGTGCATCTTGATGGGGATGCCGTCGTGCGACGCCTCCGACTTGGTCAATCCCTTGAGCGCCGGATGCAGCCGGGTGAAGGCCGCGAAATTGGCCCAGACCGCCTTGACCACGTCGGACACCTCATCCACCGACAGCCGGGTGCTCACCAGCAGGGTCTTGAGACCGATGGCGGCGATATCCTCCTTCTGGCCGTCATAGGTGCCGCCCCGGACCACGAAGCGCGCCACCGACGGAACCTTCTTCAAGAAGGAGTCCAGCGACTTGCTGCGAATGGGCACCAGGGTGGCGCCGCATTCCTCCATGGCGGTCTGCACCTCGGTCATGGGATGGATGCCGGTGAACACCGCCGCGTCGATATTGCCCTGGCACAGCTCGGCGGCCTGCTCGCTCAGATCCAACTCCACCAGCACCGACAGGTCGCCCTGGGACAGGCCCGAGGCATCGATCACGCTTTCGGCCATGGCCCGCTGGAACGAGCCGGGGCGGCCGAGATTGACCCGCTTGCCCCTGAGATCGCCCAGCGTCTCGATACCGGAGCCCGGCCGCGTCACCACCACCGCCACCTCGCCGTGCAGCGCCATCAGGTCGCGCAGGTCGGGCATGGGGCCGGCCTCCTTGAACCCCTCCTCGCCCGCCACCGCCTGTTGGGCGGCACGGGACTGCACCAGGGCGAGATCGGCCTCGCCGCTCCGCAGCAGCGCCAGATTGGCCGCCGATCCCGATGACGGCATCACGGAACAGCTCATGCCGTGGGGATGGTCCTTGTTAATGACCCGACAGATGGCGCCGGCCACCGGGAAGTAATAGCCGGTGACCTCGCCGCCGGCGATCACCAGCGGCCGCCGTTCCGCCGCCTCGGCGACCGGACAGACCGCCGTCAGGACCGCCAACCAGGCCCCCAATCCCAGGGTCGCGATACATCTCACTTCAGTCGTCCTCCAGGCTGCGGCGGCAGGCCGGAGATCATAGCCAACCGCCGCCGGAACCGAAAGGGCGGTGCAACTGAAACATTTTTGCATCCAATTTTAACAAAATAGGTTGCCATCGGCTTTTCAGATTGACACAATCGGTCCAACCAATAACCGGATGGGGGGAAAGACCGGTGCGGAAAGTGACTACCCTGCTTTTGGCTGCGCTCGTATTGGCGATGCCGTTCGACGCGAAAGCCGCCCTGCAGTGCGTGACTTACGCCCGTGAAGTCACCGGCCTCAACCTCAAAGGCGATGCCTGGAAGTGGTGGGAGGCCGCCGATGGTCTTTATGACCGTGGCAACGCCCCCCGCGATGGCGCCGTGCTGGTGTTCAAGCGCCAGGGCAGCATGTCCCACGGTCACGTCGCCGTGGTGCGCAAGACCGCCAGCGCCCGCATCGTTCTGGTCGATCATGCCAACTGGGCTCCTCATCGCAGCGCCGGCCGGGGTCAGGTCTCCGAGGCGGTCCCGGTCATGGACGTCTCCCCCAACAATGACTGGAGCCAGGTTCGCGTCTGGTACCGTCCCAGCGCCGAATACGGCAGCCGCGTCTACAAGACCCAGGGCTTCGTCTACCGTCCGGGCAGCAAGTCCGCCGCCGTGGTGCCCGCCTCGCTGCGCAGCGCCCCCGTCGCCGAGTCGGTGAGCCCGTCGGCCAAGGCCGAGCCGATGGCGAAGGCGGTCGAGCCGGTGACGGCGAAGGTCGAGGCGCCCGCCCCGGTCGCCGCCACCCCGGCCAAGGCGGCCGAGCCCGTGGATAACGGCAAGTTCGACCCGCGCGCCTGGGCCGAGCAGGCCTAGACTCACCCCCTTTTGTTACCGCATGGGGCCGACCTCCTCGTCGAGTGTCGGCCCTTTGTCTGTCCGGCGCCCCCAGGAATTCGGGATAGGACAGGCGTAGTATTCCGCCCCCGCCGCAGTGTAGGAAAAGTGTGGGGAACGCATAATCAGCGTTTGCTAAATCCCCCGTAAACGGTAAGAATATGGCCCTAAGGGGCGGGGTCCGATCGGCCCTGGGGAGGGGATCAAGGTCAATGGCCGTACAGCAGAGCCGACAGATCGCAATCGTCATAGCCGAAAAGAATCCGCTGCTGCAAAGCAGTCTGGTCAAGTTGTTCGCGGGCGATGACCGCTTCAGCGTCGCCGCCGTGGCGAATGACGGCGAGCGCTTCCTGGAAGTGGTCGAGAAGACTCCGTTCGACGTGGGCATCATCGGCTGGGAAATGCCCTACCTCGACGGCCGTGGCGTGCTGCAATCCCTGCGCGGCCGCGTCGATGCCCCCCGGCTGATCGTCTATACCGGAAGCCCCAATCCCGACGTGCCGCGCCAGGCCATGACGCTGGGCGCCGCCGGCTTCTGCTCCAAGCGTGAACCGCCCGAACAATTGCTCGACACCATCGTCGCCGTCGCGGCCGGCCGCATGGTCTTCCCGTTCATCGACGTGTCCAGCCTCGCCAGCGACCCCTTGGCCGGCCTGACCCCGCGCGAGCGTGAATTGCTGGCCGCCCTGGCCGGCGGGCTGACCAACCAGCAGATGGCGACCCAGCTCGACATCTCGCTCAACACCGTCAAATTCCACCTGAAGAATCTGTACGACAAGCTGGGCGTCGGCAACCGCGCCCAGGCGGTCGCCTTCTACCTCAAGGGCCGGGAATCCAGGTAGCAGACCTCCCCCCACGATGGGGTAGCCGAAGCCCCATCCTTGCGGCATACTGTGCCCTCAGCCGAGACGATGTCGCCGCCACCCGTCGCCTCGGCATCTTGAGGAGGATGCCCGGACGATGACCACGAAGGTTGCCACATTCCTCGCCCATGCGCTGGCGATGGAACAAGAGGCGGCGGATCGTTACGACGAGCTCGCCGACAGCATGGAAGTTCACAACAACAAGGACGTCGCCGACCTGTTCCGGCAGATGTCCAAGTTCTCGCGCCTGCACGGGGCGTCGGTGGCCCAGCGGGCCACCCCCTACGAGCTGCCGCGGCTGAAGTCGTGGCAGTTCCGCTGGAATACCCCCGAGCCGCCGGAAGTGGGCGAGCCCGAGGGCAGCCATTACATGATGACGCCCTATCACGCGCTGATCTTCGCCCTCGAGAACGAGAAGCGCGGTCAGCAGTTCTATGCCTCGGAAGCATCCGGCAGCGACGACGCCACCGTGCGCACCCTGGCCGCCGAAATGGCCGATGAAGAAGCGGAACACGTCACCGAGTTGGAAGCCTGGATCGCCCGGACGCCGAAGCCGTCCGCCGATTGGGCCGAAGACGACGACGACGCCGTGGTCGTCGATTAATATCGCCCCCCTCCCCCGGCTTCGCCGGGGGAGGATTGGGAGCGTTTGGGGTTGACCGGCGTCAATCCCCTTTTCACATCAGCAAAACATAATACTCCTCACGCCACCGGAGCGGAGGAGAACTGCGTCATGCCTGAACCGTTGCGCCTGGACGCGGAAGGATACCTGGTCGATCCAGCCGACTGGAATGAGGCCGTCGCCGAGGAGCTCGCCGCCCGCGAGGGCATCCAACTGACCGAGGAGCATTGGAGCGCCATCCGCTTCATGCGGTCCTGGCTGGACGAGCGCCAAGTGGCCCCCGATGTCCGCCACGTCATCAAGCATCTGAGCCAAACCTTCGGGGCCGACCGCAACCGCCTGTTCGAGCTGTTCCCCTACGGCTATGTCCAGCAGACCTGCAAGATCGCCGGCATGCGCCGCCCGCGCTCGTGGAGCACGGGGTGAAAAGAGAGATGAACTTTCCTTTTTAAATCGAGTATCTGGTTTGGGGGGGGGGCGCTGTTATTCACCACCAAGACACCAAGAACACCAAGAGGCCTCCTGGGTGGCGCCGTTCCACCCTCCGTCCACGCAGCGGACAAGAAAATTGCTCAAGGCGGGGATGAAACGCGAAGCGATGCGGCGGCTCCGCTCTCTTGGTGTCCTTGGTGTCTTGGTGGTGAAAAATCCGTGCCCATCCGAGATGACGTGGCTGGAAAGCCCTATCCTCTCCCCTCAATGCCCGATGATCTTGCCGAGGAAGCGCTTGGTGCGCTCGTTGGCGGGATGGTCGAAGAACTGGGCCGGCGGGGCGACCTCGACGATGCGGCCCTCGTCCATGAACACCATGGTGTCGGCGACGGCGCGGGCGAAGCCCATCTCGTGGGTGACGCAGATCATGGTCATGCCCTCCGCCGCCAGCCCGCTCATGACGTCCAGCACCTCGCCCACCATCTCGGGATCCAGCGCCGAGGTCGGCTCGTCGAACAGCATCACCGCCGGCTTCAGGCACAAGGCCCGCGCGATGGCCACCCGCTGCTGCTGGCCGCCGGACAACTGGCCGGGAAACTTGCCCGCCTGTTCGGGGATGCGCACCCGCTCCAGCAGGGCCATGGCGGTGGCTTCGGCGTCCTTCGGCGCCACCCCGGCCACCCGGACCGGCGCCAGGGTCAGATTCTCCAGCACTGTGAGGTGCGGAAACAGGTTGAAGCTTTGGAACACCATGCCGACCCGGCGGCGGACCGCCTCGATGGCCTTGACGTCGTCGGCCAGTTCGACCCCATCGACGACGATGCGACCGCCCTGATGCTCCTCCAGCCGATTGATGCAGCGGATCATGGTGGATTTGCCCGAGCCCGACGGCCCGCACACCACCACCCTCTCGCCCTTGGCCACCTCCAGGGTCACGTCCTTCAGCACATGGAAGGCGCCGAACCATTTGTTGACGTCGCGCAGCTCGATGATGGGTTGGGACGGGCTCGTCATCGGGTTCCTTTGGCCAATTCCCGCTCCAGCCATTGACTGTAGCGGGACATGAAGAAGCAGAAGCAGAAATACACCGCCGCCGCCGCCAGATAGCCCTCCACGAAGAACGGCCGCCAGCCGGGATCGTTCAGCGCCGCCTTGGTCGCCGCCAGCAGGTCGTAGAGGCCGACGATGGTCACCAGCGAGGTGTCCTTGAAGCAGGTGATGAACTGGTTGACGATGGGTGGGATCACCAGCCGCAGCGCCTGGGGCAGGACGATCAGCCGCATACCCTGCCAGTAGGACAGGCCCAGGGCGTCGGCGGCCTCGAACTGGCCCTTGGGGATGGCCTGGAGGCCGCCGCGCACCGCCTCGGCCAGATAGGCGGCGGTGAACAGGGTCATGCCCACCAGGGCGCGCAGCACCTTGTCGATGGTGATACCCTCGGGCAGGAACAGCGGAAACATCACCGAGGCCATGAACAGCACGCTGACCAACGGCACGCCGCGCACCAGCTCGATATAGCCCACCGACAGCGCCTTGATGGCGGGCAGCTCCGACCGCCGCCCCAAGGCCAGCAGGATGGAGAACGGAAACGCCATGGCGATGGCCAGCACCGCGATCACCAGGGTCAGCGGCAGGCCGCCCCACTGACTGGTCTCCACCGGCACCAGCCCCAGCACCCCGCCCCACATCAGAATCCCGATCACCACCACGGTCAGCAGCCAGGCCCCGCCCAACCAGGGCCGCCAGAAGCGACGGTTGGCGCTGACGGCCAACAGCGCCACGAACAGCGCCATGGCCAGCAACGGCCGCCAGTGCTGGTCATAGGGATAGACCCCGAACAGCATCAGCCGGTGCTTCTCGGTCAACAGGGTCCAGCAGGCGCCGCCGGCCCGACGGCAGGTCTCGGGATCGCCGGGGCCCCAACTGGCGCGGACCACCGCCCAATCCACCAGCGGCGGCACCACTTGGCCCAGCAGCGCCAGCGCCAGCACGGTCAGCAGCGAGTTGACCGGCGAGTTGAACAGATTGGCCTTGATCCAAGAAGAGGGGTTCATATCTTGTCCCTCAAGCGCCGGGCGCTCCTCACCGCGTCACCAGGGCGACGCGCTTGTTGTACCAGTTCATCAACGCCGACAGCGTCAGACTGAGACCCAGGAACACCGCCATCACCAGCGCCACCCCCTCGACCGCCTGTCCGGTCTGGTTGATGGCGGTGTTGGAGACCGCCACCAGATCGGGATAGCCGATGGCGATGGCCAGGGGCGAGTTCTTGGCGATGTTGAGATACTGGCTGGTCAGGGGTGGGATGATCACCCGCAATGCCTGGGGCAGTACCACGAGGCGCAGGATCTGGCCCCGCGACAGACCCAGCGACAGCGCCGCCTCGGTCTGGCCCTTGGGCACCGCCAGGATGCCGGCGCGCACGATCTCGGCGATGAAGGCGGCGGTATAAATGGTCAGACCCGCCAGCAAGGCGGCGAATTCCGGCGACAGGGTCAGCCCGCCGATGAAGTTGAACCCCACCAGACGGGGGATCTCCATCGCCGGCAGCCAGCCCTGGCTCCAGTCCAGCGACGGAATGACCAGGCCGCGATTGCTGAGAAAGATGCCCGGCAGCGGGTGCAGCGCCTGACGCGCTCCCGGCAAGGCGGTCAGCACGCCGTACCAGACGAACAGCTGCAACAGCAGCGGCACGTTGCGCAACGCCTCCACGTAGAGGGTGGCCAGCTTGCCCACCAGCCAGTTGCCCGACAGCCGCGCCACTCCCACCACCGTTCCCAGGACGGTCGCCAGCACGATGCCGATGGCCGACACCACCATGGTGTTGAGCAGTCCCACCACCAGGGCGCGGGCGTAGCTGTCGGCCGGACTATAGGAAATCCAGCTTTCCGAGATGCCGAAGCCGGCTTCCCGCGCCAGGAAGCCGAAGCCGGTGGCGATTCCCCGGATCTCCAGGTTGACCAGGGTGTTGTGGACCAGCCAACCGCCCAGCGCCACCACGGCGGCGACCACCATCACCTGATACAGCACCCCGCGAAAGCGGGTGCTGCTCCAGAATCCCGCTGGTGCCGCCGCCATGAGGTCAGCGCGGCGGCATGGCGTACATCAAGCCGCCATTGGTGTAGAGGGCGTTGAGACCGCGATCGAGCTTGAGCCGGGACTCCTTGCCGACGTTGCGCTCGAAGCTTTCGCCGTAATTGCCCACCTGCATGATGATGTTGAAGGCCCAGCGCTCGTCGAGGCCCAGCGCCTTGCCGTTGCCGGCGGTGACGCCCAGCAGGCGCTGGAGGTCGGGATCGGGCGACTTCAGCGACGACGAGACGGTCCGCGAGGTGACGCCCTTCTCCTCGGCGTAGATCATGGCGTATTGCGACCAGCGCACGACGTCCGTCCATTGCGGATCGCCCTGGCGCACCGCCGGGGTCAACGGCTCCTTGGAGATCAGGTCGGGCAGGATCACCCACTCGTCGGGATTGGCGGCCTGACCGGCCCGAATTCCGGCCAATTGGGAGGCATCCGAGCTGAGGGCGTCGCAGCGGCCGGAGAAGAAGGCGCTGTTCAGTTCCTCGTTCTTCTCGATCACCACCGGTTTGAAGCTCATCTTGTTGGCGCGGAAGTAATCGGCCAAATTCTGTTCGGTGGTGGTGCCGGGCAGGACGCAGATGGTGGCGCCGTCCAGGTCCTTGCCCGACTTCACCCCCAGCTTCCGCGACACCATGAACCCCTGGCCGTCGAAGTAGTTGGGAGTGGTGAAATCAAGCCCGTTGGCGGTGTCGCGGGTCAGCGTCCAGGTGGTGTTGCGGGCCAGCAGGTCGACTTCGCCGGCTTGCAGGGCGGGCAGGCGCTGCTGCGCCGACAGCGGCGTGTACTTCACCTTGTTGGCGTCGCCGAACAATGCCGCGGCGACCGCCCGGCAGACATCCACATCCAGCCCGGCCCAGTTGCCCTTGTCGTCGGGGGCGGAGAAGCCATACAGGCCGAGATTGACGCCGCATTGCACGAATCCTCGGGCCTTGACGGCGTCCAAGGTGGCTCCGGCCAGGGCCGGCAAAGCCAGAACCGACCCCACGATGGCAGTGGCGAGTGTTCGAGCAATCCTCATCCCAACGAATCCCCGTTGTTGGTCACCCCATAAGGATGAGCATGGCATCAAGGAACCGCAACGGCAATCGGGGATGACGGGGATTCAGTGGCGGAACAGGTGGCTGCGCCCCAGCAGCAGTCGTCCGATATGACGGCCGACCACTTTCATCAACGAGAAGGTCGGACGGACGAATTCGATCGCCACCCAATCGTCCTTGGCGGCGCGCACCACCGCGACCCCCTTGGCAAGCGGATTGGGATCCTCGTAGGCCGAACGCAACTCGAAGGTAAACCGGTGGCCGTTCTCAAGCTTGAACGGAGGACGCTTGAACTTGAGCCCGCCGACGGAAATATCGACAACCTCGACCAGATGATCCTCGAACAGCATGAACAGGCCTTCGCCCTCATGCCGGTCATCGACGCGACGATCATTATCGGAGACTTTGCGACCCGCCACGTGACCATCCCCTGGCGATGAGTGTTGACGACACTCTATGCGCAACCCAGACCAATTCCAAGCGCCGCGGCACCCTCTCTCCCCGGGAAGCAAAGAAACTAGATAAAATTTTATACAAATTTATCGGCAATAATAATCGCACGTCATCAACAGTCATAATTGTATAAACAATGTAAATGAACGGGCCTACGAAGACCATCGGCTCAACTACTTAATACGATTTCGTCACCCGCCGCACCATAAGCACAGGATCATTAAAGGATCACCCGGAGTAGGATGACTCATCGGGCAAACGAGGCGCGACGACATGCCGCGCCCAGTTAAAAGCAGTTTCTGGAGAGTACAATGACCCAACCGTCCACCCCCGCTCCCGCCGTGACCACCTCCCAGGTGCTCATCGCCCCGGCCATCGCGGATCTGGAGCGAGCCCGGCCGCAATCGCGCCCCGGTGAAATCGTTTCACTGGTGGCCAGCCATTGGCGCGACAAGTTCATCATGACCGCCGGCTATGGCTGGCTGCGTCTGCCTGACTGATGGTGGTTTAACTTACGGGGCCGCCGCCGGGCATTGGACCGTGCGGCGGCCGTCACTTCCCCCCAGGGACTGGATGTAGCACGGGTTGACATGGGCGTTGCCCAGGGAGATGGCGTCCAGATAGCGCCACAGGATCGCCTTGGCCTCGGCCCGGCTCAGCCCCGCCGCCTCCAGGGAGGGATCGGCCATGGAGCCCAGCGCCACGATCTTGTCCCACCCCTGGGGCGGCAAGACCGACACCATGGCGGTGGGGGTGTCCAGGTTCTTGTAGGCCCAGAAGCTCCATCCGAAGCCGAACCGCTCGTTCAGCAGGCGAAAGGCCTGGTTCCAGGGGTCGTTGGCCTCTCCCGCCTCTCCCAGCAAGACCGGCGCCTGATAGACGGTGGAGAAGTTGATGTAGTCCTGGATGGCGTCGCGTCCGGTGGTGGACCAGAATTCGTGGTAGATGTAGACCAGATTGGGAGCGAAGGGCGCTCCGAACACGGAAATGTTCTGTCCCCACTGGGGTGAGGCCAGGAAGACGATGTGGTTGGGATCGACCTCGCGCACCGCCGCCGTCAGCTCCCGATAGAACGGCTCCAGCTGGGGATTGAGGACATCCTCGTCGTTATAGGTGGAGATGGGCTCGTTGAGCAGTTCATAGCCCAGCACCACCGGATCGTCGCGATAGCGCCGCGCGATCTCGCGCCACAGCGCCGTCGTCCTCTTGCGGTCGCGCGGCACGTAGAACACCAAGGGAAAGCCGGTGCCGTCGTCGTGGTTGACCCCGGTCTGCCCGCCCGGCGCGGCATGCAGGTCGATGATGACCTTCAACCCCGCCTCCCGGCACCACCCGATCAGACGATCCAGCAGCGCCCAGCCCGGCCCCTCGAACGTCACGGCTTGGTCGCTGTCGGCTCCCCATGGATCGTGCTGCCCCAGGAACAGCCCGTAATGCAGGGGAACCCGCACCGTGTTGAGGCCCGACCGCTTGATCAGCTCCATATCGTCGCGGGCCACATAGCGGTCGCGGAAAAGCTCCCAGAACCGCGCGGCATCCTCGCGCCCCACCAGGGTCTCGATCAGGGCTGAAATGGCGCGCGGGGATTTGGCCGTCTTGAACTTGAACATGTAGCCTTCGGGCATCAGCCAGTTTCCCAGGCCGATGCCGCGAACGTGGAAGGCTTCTCCCGTCTGGTCCACCAGGGCGCGGCCCTTGGTGTGGATGAACCCCGTGGGTCCATCCTGCGCCGACGCCGCGGCCGTCCACAGGCAAAGGCCGGCGATGCCGCCGATGAAAATGCGTCGAAAGCCCATGCCCATCACAGTACAAGAAATGCGGAACGTCAGTCCTCAAATAAGCTTTCCCATAAGGATAGGCAATGATAATAGCCATTGATTGACTCTCACTCAGATGGGATCGCCTCCTTGCCCGAGTTGAACGCTTTCTATCTGCTCGCCGCTGTCGTCGTGACCGCATTCGTCACCGAGAAGTTCCGGGCGATGCCGTTTCTCGTCCTGGTCTTCGTGACCGGCCTGTACGGCGTGGCGCAGGGCGAAGCCCCCCCCTGGATCGCCAAGGAGTTCAACATCGGCTTCGGCCAGACCATCGCCGCTTCCGGCCTCGCCATCCTCGCCGGCGCCATGGTCGCCCGGTTGGCCGAATCCTCGGCCGCCATCGCCTGGTGGCGGGAGCGGTTGGCGGACAAGGCAAGATTGGCGAGTACGGCCGTCGTCGCCACCATCGCCGGCCTGGGAGGCACGCCCATCTCGGCCCTCGCCGTGCTGACGCCCATGATCCAGACGGCCGGCGCCGCCCGGACGCGGGTCGCCCTGGCGGCCAGCTTCGCCGTCAACGCCGCTCACGGCTGCCTGATCCCCTCGCCCGTTCCCATCGCCGCCTTGGCCATCCTGGGCGGCGACTGGCGCGCCGCGCTGATGTTTGGCGTGCCGGTGGCGGCGGCGCAAATCCTCCTCGGTCTGGCGCTGGCCCGCCGGGTCCCGGCGGTCGCGGTCGCAGCCCCTGATCTTCCGAATGCGCAGCCAGGGTCGCGGCGCGCCACCCTGGGGGTGATCCTCGCCCTCGTGGTGATGATCGGCTTGATCATCGGGCAATCCCTGGGACAGATTCCCAGCGAACCCCTGGGCGGCGGCCCGATCCGGGAGAACATCCTCGGCCTGGGGCGTCCCATGATCCTGCTTTGGGGCGGATTGGGCATGGTGCTGCTGGTCATCGGCGGCTTCAACCGGCGGAACCTGTCCGAGGAGGGATGGATCGGCCAGGGCGCGCGCGCGGCAACGGGCGTGTTCCTCGCCGTGGGAGCCGCCGGCGGCTTCCAGATGATGCTGCACAACAACGGCATGGCGGAAGTGCTGTCGGAACGGCTGCTCGACCTCAGCCCCGCCTTGGGCATCGCCGTGCCGTTCCTGGTGGCGCTGGTCAACCGGTCGCTGCAAGGCTCGGCGCTGACCGCCGCGATCACCGCGGCGGGAATGATCCAGCCGCTTCTGCTCCCCCTCGGCTTGCAGAGCGGGCCCGGCCGGGCGCTGGCGGCGGTGGCGGTCGGGGCCGGCGTCATGGCCGTTCCCCATGTGAACGACGGCTATTTCTGGCTGGCGACCCACCTTGCCGGCTTGCGCCCGGTCCAGGGCCTGCGACGCGTCACCGGCGGCGCCTTGGCCCAAGGCGCGGCGGCCCTGGCCGTGCTGTCGCTTCTCGCCCTGTCCCTACCCTGATACCGTCTCACCCTCGAACTGACCAGTTCGAGGGTGAGACGGCAAGGGCGAAGCCCGCCGCGCCACATGGCGCGAAAGCCAAGCGCCAGCGCCCGGCGCTTGAGGGACAACGAGACGAGCAACGACAGTGGCTCGTCGGTATGAGACCCTCCCGGGTCGGCCATGGTCAGCCTTTCTTTCGCAGCGCGCCGGTCTGATCCACCCGGCGCAGCGCCGCCAGTTCGGATTCGGTCGGCTCGGGGACCAGATGGGCGTCGGGCGAGACCTTGAGGTCCCAGCCGGTGTTGGCCTTGATCTCCGCGACACTGGAAAAGGAGAACCAGGAGTCCAACTGGAACTCCTTGGTCTCGGGATGGGGGCGCAGGATGCCCAGGGTGGTGATGATGGCCGACGGCCCGCCGCCGGGAAAGCCGAAGCGATCCCGCGACGCGCCGCCCTCCAGATAGCCGGGCGAGCTGATATAGGTCACCTTCTCGGCGAAGCGCTTGGGCTCGTGGGTCACCATGATCACCGTGCGCTTGGCGCCGCAGGCGATGTCGTTGGCGCCGCCGGCTCCGGGCAGGCGGGTCTTGGGCGGACGATAGGTCTCGCCGATCTCGCCCTCCCAGATGCCGGTGGTGTTGACGTTGCCGAACTTGTCCACCTGGGCGGCGCCGATGATCCCCACGTCGCAGCGGCCCGACCCCACCAGGAAGCCCAGCGCGTCGAGGGCATTGGTGAAGCTGGTGGCGTTGACCGACAGCCGGTTGCACTCGATCCCCCAGGGCAGGCCGCCCACCGGGGTGGCGCCGAAGACGCCGCCCTCGGTCATGGCCCGCACATTGGGGGCGTGGTGGGCCTGGGCGAAATAGCCCGCCAGCATGGACAGGCCGACGCCGAAAATGGCCAGCTCGCCGTCCTTGATCTCGCGGCCGGTGGCGATGGCCATCATTTCCTGGCGGGTGTAGTCCAGCGCGCTCATTGGGCGTCTCCCTTGGCCGTAAGCCGCGCCACGTCGTCGGGCGATAAAATCCACGGACGATAGGGATCGAGCAGGAAGGCGGTCTCGGTCCGGGCCAGTTCGGCCAGCCGGTCGCGGCCGATCAGATCGAGATAGGAGTCGCGATCGCCATAGCTCTCCACATAGTCCGCGAGGTACTGGGCGGTGCCCGCCTCGGTGGCCAGGGCCTTGTTCATCAGGTTCATGTGCTCCTCGTCCACGTCGTACATGCCGGGCGAGCTTTGCGGCCAGGCGGCGAAGGGCCAGTACACCACCGCCTCGACGATGATGTCGGGAATGCGGACCAGATTGGGGAATTGGCGGATGCAGCCGGGATCGACGATGGCGTCGGCGATGATCACCACCCGCTTCGCCGCCCGCGACAGCTCGAACCGGCTCCACTCGGTGCCCAGCATGATGGAATTGCCCCGCACATCCGCCAAGGTGACGTGGATGGCGGCCAGATCGGGTTGCAGCGGGCGAAAGGCGCCGATCGCGCGACCGCTGAAGGGATCGATCACGGTGGGGATCTTGGTCTGGGCGGGGTATTGGTCGGGGGCGAAGGCGCTGCGGTATTGCAGGTCGGAGCCGATATTGGTGGTGGCCGGCACGAATGGCCAATTGAGCGCGCCCCCCAGATAGCGCAACGGCATGGCCAGATTGGAATAATCCTCCAGCGCCAGCCGGCCGCCCTCCACCGCCCGGCGCAGGCCGTTGGCGAAGCCGAACACTTCCAGGCCGGTGAAGCCGCACTCGGCCTTGGTCGCCGCCCCCGCCCCGGCCAGCAGGTTCAGTTGCTGGCTGCTGCAATGGAAGATGGCGTGCAGATCCCGGCGTCCCTGCCGCAGCAATTCGCGGCCGAAGGCGACGGCGTCCGAGCCGATGGGCAGCGCCGCGCCGCTGGCATATTGCATGCCGTCCCAGGTGTAGCGGCGCACCGCCTCGGCCAGCGGGATCAGTTTGTTCTGTGTCATGACGATTGGCGTATCCCCGGAAGTGAAGCGGCGACGACATTAGTCTATAAACTAGTAGACTGCATTGCATTCCTCACATGGCTGGGATACCGTCCGGTCCTTCAACCAGCCCCGGAGATCCGATGACCACCGAAGCCGTCACCTACGATGTCCAAGACCGCATCGCCATCATCACCATCAACCGCCCGGACAAGCGCAACGCCCTGACCAAGGAGGTGGTGGAGCTGCTGCACCAGGCCTGGCACCGCTTCAATGCCTCGGACCAGCGCGTCGCCATCATCACCGCCACCGGCGACGTCGCCTTCACCGCCGGGGCTGACCTGAACGACATCCCCCACGACCTGTGGCGGGCCATTCCCGGCATCGGCGTCGAGGTGGACAAGCCGGTGATCGCGGCGGTGGCGGGCTGGGTGGTGGGCGGCGGGTTGCTGTTCGCCCAGTATGCCGACCTGCTGGTGGCGGCCGACAATGCCTGCTTCGTCTATCCGGAAGCCAAGGTGGGGTTCAGCGGCGGCCTGATCTCGTCTCTGGTGGCCCGCATCCCCCACAAGGTGGCGATGGAGCTGTTGCTGGTGGGCGAGGCCTTGACCGCCCAGCGCGCCTACGAGGTCGGACTGGTCAACAAGGTGGTGGCGGTGGGTCAGCAATTGGAGGCGGCGCTGGACTACGCCCGCAAGCTGGCCGACAACGCGCCGCTGGTGCTGGCCCAACTCAAACGCTTCATCGGCCGCACCCTCCCCAAGGGACCGAGCGAACTGGCCGGCATCGCCCGCCGCGAGGTGGACACGGTGAGCAACAGCGCCGATCTGACCGAAGGAATCGCCGCCTTCCGCCAGAAGCGCCCGCCGCACTTCCAGGGACGGTGATGACCTCGAAACGGTCGTCCCTGGGCGAACTGGTCGCCCAGATTCCCGACGGCGCCTTGCTGGCCATTCCCGCCGACTATTCCGGGGTGGCCATGGCGGCGACCTTCGAACTGATCCGCCAGGGCAAACGGGGGTTGCGGCTGGTGACCGCCCCCACATCGGGCCTGCAAGCCGATCTGCTGATCGGGGCCGGTCTGGTGGCGGAGGTGGAAACCGCCGGCATCGCCTTGGGAGAATACGGAGCGGCCGAGCGCTTCCGCGCCGCCTGGGCGGCCGGGAGCATGGTCATCAAGGATGCCACCTGCCCGGCGCTGCATGCCGGATTCCAGGCGGCGGAGAAGGGGGTTCCCTTCCTTCCCCTGCGCGGCATCCTGGGCAGCGACCTGCTGTCGGCACGCCCCGACTGGAAGGTCATCCAGAACCCGCTGGCGGAGAGTCCCGACCCCATCGTGCTGGTCCCCGCCATCCGCCCCGATGTGGCGCTGTTCCACGTCGCCTTGGCGGACCAGCACGGCAACGCCTGGGTCGGGGTACGGCGGGAGCTGGCCACCTTGGCCCATGCCTCGGCCCGCACCCTGGTGACGGCGGAGGAGATTCACCCCGGCAACCTGCTGGAGGACCCGCTGCTGGCGCCCGGCACCCTGCCCCATCTTTACGTGGACAAAGTGGCCTTGGCGCCGCGCGGCACCTGGCCGTTGGGTTTCCTCGACCAGATTCCCGCCGACGACAGCGCGCTGTCTCGCTATGCCGAGGCGGCCAAGTCGCCGCTGCGCTTCGCCGCCATCCTGGGAGAGTGGCTGCATGCCTGACCCCCGTTTCCTCGCCGCCACCCTCGCCGACGCCGTGGCCGGATCGCGCACCATCGCGGTGGGGACCAATTCCCCCATTCCGGCGGCGGCGGCGCTGTTGGCGCAAAGACGCCAACCGGCGACGGTGGTCTCCATCCTGGGCTCGACCCGGCACAATCCGTTCACCGACGGCGGGCGCGAACTGTTCGACTTCGCGGCGCAAGGCCGCCTGGACAGCTTCTTCCTGGGCGGCGGCCAGATCGACGGGGCCGGCAACGTCAACCTCGTCCAGGCGGGAAGTACCCGTTTTCCCGGCAGCTACGGCTCGGCCTATCTCATGGCGCTGGTGCCCAACATCGTGCTGTTCCGCGAGGAACACAGCCCCCGTGTCCTGGTGCCCCGGGTGGAATTTATCAGCGCCGCCGGCCAACCGCGACGACTGGTCACCGGCCGGGCGGTGTTCCACTTCGTGGAAGGCCGCTTCGTCCTGGTCTCGGCCCATCCCGGCGAGAGCGCGGACGGCATCGTCGGCGGCGGCTCGGCCGGATGCGTCCTGGCGGTGCGCGCCAGCCAGCCCGACGCCGCCGGCAAGCAGCCCGAGCTGTTCCGCTCTCCCACCGGGGTGATGGCCGATTCCTCCTGGCGGGGGCAAGCCGCCTACGACCCCGGCCGCATCACCGCGCCGACGCTGATCATTCGCGGCGAGTGGGACGAGTTGACGCCGCGCGCCATGTCGCAGTCCCTCTTCGGCCAGTTGCGCAACGCCAAGCTGCGCACCCTGACCGAGATTCCGCGCGCCAGCCACTTCATCATCGCCGAGACCGGCCGTGACGCCCTGTTCGCCGAAGTGCAGGCCTTCCTGGCGCGGCAACGATGAAAGCGGTGCTGCGTGGAACCGGGCTGCTGGTGGCGGGCTACCATGCCGCCTTGCTGGCCGGTGCCGCCGCCCGCTTCGGCCAGTGGCCCGACTATGTCCGCCTCCATCCCTGGGGCGAGAATGTCTGGAGCGTGCTGACCGGCTTTCCCAGCCTCGCCCTGGCCTGGCCGGTGGCGTTGCGCGAGCCGTGGATCGAGGTCGGGCGCGCCGTCCCCGACCTGCCCATGGCGGAATGGAGCGTGCAGGTTCTTCCCGCCAACCTTGTCGTCGTCACCGTGGTGGCGCTGTTGCTGGCGATTCATTGGCGGCTGGCGCGGGAGAGCTGCCATCCCGCCGGCGCTATCCTCGCCGCCACCGGCTCGGTCGGCAGCGCCCTGGCCTCGGCCAGCCTGACCTGGGTGGCCTGCTGCGCCACCCCCAGCTGGGTGGTGATCCTGGCCATGCTCGGGCTGTGGATTCCCACCGCGCTGGAGCTGGAACCCTATGGTTCGGCGCTGGTCGGGATCGGTCTGGTCCTGCTGGTGGCCGGGATCGCGATCCAGATCGGCCGCCCCCGGCTCACCTCCGCCCATTTAGTCTAGTTTCTACTAGACTTTAGTTAATTGCTGGTGTTTTGTAGTGTGATCACTCGGAGGGAGGGCCGACACGGATGTCGTTCACGGATAAAGTCGCGCTGGTCACCGGCGCATCCTCGGGCATCGGGCGCGAAATCGCGCTCGGTTTCTCCCGCCAAGGCGCCAAGGTGGTGGTCAACGGCCGCGATCACGACCGGGTCGAGGCGGTCGCCGCTGAGATCCGCGATCTGGGACGCGACGCGGTGGGCATTCCCGCCGATGTTTCCGACAAGGCCCAGGTGACAGCGTTGATCGAGGGCGCGGTCAGGACCTTCGGCCGCATCGACGTGCTGGTCAACAATGCCGGCGGCAGTTCGGGCGCGCGCACCGTCGAGGGGCTGACGGAAGAGGACTGGGACCGCGTCATCGCCACCAACCTGAAAAGCGTGTTCCTGGTGTCGCAGGCGGTGCTGCCGATCCTGAAGCGCCAGGGCGGCGGCAAGATCGTCAACATCTCGTCCCAGGCCGGACGGGCGTTGACCATTCTGGCCGGGCCGCACTACTCCGCCGCCAAGGCGGGCGTGCAGGCCTTCATGCGTTCCAAGATCATCCCGTTCGCCCTCGCCCTTCTGCTCGCCGCGCCGGCCGCCATGGCCGCGCCGGGGCATGACGACTGCGCCGCACCGACCAAGTCGGCGCTGCTCGACGAGGGCTGCAAGACGCTGGACAGGTTCCTCTCCCGGCCCGACGGCAGCGTCGTCACCGACTCGAAAGAGGCGGCGCGACTGGTGCGATCGCTTGGGCTGGGAGTGGAAAAGCGGCCCCCCGCCACCGGTCTGGCCCTGGGGGGCGTCATCGCCCGCCGCCGGCTGGACCCGGCCGACGCGACGGCCATTCTCGCCGCCAACGCCCCCAACCTTCCCCCCGGCCATGCCGGAAGCGACGTCATCGCCCTGTTCCCCGACACGGCCGGGCTGGACGACATCCTGGCCGCCTTCCACCGCTGCCACACCCATTCCGACGACGAGGTGCGCTTCATCCTGGCCGGCGAAGGGGTGTTCGGCTTCGTCCTGCCCGATGGCGATCAGATCGAGGTGACGGTGGAGCCGGGCGACCTTGTCAGCGTCCCCGCCGGAACCGAGCATTGGTTCCGCCTCGGCCCCCGGCGCGTCGTGGTGGCGATCCGGCTGTTCTCCGCCAATCCGTCCTGGGCCGCCGCCTATACCGGCACCCCGATCCGCTTCGCCCCTGCTTGAGAGACTGTATTTCATGACCAGCACCAGCCGGCCCGGTCGCGGCCGCACCTATGACGACATCACCCAGACCATCGGCGACACGCCACTGGTGCGCGTCAACCGTCTGGCCGCCCAGGCCGGGGCCAAGGCCACCGTCTACGCCAAGTTGGAGTTCTTCAATCCGCTGGCCTCGGTCAAGGACCGCATCGGTCTGGCCATGGTCGAAGCCGCCGAGGCCGACGGCCTCATCACCCCCGGCCGCACCGTGCTGGTGGAGCCCACCTCGGGCAATACCGGCATCGCCCTGGCCTTCGTGGCGGCGGTGAAGGGCTATCGCCTGATCCTGGTGATGCCCGACAGCATGTCGCTGGAGCGGCGCAAGATGCTGCTGCTGCTGGGGGCCGAATTGGACCTGACCCCGGCGGCCAAGGGCATGACCGGCGCGGTGGCCCGCGCCAAGGAACTGGCGTCGCAGCTGCGCGACGCGGTGATCTTGCAGCAGTTCGAGAACATCGCCAATCCCCTGGTCCATCGCGCCACCACCGCCGAGGAGATCTGGACCGACACCGGCGGCAACGTGGATGTGGTGGTCGGCGGCGTCGGCACCGGCGGCACCCTTACCGGCATCGGCCAGGCGCTGAAGCCCCGGCGGCCCGGCCTGCGCATCGTCGCGGTCGAGCCGGAGGCCAGCCCGGTTCTGTCCGGCGGCCCGCCCGGCCTGCACAAGATTCAAGGCATCGGCGCCGGCTTCGTGCCCTTGATCCTCGATCGCGGCATCATCGACGAGATCCTGACCATCTCCAACGAGACCGCGTTCGAAATCGCCCGCAAATCGGCCAAGCTGGAGGGCATTCCGGTGGGCATTTCCTCGGGCGCGGCCCTGGCGGCGGCGCTGGAAGTGGCGGCTCGCCCGGAGATGGCGGGCAAGACCGTGGTCGCCATCATCCCGTCCTTCGCCGAGCGCTACCTGTCCACCGCCCTGTTCGAGGGGCTTTAGCCGCGGACGCTCTCATGGGGGGCGGACATTCAAGGACTCTGGATTATGATGCCCTCGCCGGAAGCCATTCATCCCCCAAGAGGCGCCACGATTCTCTGTAAGCCGGTCCGGCCCCCGCGTTTCCGCCAAGGCGGCGCGGGGACCGGACAGGTGACCACATGAGGAGAACTCCATGTCCACCACCACTGAAACACCGCCTCGTATAAACGAGGACTGGCTGTCGCTGGGAATCGGCGTCGCCATCTTCCTTCTCGCCCTGCCCGGCATGGCCGGAATCGACCTGTTGGGCTGGGTGGTCACCACCTCGGTCTGGACCGACATCACCAAGGCGCTGGGGACGGCGTCCAAGGGCTATGCCGGCCTGGGGGGAATCGGCGCCTTCATCACCACCTATCTGGTGCTGCTGGCGGTTCTGACGGCGAGCGCCGCCGTGCTGAAGCTC
The DNA here is from genome assembly GCF_903853455.1 of uncultured Magnetospirillum sp. Lineage (GTDB taxonomy): Bacteria > Pseudomonadota > Alphaproteobacteria > Rhodospirillales > Magnetospirillaceae > Phaeospirillum. The sequence goes on from NZ_CAINTR010000187.1 coordinate 37,496, forward strand.
GATCCCAAGCGGTTCGCCCTCGCCTTCTCGGCGGTGTTCTGGATCGCCTATGGCAGTTGGGTGGTCGGCAGCTACGCCTATGTGGCGGCGGTCACCCCCGCCGACCTGCAAAAGTTCGGCATCGGTTGGTCGCTGAAACTGACCAACGAGGCCGGCTTCCTGGTCGCCCTGGTCTCGGGGCTGGTCATCGCCAACGCCTTCCCCCGCTTCGCCGAGTGGCTGAAGGAGGCCATCCGCCCCGAACTCTACATCAAGATCGCCATCGTCATCCTGGGCGGCGCCCTGGCGGTCACCGTGGCTGGCAAGCTCAATCTGGCGTCGTCGCTGCTGCTGCGCGGCCTCGCCGCCATCGTCGAGGCCTACCTGATCTATTGGGCGGTGGTCTATTACCTGGCCCGGCGCTATTTCGGCTTCTCGCGCGAATGGGCGGCGCCGCTGGCGTCCGGCATCTCCATTTGCGGCGTGGCGGCGGCCATCACCACCGGCAGCGCCATCCGCGCCCGGCCAGCGGTGCCGGTGCTGGTGTCGTCGCTGGTGGTGATCTTCGCCGTAGTCGAAGTGCTGGTGCTGCCCTTCCTGGCCCAGACCTTCCTGTCCGACGAACCGCTGGTGGCGGCGGCATGGATCGGCCTGGCCATCAAGACCGACGGCGCGGCGGTGGCCGGCGGCGGCATCACCGAATCGCTGATCCTGGCCAAGGCGGCGGCCCAAGGCATCCATTACCAGCCGGGTTGGCTGTTGGCCACCACCGCCACGGTCAAGGTGTTCATCGACGTCTTCATCGGAATCTGGGCCTTCATCCTTGGCTATATCTGGACCAACCACATCAACAAGGAAGAGGGCGACAAGGCCAAACCCATCGAGATCTGGCAGCGTTTCCCCAAATTCATCCTGGGCTACGTCGCCACCTTCGCCCTGGGTCTGGCCATCGCCCTTTGGGCGCCCCAGGACATCGCCGCCAAACTGCCGGCGGCGGTGGGCGAGGCCAGCACCTTCCGGGTGATCTTCTTCATCCTGACCTTCTTCTCCATCGGCATCCTGTCCAATTTCAAGACGCTGTGGAGCCAAGGCATCGGCAAGCTGGCGGCGGTCTATGTCCTCAGCCTGTTCGGCTTCGTCATCTGGGTCGGCCTGTTGATCTCGTGGCTGTTCTTCAGCGGCATCAAGCCGCCGCTGGTATAAGGATAACCGAAAATGTCGCAGTCCAACCTTGTCGAAGAACTGAAGAAGGCTCCGGTCGAGCCGCTTCTGCCCATCGAAAAGAAGCTGATCCTGTGGAGCCTGGGGACCGGAATCACCCTGCTGGTGCTCCTGGGGCTGCTGGGGAAATACGTCTTCCCAGCCTGATCTCCCACCTTTACCCGCGGTCCCGCCCTGTCGGCGGGGCCGATGGGGCGTAGGTTTGGCGCGCCCTACTGGATTCGAACCAGTGACCTGCCGCTTAGAAGGCGGTAACCGCGCGACTTCTCGTTATAACGATCGGGGTAACAAAAGGCTCATCGCACCCGCTATGAACGGCCTGAACCATAGCTTTTTATCGAAACGTTGCCTATAGTTAGTAACGAGAGGTTACGACCGCTAACCGCCCAGGTTAGTTACCCCGCGTTACCCCGGAGGCAGCGGCAATGCCGGTCAAGAAGTTAACCGAGTTCACCGTCAGCAGCGCAAAAGCACCTGCGGCGGGGCGCCTTGAACTGTGGGACACGATCCTACAGGGGTTCGGTTTGCGGATAACCGACAAGGACGCCCGCTCATGGTTCGTCATGTACCGCATCGATACGCCCGAGGGCCGAAAGCAGCGGCGCATGACGCTTGGTAACGCCAAGATCATCAGCCTAGCCAAGGCCCGCGAGGATGCCCGCGAGGCGCTTCAACTGGTCGAGCGGGGGATTGACCCGGTGGGGGTAAAAGCTGCTCCGCCGCTTGCTGTGGTGGCGCCAATCACCTTTGGTGAAGTTGCCGACCAGTACCTTAAAAAATACGTCAAGCGGAACACCCGGCCGAGTACATATAAAGAAACCAAACGCATCCTTGACGTGGACGTCCTGCCCAAGTGGAAGGACAAGCCCGTGGTTGAAATTCGCCGCAGGGATGTCGATGAACTTCTAGATACGATTGCCGATCGTGGTGCAGACGTCCAAGCAAACCGGACATTGGCGAGGCTTAAAACCCTGTTCAATTGGGCGGAGGAGAAGGAGTTCGTCACGGCGTCACCGGTCCTACGGATGAAGGCCCGGACCAAAGAACGCGGGCGGGAACGCGCATTGACGGATCAGGAAATCAAATGGTTCTGGAAAAGCTGCGATAACCTTGGGCAACCGTTTGGCCCCCTCTTCAAGCTACTGTTGCTGACAGCGCAGCGCCGGGATGAAGTCGCCACAATGGAGTGGAAAGATGTCGACCTTGAGAAGAGCGCCTGGACAATCCCCCGCCACAAGGCAAAGAACGACAGGGCGCACGGGGTTGCATTGTCCGATGTTGCCGTGAAGATCATTGGAACTCAGCCCAAGATCGTGGCGGCCAATTCCGAGGGCGAGGAAATCACGGTCCAGCAGCACTTCATCTTCACCACAAACGGCATAACGCCGGTGTCCGGGTTCAGCCGCGCCAAGGAGCGCCTGGACAAGTCCATGAACTCTCTGCGCCAGAAAGAATTAAAACTGAAGGAGGGGGAATCCGGAATTGAGGAATTCATCTTGCACGACCTCCGCCGAACAGCTGCGACAGGTATGGCAAAACTCAACATTCCACCGCATGTGGTAGACAAGATTTTGAACCACGTCAGCGGTACAATTCGCGGCGTTGCAGCAGTTTACAATCGCCACGCCTACACGGATGAGCGAAGCGCCGCCCTGGAAACCTGGAGCAACTACATCATGGCTCTGGTCGAAGGAGCGCCTAGCAATATCGAAGCGATGAGGGAATAGAGGCTATGAGTTATGCGCAAAGTTCGCTCTACATTTCGTTGGCAGATGCCATTTCCCATATTGCTGAGACAGATAATGATGGAGATCAAGTGGAGGCTTTACAAGATTTTGCTTGTGCTGCACGTGAATCTTCTGTCGCAACCATCGGTGACTGTGGAAACGGCCATGACAAAATCCCCCCTAAATACTGGCACCTTACACGCGGCAGGGTGGAGATAAACAATAACAAGCTCATGATAATAGACTACAATGGAGAAACACGCACATGGCGCAGTATAGAGGTTCTTAGAGAGGACATTTTCCGAATTTGGCCAAAACATACAGAAAATATATTGCGGAATTCGACGGAACTTGAAGCAGAAGAAGAAATAAAGCGCGCAAAGGGGCCTAAGCCGCAAAAAATCAATAATGTAATTTCGAAAATGAAACTTGATATTGTAAGTCGCAAGCTCACTGTGGACGATTTAAGAACAATGACGGACAAAGAACTTGTAACGAATTATGGATCTGAAGCAGGAAAAACAACGTGCAGGGCGGCGCGAGATATCGTCGTCAAAAAGCCGGAATAAGCCGCAATTAAAATTGCGTCTTTCTCCGGGAAAAGATAAATAGCGGCTTTTTTATAGTTACCGATAATAGCTCCGCAACGAACGACTACGAGTTAGTCACCCGTAATAACGGAGTAAATTCATGCCACATAACATTCATACTGAGAAACTCCACGCAAATCCTTCAATCACAAACCTTTCCGACGACTATCTACTGAACAGTGGTGCCGTTCGAACCATTTGCGGCGACATCAGTGATATGAGCCTGTGGCGCTGGCTCAACAACCCCACCATGAACTTCCCTCAGCCGATCCAGATCAGCCGACGCAATTACTGGCGTCGGGGGGATATCCGCGCTTGGTTGGCTTCTCGTCGGGAGGCTAAATAGTGAAGAACATACAAGCAGCGACACCGGGCGAGGTCGTAGACCTTGCTGTCGAGCGCGTTACCAAATTACTGAAGGCGGCGAAGCCGGCCAAGAAAGACCACCCCTACCTTCAGCGCAAGCGCGTGGCCCCGTCGCCCGCCCTGCGCGAGTTGCCGGCATGGGATGTAGCCCGACTTATAGGGTATCATCCGAAAGCCGAGGAACGGAAAAGGAAGGGCAAAGCGCGCGGAAGGACGCAAGCGGTCGAACCAGAAATGGTTCCCCTCGTCGGTCGTATCCTTCTTGCACCGGTTCATCTCAACGGCAACATCAACTCGGTCGCCATGATCGACGAAAACGGCCTCAAATCGTGCCTAGCCGGTGGGGTGGTCAAGGATGGGGCTTGGTATTCCAAGCCGCTCCCCAAGGGCAACTGCGAGGGAGTGACCTTCGCCATCGGTGAGGGCGTTGCCACGGTATTAACCGTAACGGACATCATGGGCTGGTTCGGCGTTGCCGCCCTGTCCTGTTGGAATCTGCCGGCGGTGGCCGAATACCTGCAGCAGAAATTTCCCATGGCGCGTCGAGTTATCCTGGCCGATATCGGCAATGGCGAAGCCGACGCTTGGAAAGCAGCAATGGCTGACCAACAGCTTCTTCGGACACGAGGACAAGGGGTTAACAAACCGGCTGCTGGCGGAACTTCCCGGCATCTTAAATTGGGCTGTCGTCGGCTGGCAGCGCCTCCAACGGCGCGGCTATCTCGAACAGCCAAAATCGTCACACGAGGCAATGGAGGAATTGGAGGCCCTCGGTAGTCCGATCGGCGCTTTCGTCAAGGATTGTTGCCGCACTGCGCCGGGCGCTATGGTCGAATGTGATGCGCTGTATCGCAAATGGGTAGAATGGTGCAAGGAGCAGGGCCGCGATCACCCAGGTTCGCTACAGACTTTTGGTCGCGATCGGCGTGCGGTTCTCCCGGCCATTGGAACTACCCATCCCGCAGCCAAGGCAGGAACGCGCCGGATTCGCTACTACACGGGTGTCGCAGTAGATGACAGGGGCGAAAAGGCAGTCAACCGCCGGGGAAAATTCTCCCGCGTTGCGGGGTAATCCATTCGGCCCCAACCCCGCCAATGCGGGGGGCAGCGGCGGTGAAGGAACGCGTCGGGACGCGTACCGCTCGATTGCATTCTTAGCTTTCGATATATTTATACGAATTGGAAGATATACCTACAATAACGCCGAACGCGGGCTGCCGCGTTCCGGCTTGCCTTTACGTCACAGCGCGTTTCAGCAAGTTACCGACGCTGGCCGGGTGCCACTGCCGCCCCCGTGGCGTCGCGACCCCACGAGCGGTCAGTTCCTCGGCGATGCCGGCCAAGCTGGTCACACCACTGGCCCGGATTTTCTCTACCACCGGGAGGACGTTCGCGGCGAAACGCTCCGCCTCTGCGGCATTCGCCGCCGCGCCCTTCGCTTGGGCCTCAGCGAGGTTTGTCCGGTTGCCGAGCTTGCCGCCAGCCGCCTTCTTAGCGGCCAGTGCGGCAGTGGTCCGCTGCGAGATCAGCGCCCTTTCCTTCTCTGCCAGAGCCGCGTAAAGGTGCAGCATGAACGGGTCCGCCTCGGCCCCCAGTTCGGCGACGATGAACGGCACCTTGTGCGTCATCAGGCCGGAGATAAAATGGACGTCACGGGAAAGCCGATCCAACTTAGCCACTACCACCGGGCATTTGGCCTTTCGCGCAGCGGCCAGGGCGGCTGCAAGCTGCGGGCGCCGCTCCAGGGCATCGGCCCCCTTGCCAGTTTCCACCTCGACATATTCGGCGGTTACGTCCAGCCCCTCGGCTTCGGCAAACTTTGCGAGTGCCGACCGTTGGGCTTCCAACCCGAGACCGGACTTGCCCTGGCGATCCGTTGAAACCCGAAGGTAGGTGATGATCGGCTTCATAATGGAACGGCTCCCGGCTGCATAAAAAGACTATACGCCGGTTTAGTGATTATATATACCCAATAAGAGATTATCATTACATAATACGCATCTTTTAATTTGGGGGCGTTGGAAATATGAAGTTCAGTTCAGTGAAGCGGATCGCCTCCAAGGACTATGGGAGTTTTTTCAGCAACCAGCCCCCAAGACCAAGCTCAACAATTAGCGCTGCAATTTTTTTAGATGTCCAAACCTGTAACTCCGGCATATCATCAGGCTCTTCTAAGATTCCGCATGGTTTATGGACCGCAAATATCATTCTATCTCTCAGCCCAGAACGCCGTTCTTTGAATTTTTCGATATACTCTTTAAGAGTTTGTTGATCTGCCTTGCTCTTTACTTGTATAAAAACCCGCCCATCCAACGCAGAATTAATCGCAACCACATCGAAGCCCTCCTCAGTGGCGCCAAGACGAGAGACGCGAGTTAGGCCGCACCTGTTGCAAATCAAGTCAATAATTAACTCAAAGTCTTTCCAGCCAATATCACCTATTGCGATTTCGATTTCTTTTTCATATCGCAGCTTTGTGGCTGATAGAATTGCCTTCCCCTCGCTAACCTCTCCACGTATTGCGTGCAGTATTGGTTTCTGCTCTGATGGGGCACAGACTGTGGCGCGAAAACCGGCAACAACTCCGACAGGTCCAGGAAGGTCAATTACGGCAAGCCGGTTGCCGGTTAATGACTTATTGGTCCATTGGCGATCACAGGTAAGCCAGAAATGGCCCCGATAATCATCCTCGCCCTCACGAGCGCCAATATCATCGATAACGGTACACCACCACAAATCCCCATTTTCGAAAGTTATCCAGAGATGTTGGCTCGGATTACAAATTAAACCCCTTAATTGGTTAATGTCATTTGTTGCAGTTCCCTCTGGCATTCTAGATTTCCTATACTCTCCTCTCAATAATTTCTCAATTTCATCAAATTTTTCGCAGCACAGAAGCTCCGGGGGGACCTCTTTCCACCCTCCGTATATCCGCCCCTCATCCTTAGCCATTGGCCACCACTTCCCTCCCCGCCCATTCTTCACATACCGGACAGTGGAGATTGTCGGAGGTAGGACTGAGGGCAGAGACACCTCCCCTTCATCAGCGCTCATCTTGATGCTCCGGCGCAGTATTCCAGAATTGCGGCGCTTTCGCGCGGCTACTTCTGTGAGCCCCCATTAGGCCGCTGCCCTATCCTAACATCCCGTAAGTGGATAGAAACTACCCATTTGATGGCAAGTTAATCCCAATTATCATCTACCTCTGGGGATGGTTACGTCCCGCGAAGTCCGTGCTGCAAGAGCATTCCTTGGATGGACCCGTCAGCAATTGGCTGATCGGGCCGTCGTTTCGCTGAACTCCATAATCCGATTTGAACAAGGCGTTGTGGATTCGCGCACAAGCACCGCAAACGCCATCCGCAAAGCATTCGAGAAGGCGGGAATTGAGTTCTTGTCATTGCGCGGAGATGATGGCGAAGGAATAAGAAACAACAAAACGCCATTTATAAAGTTATAGAAGCAGGAGCACCCGCCGCCGCGCCACATATTCGCGCCACTCATCGAGAAATACTATAGTATGTTTTCCTGCTTTATATTAAACTTGTAGCGCTTGAATTTTGTATGGCCGCATTTATCCATGCGCTTTGATCGCATAGTCATGATATCGCGGAACAAGTCTTGGAAGTCCAGCTATCAAAATTCTGCCATGCTTGAATGTGCCTGGAGATCACTGATGACTGCCCGTACTCCGCCTAATAACGCGCCGAAAACGCGGGGACGCCCTTTCCCACCGGGCAACCCAGGCCGGCCGAAGGGCTCCCGTCACCGATTGACGGTATTGGCCGAGAAGTTGATGGAAGACGATGCAGAAGAAGTGGTGCGAGCCGTTATCGCAGCGGCCAAGGGCGGCGACATGACCGCCGCCCGTCTGGTGCTGGAGCGCATATCCCCTCCCCGCAAGGGCAGACCGGTGACGTTCGATCTTGCGCCGGGGGAAACTGCAGACGACATCCTAACTGCCCTAGGCGGTGTTGTCCGCGCTGTTGCTGGGGGAGACCTTACATGTAGTCCGGCTCTTCCTGGCCGCGCTTGCAGGCGATGTACCGTGGAATCTGGTCCATGGGGCCGGGGCGGTACAGCGCCACCACCGCGATCAGATCCTCAAACCGATCAGGTTTCACCTCCTCCAATATCTTGCGCATGCCCGACGATTCCAGTTGGAATACTCCCGCAGTGTCGCCGTGCGCCACTAACGCATATGTCGCGGGGTCGTCCAGCGGCAGCACAGATAGGTCGATGTTGATGCCCTTGCGTTCTTTGATAAAACCCATTGTCGCGGCGAGGGCGGTTAATACTTGTAACGGCCAAAAGACAAAAGACTCAACCCCAGCGCAAAAAGCGTCGTATACGCGAAATTGAGTGATTGCTATCTTGTATTGAGAGTCGCAATAGACAGGGACCAATTCGTCAATCGGCCGCCCGCAAATTGCGATGTTGGCGGGATTGGGGCGAACTTCCCGAATTACCCCCTCCAGCTTTATGGCGATGTCCACGACATGCGATGCCGTCCTATCGTTCTTGCTTGCCGCTTGCAGCCGTGAATCGCCGTCCAAGAGGAAGCACCACCCCCAACGATTGCTCGGCACTTTCCTGCAAAGACGGGTGAGTTTGTCCGATGGCATCTGCAATGTTCGGCCGACGCTGCGGATCAGTTGCCTTCCCCCGTAGTCATTGACGCCGCTGATTAACGCCACATGGCGATCACCGTATTTGGTATGGACGTAGAGAATGACCTCGTCACGCCGTTCCTGGCAGAAGTCGATGTCGAAGTAGGGCATGGAGACGCGTTCGGGATTGAGGAATCGCTCGAACAGCAGCCCCCAGCGCAGCGGGTCAATTTCGGTGATGGTGAGCGCCCAGGCCACCGCAGAACTGGCGCTCGGTCCCCGCCCTGGACCTACCAGAATGCCTTGAACCTTAGACCACTGGATGAAGTCGGCCACGATCAGGAAGTAGCCGGAAAAGCCCATCTGCTCGATAACGTTGAGCTCGAACTCCACCCGCTTACGATAGGGCTTGGCAGCGTACTCGCGCTCGTCGGCGGTCATGCCGGGCTGGAAGACATGCTTCAACAACCGCTTCTCCAACCCTTCCAGAGTCTTGGCCCGCAAGACCTCCGCCTCGGTCATGCCGTCCGTGGGAAATGACGGCAGGATCGGCTTGCGCTTGCTAATCGTGAAGGCGCATCGCCGGGCGATCGCCAGCGTGTTGTCGCAGGCTTCCGGTAGGTCTGCAAACAGGGCGCGCATCTCGGTTGGCGACTTGAAGTAATGCTCCGGGGTGAACTGGCTTCGGCGACCTTCAAGGGAAGCGCGGGCTCGTTCGCCCATCCGGATCAGGACATCATGAGCTTCATACATTCCAGGATCGGCAAAGAATGGCTCATTGGTTGCCACCAGCGGCAAGCCGTTGCGACGGGCTAACTCCACAAGCGCCGGCTCTATCCGGAGTTCACTTTCCATGCCGTGACGCATTAGCTCTACATAGAGGCGGCCTGGGAACATGACAGCCAATCGCAATAACGCGGCTTCCGCCTTGTCGGCGCCTCCCTCGTAGAGGAGACGCCCGACCGCTCCAGCAGGACCGCCGGTGAGGGCAATCAGCCCCGCCGCATGTGACGCAATGTCGGCTTCACTCACCTGGAGGGTGCCGCGAGGTCCGCCCACCCAGGAAGCTTTGGCCATCAGTCGCAGAAGGTTGGAATAACCCTCTTCGTTCTGGCACAATAGTACCAGTTGATCAAATCCCCGCCGCCGTCCTCTCGTTGAACCTCGATCTTCACGACGCACAGCTAGCTGACACCCGATTATTGGCTGTATGCCCGCATCGACACAGGCTGTCGAAAACTTCAGCGCCCCGGTAAGATTGGCGGTATCCGTGATTGCCGCTGCCGGCATCGCCATGCCCCTGCACAGCTTGACGAGTTGCTTAGGTCTGATCGCGCTCTCGCCAAGCGAGTAGTCGGTGTGGACATGCAGGTGAACAAAATCAGCACGCGGCATGACATCATTGTCTCGCAAAGTCGTGGATAAAACATTGGAGGCTTCAACATCCAGCGAAGACACCCTCTGGCAGGTCAAGCGCAACTGCCCGTCCTCCAGCTTGGCGTCCACCTCGATCAGCAACGGGCCGCCGGCATCGAGCAATTCGCACGACACCCCAAAGACCTCGGAAAAGCAGACGACCTCGAATTTGCCAGAGGCGTCGGAGAACTCCAGGAAGGCGTAGCGCGAGCCCTTGGCCGAGACCCGCTCCTGTATGGATAACAGCGACCCCGCCAGCTTGACCTGGCCCTTGCCGCCTGATTGCAGGTGCCGGGGCAATTCCATGAACTTCAAGACGCCCAGGCGCTTCATGCTCCTGGCATAGGCATCCAACGGGTGGGCCGACATATAAGTCGTGGACAGAACCTCCTTCTCGGCACCTACCGGGTTGAGCGCGACAAGCTGAAGATAGACCTTGGCCAGCAATTCGGCATCAAGCAGGGCGCCATGCAGGGTGCGGAGGCTCGTGTTAATGTTGAAGCGGTGGCACAGCGCGTCAAGATTTGCTTCGGCACCAGGAAATCGCTGTCGCGCCATGGCTACCGTGTCGATGAAACGGCTCATGGGCAGGGTCGAACGCCCCAGCCGCACCAGCTCGGCATTGATGAAACGCATATCAAATTCGGCGTAGTGGATCACCAGCGGCGCATCGCCGATAAAAGCCAGGAACTCCTCCGCCACCTGGGCGAACAGCGGCTTGTCCGCCAGGAACTCAGCCGATAGGCCGTGGACCTCGAAAGCATCCTCCGGTATGTCCCGCTCGGGATTGAGGTAGCTGTGGAACACCTCGCCGGTGGGCAGGTGGTTGATCAGCTCGACACAGCCAATTTCGATGACACGGTGACCGGATTGCGGATCAAATCCGGTAGTTTCTGTATCAAGTATAATTTCGCGCATTTTGTCACCATTACTCTCAGATACCGATAATAACATACTAATCTGCTACCTGTTCTCGGCAGTATCAAGCATGCTGTCGTGCTCTGTAATTTGTTCGTCGTCTAAATTCCGGAGCAAAGACGGCGCCGGAAGTTCTTCAACTTCGATCTGACTTTCGAACACACGGGGCACGTATTCTGTCTCTGGTAAATTTACGACAGGCGCTAGGGGTGGTGGCGGGGATTCCTTCGCTACATTGTAAAAACCGGCACAAAGCGCGGCGATAACGAGCAATGCTATCAGCCCGCGAAACGCCCGAGACATCAGGAACAGCCCGCCGGCTGCAAGTGTGAGAATGAGCGTTGCCATGCCTTCCCCCCGATTGACCGAGCATTTATGCAGGAACCCTTCTTCAAAGGCAGCGGCAAAGGTATGGACACCGCCCCCATTCTACGGCACCCTTTTGCATCCATATTGTGGACGCTTTGGTGCCATAACGTATCTATAAACTAGATGCGTTATGGCATAAAGTCAATCTTCTTTCTGGGAGTATTTTTGTGCGCTGGGGACCGGAAAAAAGGCTGGAATTCATCGAGGCCCGCCTATTTTGGGAGGGCATCATCAACCGTGGCGATCTGATCGAGGTGTTCGGCATCTCGGCGCAGCAGGCCAGCGCCGACTTCGCACGCTATCTGGAAATAGCCCCGAACAACGCAATCTACGACCGCTCACTCAAAAGCTACGTTGCCGCCGAGGGCTTCCGTCCTGCCGTGACCCAACCGGATGCGGGGCGCTACTTGGCCCAGCTTAGGCTTGTTGGAGAGGGCGCCATAACGGAAGACAGCATCGACCTACCGTTGCCCGCGTTCGACGTGGTGCCCGGCCCAACGCGCAAAATCGGCGCGAGTGTTCTGCGATCCATTCTGGCGGCGATACGGGGACGGATGGCGGTCGAAGTGTTGTACCAATCGATGTCGCAACCCGAGCCTTCGTGGCGCTGGATCGCTCCCCACGCCGTAGCCTTTGACGGCTTCCGATGGCATGCGCGCGCCTTTTGCGACAAGGATCGGGCTTTCAAAGACTTTGTTCTGGCAAGGGTTCGGGAAACCGGCTCGTCCCGGCCCTCAGACGTGAACTCAGCAGCAGATCGCGGTTGGCACGAGCGCGTCCGGGTTATTTTTGGCCCCCATCCCGGCATGTCCGAGGGGCAGCGCAAGGCAGTTGAGGCAGATTACTCAATGACCGGGGGCGTATCGGTCATCGATGTTCGGCGGTGCTTCCTGTTCTATTTTCTCAAGATGTACGGCCTAGACATTGACGCCAAACAGCGGCGGCCGCAGGACCAGCACATCGTGTTGCTCAACGATGAGGATGTGATGGCGGCGCTGGTGAAGGAGCGGGGCGTGGTGTGATGGTGTTTCGCGGCATGTTCAGCTGGTTGGGACGATCTGCCGACGGTGAAGGCGTAGGGCGGGGATCAATGATTGCTCAAGCCCCCCCAGCCACCGTGGGTGTGAAACAATATCGAAGCGGAAACTCGGAATAACGCCGGCGGTTTCGTTACCCTGAACGTTACCCCGAGATGGGATTTCCTCTTTCGATTGCCTTCAAAGTCCAAGATAACCCATTGAAATGATTGGCGCGCCCTACTGGATTCGAACCAGTGACCTGCCGCTTAGAAGGCGGCTGCTCTATCCAACTGAGCTAAGGGCGCTTCCCGTGGGCCTTCCTAGCACCACTTCCGCACCGGCGGCAATACACCTCAGGGGATGACGCAATCGGCCGGCAGGGTCACCGTCACGATGGTGCCGCGCCCCAGGACGCTTTGGACCTCCAGCCCACCGCCGAGGGATTCGGCCAGATGCTGGCTGAGGGGCAGTCCGAGGCCGGTCCCTTCGTATTTGCGGGCCAGCCGGCTGTCCACTTGGCCGAACAGGGTCAGCGCCTTGGCGATGCCCTCGGCATCCATGCCGATGCCGTTGTCGGCGACGACGAAGCGGACGCCGCCGGCTTCGCTGCCTTGCACATGGAGGGTGATTTCGCCGCCCTTGGGGGTGAACTTGACCGCGTTGCCGAGCAGGTTGATGAGGATCTGTGGCGCGCGACAATTACGGTGGCCGGTCAGCGACAATTAGGATGACCGGTATGAGACACCGTCGAGTAGCACCTATACCGCTATCACAAGCAAGCATTGCTCAGCAATAAGGAAGTGCAGCGACAATTACGGTAATTGT
>NZ_CAINTR010000188.1 GCF_903853455.1 uncultured Magnetospirillum sp.
CGAAGGCATCAATAGCCTCGTTCAAGCGGCCAAGGCCAAAGCCAGGGGCTACCGATCAACCCGCAACCTCAAGGCGATTATCTACCTGATCGCTGGCCGACTCGAACTCAAGCTACCCACTTGAAACAGCGAGGAGCCAATGGAATTGACCTCTTCTGTGTAGCTGTTGCCCGAGTCATCGTATTTATACGCCCACTGCGTAGCTCCGGTGGAATCCAGGCTTACCACGTATCCGGCAGTACCGGGGGAGGTCAGGGTCGTTCCGCCAAAATTGATGGAGTTGTTGCTGTTTCTGCCGAAGTTGCCACCGAAAGCGATCTGGGTTCCCGCTACCGCCAGCCCTTTGAGAGAGTCATTGGCGGTGGCGTCGCTACTGCCATAGGTCTTGACCCAGACGAAATTGCCGCTGCTGTCGAGCTTTTCGACGAAAATGTCGCTGGCGGTTCCGGCGGCAGATTTATTTTGCGTGCCCGCGCCGGGATCGAAATCCGCCGTGCCGAAAAAGTTACCGCCGAGAATGATGTTGCCACCACTATCCAACGCAATGGCAGTGGCATTAACGTTGGTCGTGGAGTCGACGTATTCGCCGACGACTTTCGCCATCAAGCAGGCCCCGGATGCGTCATACTCGGCCACGAACCCACTTGTTTTACTACTGCCCAACCTCGCAAAGGTCGTGGCCTGACCGTTGATGGTGAATGTCACTGAGCGACTGAACGATCCGACGACATAAATATTATGCTGTGCATCGGTTGTGGTGTCGTAGAGATAGATACCCGGACTTGAACTGCTGGGGTTCTCCACTACGATCTGAAATGCGGAAGGCGCGGTCAGATCGTGGGTGAAGTTGGCCAACACAGCGGTGTCCAGTTGTCCGGCCACAACCGATCCCGTTGCCTTCTCCAGAATCCAGTTGCCATCCATGCCGGTGATGTTGTCCGACGCCGCCACATCGGCCCCGGTGGCGGCGGCCAGATCGGTGATGAATTTCTGTCCATCATCGCCCTTGGCCACGTCGCAGCCATAGAGCAGCAGGTCGCCGCCGGCATTCAGGCTATGGCCGATCTCAGCCAGTTCCGCCTGGGTGACGGCATCGGACAGGCGGATATCGTTGACGCTGTCGGCGCCAATCTGCACCGATGCCTCGGTGCCATGCGACAGGATGGAGATGCTGTCATAGCCCGCATGGGTCTCGGCCCATTTGGCCATCTGGGCCAAGCCGCTTTGGCCGCCATCGATCTCCTCGATCTCAATGCCGGGCTTTACCGCCGCTTCCAGCGTCTGGTAGTTGGCGACGCTGGTATCGACGAACACCACCTCCTTCTTGCCGCTGTCTTGGGCAGGATCGGCGGCGCGCACCTGCACCGGGGCGGGCACATTGGGGATCAGCGTCTTGGCGCTGGGGTCGGGCGCAGCGTGGGCGGCATCCACCGCCGCCGCACCGTCGAACATCCAGCGCGGCTCCAGGGCCATGAGTCCCAGATCGATCCGCTTGCGGGTAGCCTTGATCGTCATCGCCCCTGCACTCCGTTGCTCGCCGCCTCGTAAACGAGCGCCGATACTATCTGGATGGAGTGAGGGCTACCCTCCGATCAATTCTGATCAATTCTGATCAATTCTGACCATGGTCAGAGAGAGGACGATTAGACTTGGCCGCCATGGGGGAGGAGAATTATAGAAGTCCTGTTATGTGGAGTCATTCCTGGGAAGAGCCGCAAATGGAAAGGGTTCTGGTCGTCGAGGACGAGCCGACGCTGCGCGCCGACCTGATCGATTATCTGGCAGCGAAAGGCTTTGCCACCGACGGAGCGGCCAGCGTCGCTGAAACGTGCGCGCGTCTTGATGCCCAGGCGTTCGATGCTGTGATTCTGGATATCGGCCTGCCCGACGGTGATGGCTTTGACCTGCTGTCCCACATCCGCGGCAGTGGCCTGACCTGCGGAGTTTTGATGCTGACCTCGTTCGGCGACCCAGATTTCCGGGTCAAGGGCCTGGACGGTGGCGCCGACGCCTATCTGGTCAAGAAGGCCACCTTGCGCGAGATTGAAGCGACGTTGCGTAGCGTCCTGCGCCGGCAACCGGCGCATCCGTTGGCCGAACGGATTTCCGGTTGGTCCCTTGACCGTGTCGAATGGCTGCTGACTGCCCCCAACGGCGCCTTTGCCAAGCTGACCAGCAGCGAGGTGAAGTTCGTCCTAGCCCTGGCCGAAAGCGGCGGAGACGTGTGTCCTCGCGAGCAACTCGCTCGGATCACCAGCCGCTCCGGGGTGGCCGACGAACGCAATCTTGACGCGCTGGTACGCCGTTTGCGCCGCAAGATCGAGGAGGCCACCGGATTTGAAACGCCGATCAAGGTCGCTTACGGCAGCGGCTATGCCTGCTCCACCACCTTACGGGTCGTCGGCTAATCATCCTGGGGGAGGTGGACGGTGATGACGGCCCCTCCGCCGGGGCGATTGCGGATGTCGAGGCGGCCTTGGTGGGCGGCGAGTATCCGTTGCGCGATGTGAAGGCCGAGGCCCGTTCCCCGCCTTTCTCCCGTATTGGATGCCCGAAAGAAACGCTGCCCAGCCGAGGCCAGTTCCGCATCGGGAAAACCGACGCCGCGATCGGCGACCGTGATGACGATTTCTCCGTCTTCGTGTCGGACATCGACCTCCACCGGTTGGTTGTTGGGCGAATATTTCAGGGCATTTTCGATAAGATTGGTCATTACCATTGTCATCAAGGTGCCATCGCCGCGAAACGGGGCTCCGTCCGCCGGGGCGTTGACGGTGATGCGCGCATCGCCGGACGCCAGGGCGTCGGCGGCATCGGAAGCGATTTCCCCAGCATCGAGACGGATCATCTCGCCCCCCCCGAGCCCCACCCGTTCGGCTATCAGGAGGCCCTCGATGACACGCAGCAATCGGCGTACCGAGTCCCGGATGGTCGTCAGTCGGCGCCCGATCTGGTCCGGAACCGGTTCCAATAGATCCATGATCATTTCGGCCGAACGGTCGATGATCGCCAGCGGCGTTCCAACCTCATGCCCCATCATGAGAATGAATTGCCGCTGGTCCTCGACCAGTCGGCGCTCAGCCTCTAGGGATTGCCTCAGATCCCGGCTGTGCTGACGGTTGTGGCGCAGATAGGACACGACCCCGGCAACCGATAGCACGATCAAGGCGCCGGTCACCGCCAGCAATAGCGCAAGAATCCGTCGGTCGGCCTGGATTGTGTCAATCCCCGCCACACCGCGAACGACATTGATGGTCAGCATGCCATCGGGGTGATTATCGACAGCCATCACCGAAAATGTGGCTGCGTCTTGCCAATGGATCAGGCCCGGAATGCCGATTTCCGTTGCCGGAGTTAGCTTCAGCCCCTCAAAAACAGTGCGTTTGTAGCGATCCAAGCGCTCCTGGTCCGGATCACGTTCGACCCGACTGTTCGGCATCACGCGCATGATCAGATTTGGATCATGGGCCATGATGACGACGCCTTTATGGTCGGTTACGAACATTCCGGGTTCCAGCAAGTGGGCCAAGCTGCCGATGTTGGTTCTGACACCGACCGCCCCGAGAAAATGACCGTTGGCCTGCACTGGAGCCGCGAAGTATAGCCCAGCCATACCGGTGACCCGACCGACCGCAAACTGATCGCCGTTCTCGCCGCGCTGCGCGGCCTTGAAATAGTCTCGATCGGCGTAGTTGGCTCCGAGGAAATTTACGTCCCCCGGTAGGATGCCAACGGCGAACGTGTCGCCAGCCGCGTTCATAACCCAGTTGGCGCTGATCCCGATTTCAGCGATGGAAACGATATCGGCAAGGCGACGCCTCAGGGCATTGAATTCGGCGTCCGCCATCCACGACCCTTGGCGTTCATCATAGGGCAATGGTGATGCCTCTGCAGCGGGGCCGAAGCGTCTTAGGGTCGCCAAGACAAGGGGATCAGCGGCAATGACGGAAGGGATGCTGCGGATATGAGCAATAGTGCGTCTGAGATTGAGGCCGACAACCACGGCGCTGCGCTGCGCCTCCTGCCGTTCGTGCTCGACCAACCGCGCGCCGCGCCGTTCGGCCTCCGTGCCGGCAATCATCCATGCCACTGCCGTCCACAAGCAGATGAGGAGGATGACCGAGGCAATGCTCCATCGCGAGTTCAGACGGAACCAAGATCGATACCGGAACAGATCAAAGGAAGTCGGGGACGACATCGCCAAGGTCTCCAGGGGGGTTGTCGAACGGTAACTCATTCTTCCTTGTTCAGCAAAAAATGGGATGCCTCGAAGGGTGAGCATCGCCGTGATGTTATCGCAAATTATTCGCAGGACGGGTTGACCTCCGAGCACCGCATGCGCACCTGCTATAAATATGAGGTGTGCGTTATGTCGTTTCGCTCCATCTCCCCGTATCTGATAGCAGCCACTTTGGCTGCCGTGGTTTCCTTGTTGCCGGCGCGGGCAGCCGAGATGAGTGTAACAGCGGATGGCCGGACCCTCGTGATCACCGGATTCATCCAGGAGTGGGACCATTGTGTCACCGCCCGCCTGCTGGCCGCCAATCCCGGCATCCGCCAAGCCCGCATCAATTCCCCCGGCGGGCAAGCCTGGGCGGGGGCCTATATCGGCCGGCTCTTCGGCTGGGCCGGGCTGGAGGCGGTGGTGCCCAAGGGAGCGGTGGCGGATTCGGCGGCTGGCGTGGCGGTCCTCGGCGCACCGCGCCGGGTCATCGTCGGCCAAGTCGGTCTGCATGGACCTTGGCTCTCGCGTCCGGATCAATCCCCTTTGTCGCGGATCACCTTGGCCGAAACCGCGGCGGAGATGTCCTCGGTGCTGGAATTGGGGGGCATGCCGCCTGAACGCATTTACCGCGCCATGAAAACCGCCCGCGACGGCCTGTACCGGATCGACGGCGCGATGGCGGGGTCATTCCACCATCGTGGAAAGCCTGACTCGGCTATGATCGAGCGCACGGCCGCCATCTGCCGTGCCATTTCCTGACGCCCCATACGACACCACGCCTTGTTGCGTATTTGCTCGCGCTGCCCTGCTACCTGGGTGCTACCATTCTGGATTTCAGCGATCTGGACCAAGAATCAAAAAGCCCGCAACCTGTTGAGATTGCGGGCTAATTTGGTTGCGGGGGCAGGATTTGAACCTGCGACCTTCAGGTTATGAGAACGCGCGAAAAGTTGCGCGCTACCGCGAAAATTGGCGAGTTCCCAAGCATCTGATCGCAAATGATTTTCTACCCCTGACCTTCAGGGTGGGCTTCGCCCAATTTCGCATCTCCCGGCCCCGTTTTGCCCTGTTTCGAGCGTAACCTGAAGGTTTCCGAACGCTCGACCTTCAATGCGAAAACCTGAAGGTCGCCACAAAACCATGCAGCATAATAACGACAGCTTGACTAGGCGCTCGCCTTAGTCATGAATATGTGACTAGTCACAGTCTATGGTAACGATATCGTTTCCATGGGAATCGGGGTTGGGGACCAGATCCGTTGGAGATACCCAAGCGAAACACCGGGCGCTATGAGCGCGTTGTTGTCGGCGGCGAGGAGGTTTCGGCCTTCATCCCCACGCCACTGCCTCCTGTGCCGCCCCTGGTTCTCGACGACCGTCTGGCAGAGCGCCTTCGGCAGGCCGAGCAGGCCCTGGTGCGGCTTGATCTTGCCGGCGAGATGGTGCCCTCGATCGACTGGTTCATCTACGCCTTCGTGCGCAAAGAGGCCGTCCTCTCCTCCCAGATCGAGGGAACGCAGGCAACCCTGGACGATCTCCTGGCTTTCGAAGCGGAAGAAAAGCTGGCCCCGAACGCCGATGTCGAGGAGGTGTGCAATTACCTGGACGCCGTCACCTTTGCTCGCGAACAGATCGCCGATGCGCAGGGGCTGCCCCTTTCTATGCGACTGTTGAACGAGACACACCTCCGCCTAATGCATGGCGTTCGCGGCGCCACCAAACAGCCCGGCGAGGTCCGGCGCAGCCAGAATTGGATCGGGGGCAGCCGACCGGGTAATGCTGCGTTCGTGCCTCCTCCCCCGAATCTGCTTCCCGATCTGCTCGGCGAGTTCGAGAAATATCTCCATGGCAACGATACGCTGCCAAAGCTGGTGCGTGCCGGTCTGGCCCACGTCCAGTTCGAGACCATTCACCCCTACCTCGACGGTAACGGTCGCATCGGGCGCCTGCTGATTTCGCTGCTTCTGGAGAATTGGGGTTTGCTCGCCAAACCGATCCTCTATCTCAGCCTGTTCTTCAAGCGTCATCAGGCCGAGTACTACAGGCGCCTGGGGGCGGTGCGCACCGAGGGCGATTGGGAGGGATGGCTCGATTTTTTCCTCGACGGCGTGGCCACCATTGCCGACGAGGCGGTTACCTCGGCACGCGACCTTTTCGCGCTCATTTCCGCGGATCGCACAAGAGTGCTGGTGTCAGGGAAAACCTCGGTCGCCGCGGTTCGGCTGTTCGAGGCGCTCCCCCGCCATCCCATCGTGACGGTCGCCTCGGCAATGGCCCTGATCGACACGAGCAAGCCGACAGCGATCCGCTCCATTGAAACTCTGGTCGATGCCGGCATTCTCGTCGAGACGACAGGCAAAAAGCGGGATCGCAGTTTCGCCTACCAAGCCTACGTCAACCGACTGCGTGTCGGAACGGAATTGGAGAGATGTTGACGCTACGCTCAGTTTCGCATTCGTTCGCGCCACCCTGCTACCTGGGTGCTACCATGGGCGGCTTTTGCGATCTGGAGTGAGAATCAAAAAGCCCGTAACTTATTGAAGTTACGGGCTTAATTTTGTTGCGGAGGTAGGATTTGAACCTACGACCTTCTGGGTGGGCTTCGCCCAATTTCGCATCTCCCGGCCCCGCTTCGGTGGACATTCCGCCCGACCTTGTTGCGGACAAGGGGGCTTTACGCGATGCCGTTGCCGTCGTTCTGTACAAGCAGATCCGCCTTACGATACTCCAGGCCCGCTCGATCATGGGGCTGTCCCGCAGGGAGGTCGAGGAACAAATCGCCAGCGTCGTCTCTATTGATGCCCCTGCCATAGCCCATGACATCCGAATCATGGCTTCCCATTGATTCAGAGATCCAAAGAAACAGCAACTGTAATGCTAACAGTGGGTTGTATCCCCCTACAAACGACGAAAACGGCCGACCAGGGTTGCCCCCAGTCGGCCGCTTCAGTTCAAAATCCGATCTGTTCTATTTGCCGATAGGCGGCGCCTGCGCCAGAAGGTTCCGGGTCTGTTCGGAATCGGCCGATCCGCCAAATTCGAAGTCGAACGCGGTTGCAAACTTGCCCGCCAACAGCGTCACCACCGAGATGATGCGTAAGC
>NZ_CAINTR010000189.1 GCF_903853455.1 uncultured Magnetospirillum sp.
GGGGCGCTGGCCGTACAGTTTGGCGCCCAATTGGCGGATCAGTTCACGCTCGGGCCAGGTGAGACGGTCGTCGTCCTCGGCGATGACCAGAACACCGCGCTCCTGCCAGCCGTCGCGCTTGACCTGCTCGGGATCGCGGCGGGTGCCGCCGTAGCCGGGGGGATCCCACGAACTTCCCTTCGCCTGTACGACGAACCTGATGGATCGGCTCGATCCGGCCAGCCTGCGTCGTTTCACCTTCAAAATCCGGTTCGGGTTCCTTGATCGGGGCCAGGTCCAGGACGCGTTCTCACGGTTCTTCGGCCTGACCGCGCCGGCACGGGTCTGCGACATGGACATGCTGACGCCGGGCGACTTCGCGGTTGTCCGCCGCAGGGCGGGTCTCCTCGGGTTCGCGGACGACACCAACGAAATCGCCAACGCCTTGGCGCAGGAAATCGCCGCGAAGCCGCAGGCCAGCAAACCGATTGGGTTCAGGACTGCGAGCGCTTGAGGTGCCACCATGACCATCATTCTCATCGTCGTGCTGCTGCTGTTTCTCCGGTCGCGCACACTTCAGACCGTTCTCGGCTTCATCATCGTCACTGTGCTCGCCGCCGGGTTCTGGGGAGTGATGTCCGCTCCACCGGCATCATCCCGCCAGGCCCCGATAGTCGATAGCGTGGTCACGTCGAACGCCATCGGCGTCTTCGTGTCGATGGCGGATTTGCCATGACGATCGGCTCCCAGGCCGCTCCGCGGCCAACCCGGTTGCGCGGCACACCGAGAGGATTCCAGCATGGCCGATGAGGGCGAACGTCACGTTCGGCGGAGTCCCTTGCTGCCGCCTCCGACGACGCTGGCGCCGGTCGAACTTGATCGTGTGCTTGCCGACCATAGCGAGTGGATATCATCGTCGGGGACGACCGGTCATCCGATCCGGCTATTCAACGTTACCGTGCTCGGCGCAGATTTCAGCGGAAGAGACCTGTCATCCGCCCGGTTCGAGCTGTGCGACTTGCCACAGGCCCGCTTCCGCGGATGCACGCTGAAATCCACATGGCTGCACAGCTGCGACCTCGACCATGCCGATTTCGCGGATGCCATCGCGCCGAAGGCTCAGTTCCTATCGTCGATCCTGACCGGCGCCCTCTTCACCAAAGCGATGCTCGACGAAGCAAGCTTCCTGTTTGCCAAGCTCAACGGTGCTGATCTCTCCCATACCAGTCTGAGGAAGGCGGACTTCGAGGATTCCGAGTTCCATGAAGCCAAGTTTGTCGGCGCCAACATTTGCGGCGTCAATCTGGCGCGCTGGTTTCTCGACGAACGGCAGATCCTCGGCGCCATTGGAAACGACAAAACGAACCTGCCGAAGGGATTCACCGTGCGGACGGCGGACGGGTCGCTCCTGGTGCAAACCAGCAAGGGGATGCTGCCGGCGCCAACGCCGAAATCGTAGCGCCGGGACGACCTCGATCTGCTCGCCAATTCCAGACGCGTCCGGAAATGTCACTTGACTGTGCGATGGTCCGGAGATGATGCTTTCGACGATGACCATGAACACCACCACCAACCCCGCTATCGCGCAGTCCGACAGGGAAATGCTCGATCGTTATGGGGATGACGCGGCCCAACACGCGGCGGCACGTGCCGCGGCATTCGCCCGCGACGGTCGTTGGCTTGAGCACGACCTGGCGCTGCGGCTGCTGACGGCGATCGAAGAGATGGGGGAGCGTCGATGATGGCCGAGATGGGCGGCAGGGCCTGGCAACGGATGCTGTCCGGCAGGCGATTGGACATCCTGGCGCCATCGCCGCTGGACATCGAGATCGAGGACATCGCGCTCGGCTTGGCAAGGATTGCCCGATGGAACGGTCAAACCATCGGCGAGCACGGATATTCCGTCGCACAGCACAGCGTCATGGTGGCCGAGCTCGTCGCCACCGACAATCCGGCGCTGCCGGTCAAATGCCTTCTGGCGGCGCTGCTCCACGACGCGCCCGAGTATGTGACGTCGGATCTCGTGTCTCCCTTCAAGACGGCGGTCGGGGATGCCTATTGCGCGCTGGAAGCGCGGGTCGCGCAGGCCGTTCATCTCGCATTCAGTCTTCCGGCCGTGCTGCCGGTCACCTGGCAGGATGCCATCGACCAGGCCGACCGGATGGCGGCTTGCCTGGAGGCGACGGCGCTGGCCGGGTTCACCGAGGCAGAGGCCCGACAGATCACCGGCGTGCGCCGCCAATTGCCTGACGTCGTTCTGGAACCATGGGAATGCTCGACGGCCAAGTCGGCGTTCCTGTCCGTCTTCGGCGATCTCGCCGCCGGTGGAGCCCGCTGCATTCAGAAATGGAGATCCGGCGCGGTACGTCCTCGACTTGAGATCGTCATCTGATACCGTGTCGATAGCGCCGGCGCAAAGCGGCATCGACCGGGAGTTTTCGTTCACCTAACCGCTCGAATCATGGGGGACCTGAAAATAGATCCATGAGGTTTAATCTCAAGCTATAGGTATCCTCAATTTGTAATGCTCGACCTGCATTTGCGTATTAGCGCACCTTTGAGGGAGCAGCCGAATGAAACGTCCGTTGATTATTGCAATAGCTGTAGTGTGTGTTGGGTTAGCCCTCTGGGGCTTGCGGGTTCTTTCCCCCCTACCATCGGCTCCGTCCGAGACTCTCCGCTTGGCAATAAGCCCTCAGATTATGTCCGCTCTTGTCTATGTTGCTGAGAGCAAGGGGTTCTTCCGCTCCGAGGGATTGGAGGTCACGCTTGAGGAGCATGAATGGGGTAAGGACGCGCTCGCCAGTGTAATCGCGGGTAAGGCCGATGTCGCGACGGTCGCCGAGGTGCCGGTGATGCGGGCTGTACTCAATGGCAGTCAGCCCACCGTCTTCTCTAATATTCAGGCGACGGACCATGATGTCACCGTCATTGCCCGCAAGGCATCAAGCATCCAGAGTCCCGCCGATCTCGTTGGCAAACGGGTAGGGTTGGTTCGGGGAACCAACCACGAGTATTTTCTCAATCTGTTTCTGACGGCCAATGGAATCGATCCCACCAAGATCACCGTGGTGCCGATTTCACTGAAAACCGGGGCGGATGAACTGATCGCCGGGCGCATCGATGCACTCGCTTCATGGGCTGGTGCCCGCGTCGCCGTGGCTACGGCCATGCCCGACGGAATTGTCAGCTTTAATGCGGACGGCCTCTACACGGAACTTTGGGTTCTTGCCGCAATGCCAGAGTTTCTCAAGGCTCGATCGAAGGCGGTGCGGATGCTGCTTCGCGCCCTCATTCAGGCGGAGCAGTTCACCCGCGAGCACCGCCAGGAGGCGATCGCCATCGTCGCCCGGAACATAAAAATGGACGATGCTCAGGTAAATTCGATCTGGGACCAATTCGGCTTTAGCATCAACCTAGACCAAACATTACTCGTCCAACTCGAAGGCGAGGCTAGGTTTGTTACCAAGGAGCCAGGGGGCCGCCTTCCCGATTTTCTCAGGCACATTTCCGTGGACGACCTAAGAGCCGTCGCACCCAACCGTGTGACTATAATCGTTCCCTGAGATAGGTGAGTTCCAGATGCTTTTTAGTCGCCATCACATCTCAAGTTCCGTCCAAAGGAGGATTTACCGGCTCCTCGCTGTTTCAAGTGGGTAGCTTGAGTTCGAGTCGGCCAGCGATCAGGTAGATAATCGCCTTGAGGTTGCGGGTTGATCGGTAGCCCCTGGCTTTGGCCTTGGCCGCTTGAACGAGGCTATTGATGCCTTCGA
>NZ_CAINTR010000190.1 GCF_903853455.1 uncultured Magnetospirillum sp.
CGCACTCCAACGCCGACGGCGCTGAACCGACGTGATCACCTCGACCTGGGTCATCGTGCCACGCATTAAAGTCACCATAATGCTTGGCACTTGGCCTCAACTCGACCCGCCGCACAAGGCAGCCGTCAGAGGACGGTTACGCTGAGACTGCAAAGCCCCGGATATCTGTATCGCGAGTGCCGCCGCCGCCGCCAAGGCGGAAACACCGGTGAATGCCGCATTGAGGATAATGGCCAACGCCTGCGTCCGCTCCCATAGCGGCGCTTTGCTCATCACTGAGCTGACATGATGGTGGTGGTGATGGTGGTGGTGGTGATGAATGTGAGATTTGCCGTCGCTGGCGGACGGGCTGACATCATTAATGCCAAATCGACAATTTTCAGGTGAATTTCTGTTTATTTCCAGGCTGTGCCAGACGAGACTTAACCCCAGTTCATGGAAGCAGGCTTCCAGGTCGGCGATGATGCGGGCGGACACCCCCACGACGCCCGGCTTGGGGATAGCGGTGAATTGGACGGTGAGGCCCGGTCGATCCGTGACCGGAACCAGGATTTGACGAATGGCCCCCTCATTAATTTTGTAATCATTGAGCCCCGCCAGATCATCGACGTAGTATTCCGCGCTCGTGCGAATAAGATAGAACAATTCTTCCAATTCTGCCTGGGAATACGTGCCAGAAAACCGCGCCATCTTGCAGTAGTATCGAATGCTTCTGTAATCGGATAGGTAGATTGACTTCTTGATTCCCGCCGCTAATTCGACCCGGAACTCCTCCTCCATGCCAAGCATCAGATGTATGTTGGCCAATGGGAAGAAATCCTTGCGCGCCTTCAACAAATTTCTCAAGGCGGGCAATATGTCGTAGACTTTTTCAGGAGTCATGTCGCCGGTCTGGTGGCCCTCATCGAGTGATGCCGAGACGATCACCCCATCAGGTCCACAGACATTTTTTAGGTCTACGCCAAAAAGATAGGGAAACTGAAGAAGTGATACTCTGGTATTTGTGAATGTCGCTCCAGTAAAATCACAATATTCAAGGTTATTTTGAGTGAAATCCACGTCTGTTAGGGTTGCTCCGATAAAAGATGCCCCTTCCAGCGAGGTGGCGCTGATGTGACACCCCAACAAGGTGGCACCCGAAAAGTCGGTTTGGGCAAAGCTTGACCCGATGATTTGGACGTCTGAGAGCAATGCCCGATGTAATGTAGCCGCTGAAAAATTTGCCTCATCGATGACATTGGGCTCAGGGCAATCTTCATCTCGACCGAGCATCGGTAAGGCGGGCATACTGAAAATTGGCGTTTCTGAATTGGCACCCCTTGAATTCCCCACCTTCCCAGGAGGAACTTGCCGCCCCAATTTCGGTGAAGTCACATTGCTGAAATCGACACTTCTTGAATTTGGCCCGTTTGGCCGGCATCCGCGCAAAATCATGACCATGGTAAACCGTGCCTGGATTTGCCACGTAGTCGATCATCGATCGACCGATCAAATCCTTCAACTCGGCTGGAACCGGAGGGTAATGCCCTGGTTGATTCAGCAAACCCTGAAGAGAGTTCCTGCTGATCGCCAGATCGTTGGAGCGCTTGGTCATTCCGTGGGTTAATTCCTAGTTATCCATCTCTAACGCCCAGACAAACCCGCCCGAGCCCGATCCACCAATGCTAGCAAATCGGGCGGCGCGCGCAATGAAATAAACGGTCACGGTCGTTTGGCGGCGGTGGTCGTGCGAGCGGATGCGTCCTCGGCCCCATACTCACCCTTCCAGGGTACTCGCTCCACCCTACCCCTTCAGCACCCGCCCGGCCACCGCGTCCAGCCGCCCCACCAAGGCCGCGTCGCGGCCTTCGCCGTGGGTGATGATAGCGTTGTCCAGCGCGGTGTGGCAGCCCTTGGCGCAGGGGGATGTGCGGCCGGTGACCTTGGGGGCCATCGCCTTGACCAGCGAGCGGGCGCGGTCGGCGTTGGCCAGCAGCACCTTGACGATGGCTTCGACGGTGACGGCGTCGTGGTCGGGGTGCCAGCAGTCGTAATCGGTGACCATGGCGACGCTGGCGTAGCACATCTCGGCCTCGCGGGCCAATTTGGCCTCGGGCATGTTGGTCATGCCGATGACGTCGCAGCCCCACTGGCGGTAGAGGTTGCTTTCGGCCTGGGTGGAGAATTGCGGGCCTTCCATCACCAGATAGGTGCCGCCGCGCACCGCGACGATGCCGGCCTCCTTGGCCGCCGCTTCCACCAGATCGCCCAGGCGGCCGCACACCGGGTGGGCCATGCTGACATGGGCGACCAGACCGGTGGAGAAGAAGCTCTTCTCCCGCGCGAAGGTGCGGTCGATGAACTGGTCGACGATGA
This sequence comes from uncultured Magnetospirillum sp., assembly GCF_903853455.1. GTDB lineage: Bacteria > Pseudomonadota > Alphaproteobacteria > Rhodospirillales > Magnetospirillaceae > Phaeospirillum. Next base: position 2,356 of record NZ_CAINTR010000190.1, read on the forward strand.
CGAAGGTGCCGGGGGGCAACTCCTCCTTCAGCGAGCCCACCGCCGAGACCGACAGGATCTCGGTGACGCCGGCCCGCTTCAAGGCGTCGATATTGGCGCGGAAGTTCAGCTCCGACGGAGGAATGCGGTGGCCGCGCCCGTGGCGGGGCAGGAACACCAGCTTCTGGCCGTTCAACTCGCCGAACAGGAACTCGTCGGAGGTGGGGCCGAACGGGCTGTCGATCCGGCGCCATTGCTTGTTGGTCAGGCCGTCGATGTCGTAGACACCGCTGCCGCCGATGATGCCGAGTACGGGAGTGGAGTGTCCGTCCGCCATGAAACCGCCCTTTCCGATTGGGGAATTACCGGGTGGTGTTAGGACAAATCCGGGGCGGAGGCAAGGGGGAGCGCCCAACCACCCCCGGATACGGCGCTCCCCGTGATGCCGGTGCTTCCCCAACCCCGCCGGGGAGACTAAACTCCCCGAGGGGGTGGGCGATCAGCGCGATCCACCGGCCCGGGCGAAGGGGAGTGAAGTTGGGGAAGCGTTCCGTGTCTTTCCTCGGACTGGCCAAGCGTTACAACGCTTTGCGGATCGACCAGCGTATCGCGGCGCTGGTGCTGGCCTGCATCCTGCCGGCCTGGCTCTTCATCGGCTATCTGACGCTGGCGTCCTACCAGGATGGCCGCCGGGTTCTCGAACAATCGCTGTTGGCGGCGACCCAGACCCAATTGCGGGTGGTGGAGCGCGAAATCGCGGCGACGGAGGCCGCGCTGCAGGCCCTCGCCACCTCCCCCGCCCTGGACGACGGGAATTACCAACGCTTCCACGCCCAGGCGCAGGAGATGCTGCGCCTGTCCCCCCACCTGAACATCGTGCTGCTGGACCCGGATGGCCGGCAGGTGGTCAACACCCTCCAGCCCTTCGGCCAACCGCTGCCGAACAAGCCCGGCGCCTTCTTCTTCCGGGTGCGGGAAACCGGCAAGCCGGTCCTGTCCGACCTGTTCATCGGTCCGGTCACCGGCCGCCCCCTGGCGGCGCTGGCGGTGCCGGTGTTGCGGGGCGGGCGTCTGGTCAACGTGCTCACCATGTCGTTCGACACCGAGCATCTGACCCCCGTCCTCAACCAGGAAGGCTACCCCGACACCTGGGCGGCCGCCATTTTCGACGTCAACGGCACCATCGTGGCGCGCACCTGGGAGCCGGAGAAGTATGTCGGCCGCAAGGCCGGCGCCGCCTTCTTCGATCCGGAACGCGCCACCCGCCGGCGCGTGGTCGAAACCACCACCTTGGAGGGCATCCCGGTCCTGGCGGCCTACAGCCAGTCGGAGCGTTACGGCTGGACCGTGTCCTTCGCCGTCCCCAAGGCGATCATGGAAGCGGACCTCAAGCGTTCGCTGTGGCTCAGCCTGATCGCGGGAGCCGTTCTGCTGCTGGCCGGCCTGGCGCTGGCCCGCCGCATCGGCCGCGGCATCATCCGGCCGATCCAGGCGCTGATTCCGCCGGCCATGGCCATCGGCCAGGGCATCGCGGTGCCGGCGGTGCCGCTCGACCTCAACGAGGCGGAGGAGGTCAGACGAGCCCTGGCCGATGCCGCCGCCCTGATCCAGCGGCGGACCGTCGAACGCGATCAGGCGCGCCTCCGCGAACTCGAGACACAGATCCAGCATCGGGCCTTGCGGGCGCTCAACGACATCGCCGCCCTGCCGGGGGCGGATGCCGCCCGGCAGTTGGTTGAAACCCTGCGGCTGGGGGCCCGGCATTTCGGCCTGCCCCTCGGCATCGTCAGCCGCGTCGAGGGCTCCACCTATACCATCCTCCACCACTGCGCCCCCGAGGACGGCCTGCTGGCCGACGGGCAGCACGTCCAACTGGACCGGACCTGCTGCGCCCTCACCCTGGAGCGGGACGACGTGGTGGCGATCCCCCCCATGCCGGAATCGCCCCCTCTCGGCCATCCCGGCACCACCGGTCGCGGGCTGGGGGCCTATGTCGGCGCGCCGGTCCATGTGCGCGGCCGCAGCTTCGGCACCGTCAATTTCAGTTCGGCCGAACCGCTGGGACGTGAATTCGACGACGGCGACCGCGAGTTCATGCGCCTGCTCGCCCGCTGGGTCGGGAGCGTGCTGGAGCGCCAGTTGTCCGACGGCGAGATCGCCGCCGCCCGGCTTGAGTTGGAACGCTCCAACGAGGACCTCGAGCGGTTCGCCTTCGTCGCCTCCCACGACCTCCGCCAGCCGCTCCGGATGGTCATCAGCTATCTGACGCTGATCGAGCGGCGGCTCGAGGGCCGGCTCGACGACGAGGACAAGGTGTTCCTCCATTTCGCCGTCGACGGGGCCGCCCGCATGAACCGGATGATCCTCGACCTGCTGGAATACTCCCGCATCGGCCGCGACCCGGAAAAAACGCCGGTCAACCTGGCCGGCGTGGCGGAACAGGCGGAGCGCCAACTGGCCGACGCCATCACCGAGGCCGGGGCGGAGATCGTGTTGCCGCCGTCGCTGCCGACGGTGGTGGGCAACGAATCGGAGATGGTGCGGCTGTTCCAGAACCTCATCGGCAACGCCGTCAAGTTCCGCGCCCCCGGCCGGCCGCCCCGCGTCGCCATCGCATGCGACGCGGCGGACGGCGAATGGATCATCAGCGTCGCCGACAACGGCATCGGCATCGCGCCCGAGGATTTCGACCGTCTGTTCGCCGTCTTCCAGCGCCTGGGCTCCCGGGAGCAGTTCGAGGGCACCGGCATCGGGCTGGCCTCGTGCCGCAAGATCTGCGAGCACCACAACGGCCGTATCTGGCTCGCCTCCCGCCCCGGCGAGGGTTCGACCTTCTTCGTCGCCCTGCCGAAGGCGGCGTAGGTTCCGTCCGCTACTTCTTCTCCAGCTTCAGCGCCAGTGAGTTGATGCAGTAGCGCAACCCGGTGGGGGCGGGGCCGTCGTCGAAGACGTGGCCGAGATGGGAGTCGCAGCGGGCACATGGACGTGTTGCTTGGGCGGGGAGACGGAAAAACGAATAACCACACGTTTTCGGCGCATTGACACACAAACAGCATCGCCACATAATCTACTTAGATTTTAACAAGCCTTTTAGAAGGAGTGGCGCGCGTGAAACATTCTTTTTCGGCGCAGGAGCTTCTGGAGCTCAGTCAAGAGGACTGGAAAAAATGGTACAATAACTATATTGACTTCTTCCAGTTTATCGAGGACGAGCTAGCGCACGCCCTCAATGGCTTCAAAAGGCAACTCGGGAACGACCCGCTAGCCATATTAGCCATTAGAAAGAAAGAAGAGCAAAGCTTTATTGATAAAATTATAAAGGTATCGACAGAGGCAGCTAATGCGGCGATAGAGAAGGGTACAGAGTATATTTCTATATTTGATTTATTCCAGGATATAGTTGGCGCGCGCATGGTATTCTACTTTTCTGATGATCAGATAACACCAATGCGCTACTTCTCGCACTACGGCCTATTTGTCGTCGATAGAATAGAAGTATACGACCTCTTTGACGACACCCACCCTCAGCGAAACCGGGAGCTGTTTGACAACATCAAACAGCTTTTCCCTGCCAAGGCCAAATTCAAGGCCAAGGAGAGCAGTTACGAGTCGATTCACATGAGTGTCCGCTTCAGTTCCAAACACCTGCAGATTCAGCTGGCTCCTCGCTGTTTCAAGTGGGTAGCTTGAGTTCGAGTCGGCCAGCGATCAGGTAGATAATCGCCTTGAGGTTGCGGGTTGATCGGTAGCCCCTGGCTTTGGCCTTGGCCGCTTGAACGAGGCTATTGATGCCTTCGA
>NZ_CAINTR010000191.1 GCF_903853455.1 uncultured Magnetospirillum sp.
ACCCTCGACGCCGTCAGGCTGGAACGGCCCCATGGGGCCGTTTGTCATGCCGCCGCCCGCTGGGGCCGGTCTCCATTCGGGGCTCCGCCCCTCCTTACGTCCGGCCCCAGCGGGCAATCATACCGGCCATCATAGTTGTCGCTCAACCGGCCAAGATAATTGTCGGCGGCGAATAGCCTATATCGGTCAAATCATGCTGTTCGCCGGCCCCTATCAGGTGCAAGACTGGGTTCCCTGCGATGGCCGCCTGCTGAACGTCAACGACTACGCCGCCTTGTTCGCCATTTTGGGAACGACCTATGGCGGCAATGGAGTTACCACCTTCGGGATTCCCGACCTGCGAAGCCGCCTGGCGGTGGGTGCCGGTCATGGACCCAACTTGACGATCCGTGCCCTCGGCCAGACGGGCGGCGCGGAGACCGTCACCCTGACCACGGCCACCATGCGAGCCCCACACCCATCCGGTCTATGCCAGCGGAGCACAGGCGACCGCCAACTCGCCCGACGGAAACCTTCCCGCCAGCGTCCCCGCCAATCACATTTTCTACCTTGATCCGCCCAACCCGGTTCCGGCTGGGGTGACCCTTACCCCCACGCCACTGGGGGCAAGCACGGTCACCGCGCTCGGAGGAAATACCCCCCATGACAACGGGATGCCGAGTCTTGCGATCAACTATCAGATGTGCACCGTCGGACTTTTCCCAGTGCAGTCGTAACCGTCCCCCAGAGAGGAGTTAACCCCCATGGACACTTTCATCGGTGAAATCCGGGCCTTTCCCTATTCTTTTGTCCCCCTCCATTGGCTTCCCTGCGATGGCCGGTCCCTCCAGCAACAGGCATACGCCCCCCTGCACGCCGTCATCGGGCAGAACTTCGGCGGAAGCGGCACGTCCTTCAACTTGCCGAACCTGACTGGACGGGCCCCCATCGGCATGGGCCAAGGCCCCGGCCTCACGGCCTATACGATTGGCAATACCCAAGGCGAGGAAACGGTCCAATTTGCCTCGCTGAGCCAGATGCCCCTCCACACCCACACCCTCAGTACCCTCATCATGGGCTACGCCAAATCCCCAACCAGCTTCAAGGCCTCCCCGACCGCCAACACGTCGTGGCTGTCGCGCTACACCGACATCACGGCCCCCACCACTCCGGTCACCTACTCGACCTATAATCCTTTAACCTCGCCGACACCGCCCCCCCCGACCAACCCGGTCGCCATGAACCCCGGCATGATGGGACCTGACGTCGGCGCCTTGAATACCCCACACTCCAATATGCAGCCCTACCTCGCCTTCCGCTTCTGCATTTGCGCGGAGGAAGGCATATTCCCCGTGAGGGCCGGCAGCTGACCGCCTTGGCCTTGTCCCGCTTCGAATGCCCCGCGCCGCTTGCGGCGCGGGGTTTCAGCCTCCATGCCGAGGCGGCGGCGGACACGGATTTCCTGCGGCGGCTGTTCGTCTGGCAACGCTGGGGCGAAATGGCGCCGCTGCCCTGGGACGACGCCCAGAAGGTGGCCCTGCTCGAATCCCAGTTCAGCCTGCAACAACGCCAATATGCCAGCCAGTATCCCGGGGTCCAATTCCTGGTCCTGGCCGAAGCCGGCGGGCCGGTGGGACGGCTTTATCTGGCCGAACTGGACCGCGAAATACGGATCGTCGACGTGCTTTTCCACCCGGAACGGCGCGGCCAAGGCATCGGCGCCGCCCTCCTGGCCGGCGTCCAGGACCGTGCGGCGGAACGAGGATTGGGCGTGTCCCTGCACGTGGACAAGACCAACCCGGCGCTGAGACTCTACCGGCGGCTGGGCTTTCTGATCACCGCCGACACCGGCATTTCCTGGTGCATGGAGTGGCGGGCTGCGCTTTAGACCCTATCGCTCGTAGCTGAGCCGGGTCAGAACCGCGCCGTGGTCCGCGACGACGCGCGCCGCCTGCGCCTGGCTCAGCCCCTCGCGCCAGGCGCCGGAGCGTCCCTGACGGAAGAAGCGCTCCATGCCGTCGGGCTTTTCGCTGAAGCCGCCCGAGGCCTCGGCCGCCTGCAACGCCTCGAAGCGGCACGCCGCCACCGCCCGCGTGATCGATTCCGGGGCGGCCGCCAGTCCCAGGAACGCCGCCAGCCGGGTGGTTTCGCCCAGTGGATCGGCCATCAGATCCTCGTAGCGCAGCAGCAGCACCGGCACCGCCGTCTGGTCCAGCCAGGACGTCACGTTCTCCGACCACGAGCCCATGACCTGCTCCGTCTGCGACCGGAAGCCCCGGATCGACCGCCCGAGGATGAAGCCCGGCCGCCCCATGCGCGCAATCGCCTCGTCCACCGAGACGTTCATGTGGTCCCCCCAGGATGGGGCCACGTCGCGGGGGTCGCGGACGACATAGACCGCCCCCGTGGCGACGTCGGGGGGAAACAGCCGGGGGTCATGGCAATCATGGACCTTGAGGCAGAGCGGCCCCGTGCCGCCCGTCGCCGCCCATTCGCGGCTGGCGACGGGGCGAATCCGGGCCAGTTCGTCCGGGGTCAGGTCCTCGGTCGGAATGTCCAGCACCTCCTCGAGCCAGGCCCGCGAGGAGCCACTGGGGCAAATCCGGCCCAGCGCGGCCAGATCGGGAGCGGCGGCACCGGTGAGAAGGCTGGCGACGAGGCAGCGCACCCAGGTGTTGCCCGATTTGGGGTAGGAGGCGATCCAGAACAGCCCGCTCATGATGGGAACGCCTCTTCGATCAGCGCCGCCGCCGCCACCAGGGTGTCGAAGCGCTTGGGCCGCTCCAGGCGATAGACCGGCACCGCGCGCGCGATGGCGGCGGCCTGGGCGAACAGGCCCGCCTGCCGTCCGAGATGGAGCGCCACGCGCGGCCGGAACACGAAGCCTTGCAGCAGCGGAACCGCCGCCGCCGCCGACACCGCCGACAGCACCGGCCCGGGGCCTTCGCGCAGGACCACGACGCCGCCCAACGGGCCGGGCGCCGGATCGAAGCCGGCGTCCGGGCGCAGGTCGTACTTCTCCATGTCTTCCCGCACGCGCGGCAGGCCCGAGGCGTCGACGCCCAGCGCGTCCATGGTGTCGCGCCACAGTTTCAGGCGGGGAAAGGCGGGCAGCACCTCGGCGCCCGCCCCCGGCAGCATCCGCAGCACCGTCACGTCGTCGGACAACAGCCCATGGCCGCGCCGGGTCAGTTCCAGGGCCAGCGTCGACTTGCCGATCCCGGTATGCCCCGCCACCGCCACCATGCGCCCGCCGATCCGCAGGCTGGCGGCATGCAGCGGGAACAGGCCCCGCTGATGGCACAGAAAGCCAAGCCCCGACCCCAGGAGAAACAGGCGCCAGGCCTCCGTCGCCTCCCGCCGCAGGATATCCACCGTAATCGTGGTGCCGCCCTGAACCAGGATACGGACCAATCCCTCGATGCGAAGCAGGACCGATCCGTCGGTGCCGACCATGCGGTACGTCCCCGGCAACGCGACGGATTCCAGCCGGTCGGGCACCGGCCCATGGATGACGGTCACATCCGGAAGGGCGTCGGCCGGGCCGATCCAGGGTCGTAACTCCGGCAGCGGCAGATCGCTTCGCACCCGCCAGCCGCAGAGCTGGTAATCCTCGGTCATGGACATCTTCCCCAGGGCAGCGGCGGCAAAGCTAGCATCGGGACGGGGAGCGGTAAATCGCCACCTGGGTGTACTCGTCCGCCTCGGCGGCACCGGTGACCGCGACCTCGGCGCTGGAGCACCAAGCATGGGCCGTCAGTTCCCCCTCCTTGGAGCGGGCTAGGCCGAAATGGATTTCGACCGGCAGCCCCCGGCGCCGCAGCATGGACGACGCCGCCACCGCCTGCTGCAGGCAGACCGCCCTCAGCGGCAGCCTTCGAGCCGCCCGCGCCACCGCCCGGCCGATCAACCGGGCTTCGGCGCCATCGTCGCGTCCGGCGGTCTCCGGCGGAAGGTCGAGGCGCAATCCGTGCCAGCGCATGGCCACCCGGAAGGGCAGCGCCGCCAGGGCAAGCCGGGCCAGCGCCAGGGCAAGCACCGCCTCGATCAGAAGGCGGCGCTCGGCGCCTGGCATGGCCAACACGCGGCGAATGGAACGTCTCATGCCGATATCCTCGGTTCACCCGCAACCAACAGGGGCGAAGACCGTGTTCAAGGCTAGCGACCCCGCCGACAAAGATCAAGCCGACCACCGCCTTCGCGGGAAAAGGGTGGTGCCAATCATCCCCACTGCCGCTAGCATGCCGGAACCATCGACGGGGACCGGCATGATCACTCAGGGAATTGGCGGCAGGGAGTTCGGCGCCTTCGCGTGTCATGTGGCCGCTTTCGCCGGGCGTCGGCTGTGGGCCGTGGCCCTGCTGGGCATAGCGGCGGCGGGAGCCGAGGGACTGGGGCTGGTGATGCTGGCCCCCCTCCTCGGCCATCTCGGTATCGCCGGGTCCGGGCAGTGGGTACCGGCCGCGCTGGGCTTGGGAGCCGCCCTGGCCACCTATGTGACGCTGGTGGCGGCCGCCGCGTTGGTCGTCGCCACCCGCGCCGTCGCCGTGGCAAGGCTGCGCTTCAACTACATGGACGATTTGCGACGACGGGTGCAGGCCGCGCTGTTGTCCATGGAGTGGCGAAGCTTCAGCCGCCTGCGCGCCTCCGACGCAGCACACATCATGACCACCGAGATCCAGCGCTCGGCCCAAGGTCTGGACTTCCTGCTGCGGCTCGGTGGTTGGACAGTGGAGATTCTCACGCTCATGGCGGTCGCCTTGCATCTTTCCCCCGCCATGACCGCGCTTTGTCTGGGGCTGGCAGCCCTCGGCGCCGTGCTGAGCCGTCCGCTGAACCGGCGGGTCCATGCCATGGGCCGTCAAACCGGCGAGGCCATGCGGGCCTTGCACGGCGACATGACCGATGATTTGGCGGGAATGCGGTTGCTGCGCGGCCTCGGCCTGGAGACCGAGCGGCAGGCACGGCTGGAGGCGCGGCTGGAGGCGGTTCACCGTAGCCAACTGGCCTCCCAGCGCTGGGCCGCCCACAGCAGGGCGGCCCAGCAGGTTGTCGCGGCCATGGTCGCCGCCCTGGCGGTGTGGTTTTCAGTAAGGGTGCTGGACAACGCCCTGGCCGACACCCTCGTCCTGCTGGCGGCCTTGGCCCGGCTGGTGACGACGACGCTGCGGTTCCAGGACGCCTGGCGGATGGTGCTGAACACCCTGCCCGCCCATGCCGCCGTCACCGCCTTCCTCGACCAATGCCTGGCCGCCGCCGAGCCGGCCGCCCCGGACGGCGTGACCGACACGCCCCCGCCGGAGTTGAACCGGGGCGTCGAACTGGACGACGTGGTCTTTCGCTACGGCCAGGACGGGCCGCCGGCCCTCTCCCACCTCAGCGCCCATATCCCGGCCCGAGCCGTCACCGCGGTGGTGGGATCGTCGGGAGCGGGAAAGTCCACCTTGGCCGATCTGCTGTCCGGGCTGGTGGAAGCCAATGGCGGCAGGGTGCTGGTCGACGGGGTGCCACTGGCCGGGGCGGCGCGCAGGGCCTGGCGGCGGCAGGTGGGCTATGTCCCCCAGGACTGCATCTTGTTCCACGACACCATTCGCGCCAATCTGACCCTGGGAGCGCCAGAAGCCGGGGATGCGGCGCTATGGTCGGCGCTCGACACCGCCGCCGCCGGCGATTTCGTCCGCGCCCAGCCCCGGGGATTGGACACCATGGTCGGTGACCATGGCAGCCAGTTCTCCGGCGGCCAGCGCCAACGCCTATGGGCCGCGTCCCCAAGGCGTGGGCCGTTACGGCTGCTGGCCACCGGGCGGCTGGTGGAACGCAAGAACGTCGATACCCTGCTGGCGGCGCTGGCCCGCCTGCCGGCCCGATGCGAGGTGGTGCTGCGCGTCGGCGGCGATGGCCCCCACCGCGTCCGGCTGGAGCGGCTGGTCGCCGAGTTGGGGCTGGACAGCAAGGTGGAGTTCGCCGGGTTCATCCAGCCCGACCGCCTGCCCGAGCATCTGGCCTGGGCGGATGTCTACGCCTTTCCCACAACCCGCGAAGTCTGGGGGATCGTCCTCAACGAGGCGCTGGCCGGGGGGCTGTACGCCCTGGCCTCCACCGATGCCGGCGCCAGCCACGACCTGATCGACGAGGGCAACGGCCACCTGCTCGACCCACGCGACCCGGCGGCCTGGACCGCCGCCATCACCCGTTGTGCGGCCGAGCGGGACAGCCTGCGCCAGGGCCGGTGGGAGCGGGCGGAAGCCGCCATGCGCTTCGACACGGCGGTGATGGCGCCACGGTTCGTGGCGGCCCTTCAATCAGCCGTCGGTCCGTCCTAGACGGACCTGGGTCTCGATCCAGGAATAGGTCTGGGCCAACCCCTGACGCAGCGGCATGGACGGCGCCCAGCCCAGCTGTTGGGAAATCAGGGTGTTGTGGGAACAGCGCCCGCGCACGCCCAGCGGGCCGGGAACATGGCGCTTTCCCACGCGCTTTCCCGCCAATTCAGCCACCATGTCCACCAACTGGTTGATGGTCACCATCTCCTCCGAGCCGATATTGACCGGACCGGCGAAATCGGAGCGGGTCAGGCGCAGGGTGGCGTCCAGGCACTCCTCGACAAAAAGAAAGCTGCGGGTCTGGCAACCATCGCCCCAGACCTCGATCTCGCCGCCGTCCTCGGCCATGGCGACCTTGCGGCAAATGGCCGCCGGCGACTTCTCGCGGCCGTCGTTCCACGATCCTTGCGGCCCGAAGATGTTGTGGTAGCGGCCGATATGGCACGGCAGACCGAAATTGCGGGCGTAGGCCATGAACAGCCGCTCGCTGAACAACTTCTCCCAGCCGTAATCGCTGTCCGGGTTGGCGGGATAGGCGGTATCCTCGCGGCAATCGGGGTGGTCGGGATCGGTCTGATTGTACTCGGGATAGATGCAGGCCGAGGAGGAATAGAAGATGCTGCCGGCTCCAAAGCGGCGACAGCACTCCAACACGTTGAGATTGATGCCGGCCGAATTCTGCATGATGACGGCATCGTTCTCGCCGGTGAAGACGTACCCAGCCCCCCCCATGTCGGCGGCCAGTTGGTAAACCTCGTCGAAACGCTGGTCGAGAATCTGGCGGCAGAGGGATTGCTCGTGAAGATCGCCGATGACGAATTCGTCGGCCTCGCACACATCATAACGGGGATGTTTGAGATCGACCCCCCGGACCCAGGCTCCCTCGGCCTTGAGGCGGCGAACCAGATGCCCGCCGATGAATCCGCCCGCCCCCAGCACCAGAATTCGCTTCATTCTTCAAGATATCCTGTGACCGCAAACACTCGCTATCGGCGATCCGCAGATTATCGTATTACATCTGACGGGGCAAATCGTCTTGCGTCCCAAACAGGCGGGGAGTGAGGTGAAGAGCCACAAGATCGCCGTGCACGACTACGCCGGCCACACCTTTCAGGTTCAGCTCAGCCGCTGGCTCGCCGCCCGGGGCCATCAGGTGCTGCACCTTTATTCCGCCGACGTGGAGACGCCGCGCGGCCGGCTGTCGCCCGCCGCCACCGATCCCGCCGGCTTCACGGTGGAGTCCGTCACCACCGGCCGGCGCCTGGACAAATACGCCCTGGTCCGGCGCTGGCTGCAGGAGCGGGCCTATGCCCGGGTCCTGGCCGAGCGGATCGAGGCCTTCGCCCCCGACGTGGTGCTTTCGGCCAACGCTCCGCCGGCGGTCCAGGCCCGGCTGGCCGCCCGGCTGCGGACGCGGCGCATCCCCCTGGTCTGCTGGGTCCAGGACATCTTCACCCTCGGAGCCGCCAAGCTGGCGGAATCCTGGCCGCCGCCGTTGCGTCGAGCCGCCCTGTGGGCCCTGGGACGGGTGGAGTTCGGGACCATGCGCCGGGCCGCCGGCCTGGTGGCCATCTCGCCCGACTTCCTCTCCATCCTGGCCCGCCACGGCGTTCGCCATCCCGCCGCCACGGTGATCGAGAACTGGGCGCCCGCCGACGAGATCCGGCCCGACACCAAGGACAACGACTGGGCCCGGCGGCACGGCTTGGCCGATTGCTTCTGCTTCCTCTATTCCGGCACCCTGGGAATGAAGCACAATCCCGGCCATCTGGCCGAGCTGGCCCGGACGTTCCGCGACGACCCCGCCACCAAGGTGGTGGTGGTCAGCCAGGGATTGGGGCGGCGATGGCTGGAGGAGGTCAAGGCCGCCGAGGGCCTCGACCGACTGATCCTGCTGGACTTCCAGCCCTTCGAGAGCCTGCCGCAGGTGCTGGCCAGCGCCGACGTCACCGTGGTGCTGCTGGAGGAATTCGCCGGCGTCCTGTCGGTGCCGTCCAAGGTCTACAGCTCGTTCTGCGCCCGGCGACCGCTGCTGGCGGCGATGCCGGCGAGCAACCGGGCGGCGCGCCTGATCGAGGAGACCGGGGCCGGGCTATGCGTGCCGCCCCAAGATGGGGCCGCCTTCGTGGCGGCGGCCCGGCGGCTGCGCCTTGATGCGGCCCTCCGCCATCAGATGGCCGCCCGTCAGGCCGACCATGCCGCGACCGCCTTCGACATCGAGCTTATCGGTCGGCGTTTTCTCGACGTGCTTGACGCCGCCGTAACGGCCGGCTGAGGATTCGCCCCAGACGAATGGCGGGATAAAGCCAAGCCAACGGCCACGGCAACGCCACCACCCCATGGTCGCGGTGAGTAGGCCGCAACGCCGCCGCCGCCACCACCGCCCGCGCCCGCCAACCCCGGCGCAGACCCAGATGCCACATCAGATAGCGCGCGCCGCCCATGCCATAGAGTGCCTCGCGGTCGTTGAGGGGGGGAACCGTCCACACCCGCGCCAGGGCCGATGACGCCCGCTCGGCCATGGACATCAGCCGGGACCGCCGGGCCAGGGCAGCAGGCAGCGGGGCACTCAGCAGGTTGCGGGCCAGCACCGTCGCCAGCGCCACCATCCGCTCCAGTCCCGTGGCCTCGGCCAGTTCCATCACCCGCTCCCAGTCAATCCCGGGAGCGGCCATGGCCTGGGCGAAATCGGCCACCCAGAACAGCCGCGCCCACAGATGACGCGTCCCGTGCCAGGCGAGATAGACCAGCAGCGGTTCCAAGGCGGGGCTCTGAACCGGATGGCCGGCGATGTCGACCTGGGTGCGGCTACCCCACAGATCGAGGCGATCCTGGGGAAAGTCGTCGAACAGACGCCCCAGATGCCAGTGCAGTTCCACCCAGTGATGGAGCTCGGCATGCCTCAATTCGATTTCGCCCTTGGCCAGATCGAAGGGATAAACCGGCCGGTAGTCCTCGGCCTCCAAGCAGGCCAAGGCCCGCTCCACCGACTCGGGACGGACCAGCAGGTCCAGGTCCCGCGACGGCCGCAACCCGCCGGTGCGCAGCATGGCGGCCAGGGTCGGTCCCTTGAACGCCAGATAATCCACCTCCCCGGCTTCAAGAGCCTTGGCCAGCCGGACCAGCTCGGCCGCCCGGGTCATTCCCCTCAGCCGCGCCCGCCGCACCATCCCGAGCAGCCGGTCACGCATGGCCTCGGGCATCGCGCCGGCCTCGGGAATCGGCATTCCCGCTTCCGCCGCCGCTCGGTGATGGGCCACCACCCCCAGCCATGCCTCCCACTCCACACCCGGGGGCGGCATCCGCCCCCGGCCAGCCAGGATCTCCAGCACCGACCCGATTTCCGGCGGCAACTGGTCCGGACGGAGGCCCTTGCCGGCAAAGCGGCTCATCGTGGAACGAGCGGTGTCGGAGACGGTGCCACCTCGGCCATGCCGGCGAAGGTGATCAGGAAGAACACGGCCGACAGAGGGTTGCCGGCATTGACCGCCCGGCCCTCGAAAATCCCATAGACCCAGTACACCACCACCGCCGTCACCAAGGTGGTGGCGGCGTTGCGCTGGCCCTGCCGGAACAGCCGACGGCCGTGCATCAGGCATATGGCCGAAAACGCCGTGAACCCCAGCAAACCCAGCAGGCCGGTGTCGGCAAGAAGGATCAGGACCATGTTGTGGGCATAGGTGCCCATGCCCAACACCTCGGTATGCTGGCCGTAGCCAACGCCAAACAATAGGTTCTCGGTCCACAGGTTCCAGGTGGCCTTCCACAATTCGGTGCGGTCGGTGAAGCCGCTGTCCAGGCCGCGATTGCTGTCGTCGATCATCAGGACTTCGTCTTGCAGGAACTCCAGCGCCGAAGTGCTGCGGGCCATGTAGACAAGCACCAGCAGGCCAGCCATCCCCAGCATCAGGATCGCCCGCTTCCGTTCCGGAGTGAGCGGGCCGGACAGACGGCCCAGGCAGGCGCACAGCACCGCCGCCGCGATGCTCAGCAGTCCGGCCCGCGATTCCACCACCAGGGAAATGCCGAAGGCGGCGGCGAAGACCAGCCCCATCAGGGCGGTGCGCCGTATGCCCACCGCCGCCACGCCCATGACCGTCCCCATCAGGCCGATATAATTGGGATGCAGGTTGATGCCTTCGAAATCGAACGAATTGCGCCGGTCCAGCAGGGCCTCGAGCAGGTCTCCTTCCGCCGCTTCGTGCAGCACGATGATCGCCGCCACTCCCATCCACAGGATCATCTGATTGAACATGCTCCGCGAGCTTTCCTCCAGGGGAGAGGACAGGACCAGCGGCGCGAATACGGCATAGCAGGCGATCACCACCAGATTTTCCAACCGCGGATCCTCGGGACGGTTGACCAGGGTGCTGAGCAGGATGGGCACCACCAGCAGCAAACTGGTCAAGCCGATGCGCCCCAAGGCCGCCAGGTTCAGCCGTTCGAAGGAACCGGCCGCCACCAGCAAGGTAAGACAGCCGATCAAGGCGCCGTACACCAGACGCCAGTCCTCTCCCATCATCATCAGGACCGGGATCACGGAAATGGCCGCCGCCACGAGGGTGCGCGAGACCAGAAGAACGGGGGGGGATTGAGCGGTCATCGCGCCGCCTCCGCCAGCAACCAGTCCCGCCCCCTCAACCAGGAGGCGGGCGGAAAACGACGAGGTTCGTTCATGGGTCCACCACCTCCTGCAACCACATCTCGGTACTCAGCCAACGGAGCACGTAAGGAGCCAACCCATCCCGGCCGGCCAGGAAGTCCTTGACCGTCGCGGCCATGGCGGCCGGATGGAACACCCCGTGACGGCCGAGCGAAGCCCCATCCAGCAGCGGCGCGAACACCTCGGGACTCCGCCGCAACCAACTGGCCAGCGGCGTGTCGAAGCCATTCTTGGCCTTGCGCAGGCGGATGCCGTCATCAAGCCGCCCCGCCATGGCTCGGCGTAAGATCCATTTGGTGTAGCCGTCGCGAAACTTGAGCGACGACGGCAAGCGAAACATCATCTCCACCAGCCGATAATCGGTGAAAGGCACCCGGCATTCGACCGACGCCGCCATGGAGATACAATCGCCGTAATGAAGCAGCCCGGGCAACACCGTCCGCCCATGCATCCGCCACAACGCGTCGTCCAAGGGATCGCCATAGCGTTCCCGGGGTGGCGGAGCGGAGGGGCGCGGGCGGAAATCGGCGGTCGTCACCTGGGCGGCGCCGATCAGGCGCTGGTAGAGGCGGTGGGCACCGGATGGCAGCGCCCGCCGCGCCAACCACAGCGCTCGCCTCCGATTTAGGCCCCCGATGGCGGCCAGGGCCTCGGCCGGTGATTCGGTCCCCGCCCGCAGCCGCCGCAGGACGCCAAGCAGATAGGGTGGCCACAACTGCATCTCGTAGCCGGCCAGCAATTCGTCGGCCCCCTGCCCGTCCATCAGCACCTTGACCCCGTCGGCGGCCACGGCGCGGACAACCCGCAGGAACGGAACCGTCGAAGCCGAGATCAACGGCGAATCCAGATGGCGGACCAAGCTGCGCAAGTCCCGCTCCAGCCCCTGCTCGGTCTGGACGATGGTGACGGGCAGGTTGCCATGGCGCGCCGAGGCGGCAAGGATCGCCGGCCCCTCGTCGCAGGGCTGGCCAGGAAAGACCGCGGAATAGGTCCGCAGCCGGCGTTGGGGAAAGCAATCGCGCAGGATGGCGACGATGGACGAGGAATCCAGCCCGCCGCTCAGGGTCGAGGCCACCTCCACGTCGGCCCGGCTGTGCAGGCGCACCGCGTCCTCCAGCAGTTCCTTGAACCGGGGGATGGCATCCTCGGCGTCGGCGTCGGCGTCGGCGTCGGGATAATCCCAGTAGCGGGAGACGACCATCCGCCCGTTCTCGAGGATCAGGGAATGAGCCGGCGGCAGATTGCGGATATCGGCGTAGAAGGTCTCCTCGCCGTCCACGGTGACGTTGTCGCCGAGGAAGCGGGCCAGCATGCCGGGATTGATGCGCCGAGCCGCCGGATGTGCCGCCAGGATGGCCTTGGGTTCGGAGGCGAACAGGAACACGCCGTCGAGCGTCGCCCAGACCAGCGGCTTGATGCCGAAGCGATCGCGCGAGCAAAACAACCGCCGCCGGGTGACGTCCCACAGGGCGAAGCTCCACATGCCGTTGAAGCGGCTGACGCAGTCCGGCCCCCAGTGGGCGTAAGCCTGCAGCACCACCTCGGTGTCCGATCCGCCCCGGAATCGCCGGCCGGCCCGCTCCAGTTCACCGCGAAGCTCGACGTGGTTGTACAATTCGCCGTTATAGGTGATCCAGGCCGAACCGTCGGCCGAGGCCATGGGCTGGGCGCCGGCCGGCCCGGTTTCGATGATCGCCAGCCGGCGGTGCCCCAGGCCCACCTGTTCGGCCTCGTACGTACCGCTCCCGTCGGGACCGCGATGGACGATGGCTGCTAACATGGCGGCCAAGTCCACCGGCCGGGATGAGGACAGGCGGAGATAGCCGGCTATGCCGCACATGGCGACGTCTCCTCCATGGCACCTTCACCGGATGAACCTTTCCAGGGTAAGCTGCCACGACCGAAGGATACAAGAAGGTGGCGCCGGTGACCGGTAGCGTGAACTCCCTGTTTTTTCGCTGCCTTCTGGCGGTGGTGGTCTTGGCACCGCTGCCCCTGGCCTGCAATCGGCCATGGAGTTGGAGCCTGCTGGCCTTGCTGGTGGGTGGGTTGCTGACGGCTTGGGGCGGGGCCGCCCTTGCCGGTCGAGCCCGCGTTCCCATGTCGCTGGAGCGGCTGCGTCTGGTGATGATCCCCTTCGCCCTGGCCCTGGCCTGGGCCTGGCTGCAAAGCCGGCCCTGGCTGCCGCCGGCCTGGACCCATCCCATCTGGAGCGAAAGCGCCACGACCTTGGGGGGAGACGTCGCCGCCACCATCTCCATCGCCCCCGACCGCACCATGACGGCACTGATGCGCCTGGCCTGTTATGGCGGCGTCTTTCTGCTGGCGGCGCAACTGGGCCGGGACCGGGCGCGGGCCCATGAGGGCCTGGTGGTCTGAGGTGGCCCCCGTATTTTGGACACATGGATAAGAGAGAGTCCCGCTCCAATAAGTGGCAGAATCACAGGAGCAGGACATGGGCCAGGTTCGCAAGAAGCACAATTCCGAATTCAAGGCGAAGGTTGCCATTGCGGCCTTGAAGGGAGACACGACGATTGCCGAATTGTCGAGTAGGTACGGCGTGCATGCCAGCCAAATCCATGCGTGGAAGAAGGCCCTGCTGGATGGGGCGGGGACGCTGTTCGGGGTCGGCAAGCCGTCGTTCTCGGACAAGTGCGACGAAGCCAAGTTGGCGGAGCTGTACGCGAAAATCGGCGAGCTGACGGTGGAGCGGGATTTTTTGCAACGGAGGCCAAAGCTATGAGGCGCCCGGCGCGGCTGTCCATGGTCAATCGTAGGCACCCGTCGCTATCGGTCGTGCGTCAGTGTCGGTTGCTCGATCTGGCGCGCTCGTCGGTTTATTATCGGCCAGTGCCGATGGCCCCCGCCGACCTTGCGCTGATGCGGCGCATCGACGAGCAGTACCTGAAGACGCCGTTCATCGGCTCTCGGCGGATGGTGGAGATGCTGGAGCGTCAGGGGCATCCAACAAATCGCAAGCGCGTGCAGCGGATGATGCGGCTAATGGGAATACAAGCAATTTACCAGAAGCCTAATACCAGCAAAAAACACCCTGACCATGAGATATTTCCGTACCTACTGCGCAACGTTATTATCGACCGCGTAAATCATGTTTGGTGCGCTGACATAACCTATATTCCGATGCGAAGCGGCTTTCTATATCTAGTCGCCATCATGGACTGGGCAAGCCGAATGGTATTGGCGTGGCGGCTGTCCAATACAATGGATGCCGACTTCTGCGTTGAGGCTCTGGAGGAGGCGATTTCCCGGCATGGTCGCCCCGAAATTTTCAACACCGACCAAGGAAGCCAGTTCACCGGCCACGACTTCACCGGCGTGCTGAAGCGCGAAGGCATCAAGATCAGCATGGATGGCAAAGGCCGCTTCATGGACAACATCTTCATCGAACGCCTATGGCGGAGCGTGAAGTACGAGGAGGTGTTCATCAAGGCATACGCAACGGTGGCCGAGGCGCGGGCCGGGATCGGCAACTATTTGGCGTTCTATAACAATGAGCGGCCGCACCAAGCACTGGGCTACCGCACGCCGCGCGAAACGTTCGAGGGCGGCCTGTGGATATGTGGACGATCGGCTTCGCCGAACGACTGCGCTTCCCCCGTGTTCCCGGCCAAGACCGGAAAAACGGGGAAATGCTCGCCTTCGCCCACATCTCCACAGGCCCAACAACAGCAGCCAAAGGTTTATATAAATGGATTTGAAAAGGTGGTAGAAAGTAAGCAGATGCCGCCCGCTGTGCGGGTGGTCGCGTAGAAGACCCAGGCGGGACTCTCTCTTAACTCCGCCTCCCCGCTGTCCAAGCGACGGGGTCCACCTCAGTCATGGCCCTGGCCGGGATCGCCTATGCCTGCTATGGCCTCTTCGCCCATTTCGACGGCGGCGAGAAAATCCTTTGGCTGGATAAGTGGGCCTATATCGGCGATCTCAGCTCCACCTTCGTCAATCGCAACGCCTACGCCGCCTATGCCGGGCTGGGCATGGTGTGCTGCCTCGCCCTGTTTGCCAAGGGCTTCGGACGTTCGGTGCGCGGACGCGGCGCCATGGTCCAGGACCGGGCCGAGGCGCTGGTGGTGGAGGCGCTGCCTTATCTGGGCGGCGCCGGCATCCTGGCCACCGCCCTGGTGCTGACCCATTCCCGGGCCGGTCTGGCCGCCACCGCTTTCGGCGTGACGGCATTGATGGCGGGACTGGCGGTCAGCCGCATGATCACCGCCCGCCTGGCCGTCGGCCTGCTGATCATCGTCACGGTCCTGGGGCTGGTGGTGCTGGTCGCCAGCGGCGACGGAGTCTTCCTGCGCCTGGCCAATGCCGGCATCACCGACGGCGAGCGTGGCGCCATCTACGCCCTGACCCTGGCCGGAATCGGCGACGCCCCCTGGAGCGGGTTCGGGTTGGGCGCGTTCGAACCGGCCTTCGCCCTTTACCGGGATGCCTCCGTCACCGTTCCCGCCATTGTCGATTACGCCCACGGCGTCCATCTCGAGATTCTGTTCGACCTGGGACTTCCCGCCACCCTGGCGCTGTATTTCGCCCTGGCTTGGGTGGTCCTGGCCTGCGCCGCCGGGTTGACCCGCCGTCGCCGCGATCAGGTCTATCCCGCCGTGGCCCTGGCCTCGGCGATATTGCTGGGGGTCCACGGCCTGGTGGATTTCAGCGTCCAGATGCCGGCGGTGGCGGTTACCTTGGCCCTGCTGCTGGGCATCGGCTTCGCCCAATCCTTCAGCACCGCGGCTCACCGCTCGTCCTGAACATCGGGGCGACGACACAGCAGCAGCGGCTGCCAATCGCCGTCGCCGGTCATCAGTTGGAGGGGAACCAGGCCGGCCCGCTCGACCATGTCGCGCATGACGGCTTCGTCATAGGCGACGGCGGCCGTGGGTTGATCCAAGGATTCCACCCGGGCCCGGCCCATGACATGCCGGAAGCTGTGGCGCCCCCCCAAGGTGGGCGGCGGATAATCCAGGCAGAAGAAGGTGATGGCCACCAGACCACCCGGCCGCAGCAACCGCGCCGCCTCGCGCAGATAGTTGTCGGCCTCGGCTTCGAGCAGATGGGTGAACAGCGACATGGCCAGGATGAAGTCCACGCTGGCCGACGGTTCGGGGATGACGAAAGCCTCAGCCGCCGGCGCCGCCGGCCGATAGGACGAACTGCCGTGGCTTGAACGGTGGAAGACGAAGCGCCGGTCGAAATGGGCGGCGCACCAGTCCAGGGCCTCCTCGTCGATATCCACGCCGATGTAGCGACCGCGAAAGCGCGGCCCCTTGTAATTCAGGTCGCGAAGCCATTGGGCATAGCGGCCGCACCCCGAACCCAGGTCGAGAATGGTGGACTCGAATCCGCACCAGCCTTCGGCCAGGGCGGTGGCCCAGAACCCGGCGGTCTGGATCTGATGGGCGACGTGATTGGCGAAAAGGCGGTTGCCGACCCCGACCCGGACACGGAGATGATTGGGCGGCAGCCGCCGCAATTCGCGGAACATCAGGCGCGGCAGCAGATCGAACAGATCCAGGCCCCAGCGGACGAGAGGGTGATAGGTCAGCTTCGAAACCGAGGGAATGAAGCGACGGACCCACGCCTCCAACGTCATCGTCCGGACCCGCCGGGCCGGCGCGCGTCCCCCTTGTCGTCAGCGGTGGGAAACGGCCCGGCATGGCGGACCAGGGCCGCCACGTTGGGATCGCCCATCAGCCCGATGACCTGGTCGGACGACACCACCATGGCCAGACGAACCGAACGCTCGACCATCTCCCGCGTCTCGGCATCCATCACCGGAAGCAGCGTTCCGGCCAGACTCAGCCGCGACTGGATCAGGTGCGGCTCGGCAGGACCGACCAGCAAGGACATGCGCAACGACCGCAAGGCGGCGGTCGGGTCGCCCATTTGCTGGTTCAGCCATGCGCGGTGCAGCCACCACCGCGCCTCGCCCGGCGAAGTGGCCAGAGCATTGTCCAGGGCGACAAGGGCCTCGGCCAGCAGACGGCGACGCTCGGCCGCGTCGAGGGTGATATCGGCCTGTCGCGCCAGCAGATAGCCGCGGGTGGCCTCGCTATCCGCATCACGCAGCCAATGGGGCAGTGCGCCCAGCCCCCGCGCCGCCGCGCCAATTTCCGAGGCGACGGGGGGGATGGCGCCTCCACGCAGGCCGTCGGCGAATTGGTGGCCGTCCATGGCCAGGACAGCGTTGCCCAGACGGGGAAGGGCCAGGGCAAGGATCAGGACGCCGAGCAGGGCCAGGGGAACCGCCGCGCTCCGGTGATTGGGAAGTCTGGTCGCAGGCTGGGGCGACGAGGGCGCCTCAATCGCCATAATATTCCTTGTAGCGGCCGTAATACTGCCCGTAATCGCCATAGGCGTAGCGGGCATGCTTACGCTGGTTCACCTGGGTCAGCACCACGCCGTGGGGCTGCACATGGGCCTCACGCAACAGCTTCATGCCGTTGCGGATGGCGTCGCGAGGGGTGTGGTTCCACTTGACCAGGTAGAGGACGCA
This sequence comes from uncultured Magnetospirillum sp., assembly GCF_903853455.1. Taxonomy (GTDB): domain Bacteria; phylum Pseudomonadota; class Alphaproteobacteria; order Rhodospirillales; family Magnetospirillaceae; genus Phaeospirillum. The sequence goes on from NZ_CAINTR010000191.1 coordinate 17,477, forward strand.
ATCGGCGCAACGCGCCAGGATGCGGGCGTCCGACACCGCCAGCACCGGCGGCGAATCGAAGATGATCCGGTCGTAATGGCCGGACAGCGTCCGGACCAGCGCCTCGATCTGCTGTTCGTTGATCAGGTCGGCCACATGGTCCATGCGGCCGGCGGGGATGAAATCGACCCCCTCGATCACCTGGGACTGGACGACCTCGGCCGGGGCGGCCTCGCCGGCCAGGATCTGGGCCAGGCCGCGATCCCCGTTGACGCCCAGGGCGACGTCGAGGCGAGGACGGTGCAAATCGCCGTCCACCAGCACCACCCGTTCACCGGATTTGGCCAGCACCCCGGCCAGGCAGAGGGTGACGAAGGTCTTGCCCTCCTTGGGGACCGACGAGGTGACGGCCAACACCCGCGGCCGTTCCGTCGCGTCTCCCACATCCAAGGTGACACGGAGACTGCGGATGGAATCGGCCAGGGCCGAACGGGGATGGAGTGCCAAATCCTCGGCCAGGGTGGCGGCGCGGTTGCGATGGATCGGAACCATGGCCAACACCGGCAGGCGGGTGAGTTCCTCGGCCTCGTCCGACGAACGGATGGCGTTGTCCAGGCGATCCAGCAGGAAGATCATGACCACGCCGATCACCAAGCCCGCCATGGTGGCCAGCGACAGGATCTGGAGGCGGTGAGGTTCCGAAGGTTGGGCCGGGATGGTGGCGGGCGAGATGATACGGGCATTGGCCCGCTGAACCTTTTCCTGCTCGGCGTCACGCTTGAAGCGGGCCAGGAACGATTCGTACAGCGAGCGGCTGGCCTCGGCCTGACGCTCCAGTTCCCGCAGCCGGATTTCCGCCCCGCTGGCCGTGTTGGTCTGGCGCTGCAGGTTGTCCACCTCGCGCTCGAGAGTCCGCACACCGGCCTGCCCGACCTCCACCTCGTTGGCGATGGAAATGGCGATCTTTTCGATTTCGTGGGCAATCTTGGTCCGCAACTCGGTCAAATCGGCGCGAGAGGCGATGATCTTGGGATGGCGTTCGCCATAGGTGCGCGACGCCTCGGACATCTCACGCAGCAGGACGGTCTCCTGCTCGCGCAAGCGCTGGATCAACTGCGACTGCAAAACGTCGACGGCGGTTTCCACATTGCCTTGCGAGCGGATGAGCGAACGGATCTGATCCAGGCGGGCCTGCTTCTGGGCCAGTTCGGTACGAGCCACCACCAGACGGGAACTCAGTTCCGACAATTGCTGGTCGGTCATGGTGCCTGCGCGTTCGCCGGACCGCTCGTTCCGGCGCCGCAGGTTGTTGGCGGCGCGATATTGCTCGGAGGCGGTCTCGGCGACGCTGACGTCGCGGCGAAGCACTTCCAGCCGGTCCCCCAGCCAGCCGGTGACGCGGCGGGCATCCTCAAAGCCCGCCTCCAGCCGGTCGGTCACATAGAGCTCCGCCAGGGTGTTGGCGATCTTGGCCGCCTTCTCGCGGTCTTCCGAGATGAAGGACAGGTTGACCACGAAAGCCCGACGCTGGGTCAAGACCTTGAAATTGCGTTTGAACACCTGGGTGATCCGGGCCAGGGCGATTTCCTCGCGCGCGGCGGAGGAGACCGCTTCCCTCTCGCCCTCGGCGGTGGCGCGGGCGATCCAGGCCAGGGGGTTGACCGCCCCCAGGATGCTTTCCAGGGCCTTGGGCTTGCGCAGCTTGGTATTGAACTCGGGGTCTTCCGCCAGCCCGAGCTTTTCGATGGCCTTGCGAACGATCACGTTCGAGGACATGACCTCGGCCTCGGTCAACACCGTCCCCTCGGTCAGGCGAACCCGGCCGCTGGTGCGATCATAGAAGGCCTCGGTGGCTTCCGGCCCCTCGATTATGATTTTGACGTCGGCGGTGTAGCGCGGCGTGGCCTGGGCCAGATACAACACGGTCGGGATGAGAACCAGAAGCCAGCAGGCCAGCAGCAGATGCTTGCCCCGCCATACCACCCGCCATGCCCACCGGGCGCGTTCGCGTATGTCGGCCACGACTTTGGCGGACAAGGCCGCCTTGGCCGATTCCACACTCAAATCCACGCCCTTCCTCACAAACGTAGGCCGAGCCGCATCATGACCAGGGTCTGATCGAAATCGGACGAACCGATCTGAGAGCGCTTGAACTTCTGCGCCACCTCGCCGGAGAAGTAGGCCTCGGGAACCAGCACATAGGTGCCCTTCAGCCGCCAGTCATAGGTATAGGCCTCTTTCTGGATCCCTTCATATTGGTCGAAGGTCACCCCGCCGGAGGCGGTCAGAATGATGTTGCGCTCGAGCTCGTGACGGATCAGGAGCGAGGCTGCGGTCTCGACCATGCCGCCGACGAGATCGGTGGTGGTCTCCTTCACCGAACGCTCGAGGGCGGGAACCACCAGGGTCAGCTTGTCCGGGGTCCAGTTGAACTGTGACCGGAACGACACGCCCGAGGGGTTGGAGAACGCCCCGGTTTTGTAGTTCTGCTCCATGTAGCCGACCAGGAAGTCACCTCGGATCAGCTGACTGATATCGACGCCGATGCCGGCCTGCGCGCTGTAGCCCTCGCTGTCGCGGTTCAGCCCCTTGCTGTTGGGGACGTTGTCGTAGCGATGCATGTTCTCGGAGTACTGCATCAGGGCGTAATAGCTGGGGAAAATCTCGTACCCGACTCGGCCGGTGGCGGCGCCTTCCCACCGATCACGATCCCGGTTCTGGACGACAGTCCCACTGGTGGTGGTGACGTTGTCGAATTCGTTGCGGTCGGCGGTCACTTCGACGGAATACAGGAAGTTGCCTACGGTGTTCTTGGCCGAGGTCCGGGAGTTCAAGCCGCGAGTCTGGGTCGGCGTCTTGCCCTTGGCCTCGTCCGGGCTGCTACGATCCTCGCTGCGGCTGAACAGATTGACGAACATCCCGAGTTCGGCCGTCTTCGTCACGTCGATGCGGCCGTCGGCCGCCAAGTTGCCGTCCAGATGGTTGTCGCGGGTGAAGCTGTGATACATGAACTGCTCGGCCTTGCCGTAGAAGTTCAGGGAGTGGGTGTCGAACCGCGATTGCAGCCGGAATTCAGGCGCCACGCTGGAAATGAAGTCGGCCTTGGCCGAACGGTTCTCGGCGTAGACATTGGTGTTCAAAGCCTCGCCGAACTCGATTGCCGGCAGCAGCAGAAACTCGCCCAGGTCGATGCCCTTGGGCTGGTACGCGTCGATGGTGCGATCCGCGTCGTGCACGCCGGTGGGATCGTCCTGGGGCCGTGGCTCGGCGGTCAGGGGGGCGGCGTCGTGCTGACGACGGGGATCGAGCACGCCGCCCGGCTTCACCGTATCCTGGGCGACGCCCACCGAGGAGACGAACATGCCGCCGACGACGATGGATGCGCCGATGATTCGAGCCAACGACAGGGGGCGAGCCGAGAAAGCGCCGGACCGAAGAGAATGGGATATCATGCCGCCACCTTATGCCCTGATAAAGCCGAACAGCCCCGCACCGAAGCCTATTGGTTGAACTACTACCATTTCCGCCCACTGTTGACTAGGGGGATTGCGCAGCATGTCCCGGCCGAGGCGCTCAACTGCCGCCGGCCTGGAGAATGCGCCGCTGGTCGCCCCAAAACACCGCCGCCGACAAGCGCCCCGAGGCATAGGCGCCGGTGTCGAGTCCGACGCGGTTGGGTAGCAGTTCCGGTTGGTCCACGATGGTGTGGCCGTGAACGATCACCTTGCCATGGTGCCGGGTCGAGCCCAGGAACGGCTCGCGGATCCACAGCAAGTCCTCGACCTTCTGGCTCTCGATGGCCCGGCCGGGGCGGATGCCGGCATGGACGAAGGCGTAACCGTCGATGACCACCATGGGCTTCAGCGCCTTGACGAAAGCCAGATGATGGGGCGGCAGCGCCTCGGCGAAGCGGTCGCGCAGTTCGCGCAGACGGCCGGGGGCACGACTGCCGCTGGAGGCGCGGACGCCGTAGGAGGCCAGGGTTTCCAGGCCTCCGAACTCCAGCCAGATGCCGCCGGGAGCGGGATTGGCAAGGAATTCGAGCATGGCCGCCTCGTGGTTTCCCACCAGGAAGTGACAGCGAAAGCCGGGCGGTGGCTGACGGCTCAGCAATTCGATAACGCCGCGGCTGTCGGCCCCCCGGTCCACGTAATCGCCGAGGAAGACCAGGTCGGGGGGAACAGGGCTGTCGGCAAGGGACTGAGCGTCGGCGGCGATGAGGTCCAGCAACTGGCGCAGCAGGCCGATCTCGCCGTGAATGTCGCCGATGGCGTAGACCCTGGCGCCCTCGGCAAGCCGTCCCGCCGGAGACCCAGCCTCGACTCGGGGGCCGCCGATCAGGTCGCGCAACATGGTCCAAAATCGCATCTGTGGCGCTATCCTTGATGATCCCGTTGCCTTCGTGGGCCTTCCTCGGTTAACTCATGCAACGGTTGGAGTCCAATCGAAAAGGGAGTTCCGAGGGCCATGGGCGTTTACAACGAGTTGGGATCGCTGCGGCGCACGCTGGCCGCTTTCGCCGTTTCGGGTTTCTTGCTGGCGGGGTGTACCATCGGCAGCATCCCGGCCGAGGAGGCTCCCATGGTGGTGCTTGCCCCGGGCGAAGGATCGCTGCTGGAGGCCGGCACGAGACTCCGCATCATCGTCTTCAACGAAACCAACCTGTCCGGCGAGTTCGTGGTCGACACCTCGGGCAACGTGTCGCTGCCGCTGCTGGGCAACATCCCCGCCGCCGGCACCAACGCCAAGACCCTGTCCACCCGCATCGAGGACGGGCTCAAAAGGGACGGCTACATGCGCGAGCCCCGCGTCGCCGTCGAGATCATGAGCTTCCGGCCGTTCTACGTGCTGGGCGAAGTCAAGCTGCCGGGAGAGTTCATCTACACCAACGGCATGACCGCGCTGAGCGCCGTGGCCCGGGCCGGCGGTTACGACTATCGCGCCCGCCAAGGCTCCATGGTGCTGAGCCGTATCGTCGATGGCGTCCAGAAGGACTACCTGGCCAACGAGCGGACGCCGATCCTGCCGGGCGACGTCATCAAGGTGCTCGAAAGAAGGTTCTGAGGGCAGTGAAGCCCGGCAGCCTCAAAAGCCGCCCCGCCAGGGCATAGGTCACAAGCACCGCCGCCGCCGTCGCCATGGCGCGCGGCACTCCGGGGGCCAAGAGACCGTCGGCCGCCACCACCAGACCGGCAAGGCCCGAGACCGCCGCCGCCGCCAGCAACGACGGCAATGGCAAGGCCAAGGCCGCCGCGCCCTGGACACGGGCGGCCTTGGCGACCACCAGCGCGGTCTGGGCGGTGGTCGCCGCCGCATAAGCGAGAACGATCCCCCCGGGGCCGCCGATCCGGGCCCACCACAGGGCGAGGCCGGCATGGAGGATGGCGGCGGCCATGCCCGAACCGACATTGAACCGGTCGTGCCCGGCCAGTTGCAGCCATTTCATCAAGGGGGTGCTCAGCAGGAAATAGCCGCTGGCCAGGTAGAACAGCAGCAGCAGCCCCGACACCGCCCGCGAGTCTTCCAGGGTGAAGCGCCCCCGCTGGAACAGGATGGCCACGATGTCCTGGTTGGCCGCCAGCAGCACCATGAGTACAGGCAGGCCCACCACCAAGGCGGGATAGATCATGGCCCCCGCCGGCGGCGGCCGCCGCTCTCCGCCCTCGGCCGCGCTGGCCATGGCACCGGTGAATTGACCGGCGGCGATGGCCGCCGGCAAGGCCCCCACCAGCGGCGCCACCGAACGGGCCATGGCGATGGCGGAGATGGCCCCCTCGCCCGCCAGGGACGCCGCCGCCCGCTCCACCACCAAAATCAGGTTATGGGGCAGGTTTCCTCCGGCGACCAGGGCCAAGCCGCGCAGCGAAGCCGCCAGCGTGCGGCCGGTCACCGTCCCACCCGGCCATGGGCGGGCGTGACGGTGCGCCATGACCAGCAGGAAGACATCGACCAGGGCGGCTCCGGCCAAGGCGGTCTCCACCAATCCCTCGGCGTCGCAACGGCCGAGGGCGACCAGGGCCAGGGCCTGGACGGCCCCGGCGACGTTGACCATGGCGGAGCGCAGAATGCCGGCGGCGGCACGCCCACGGCCAATGAGGATGGCGGCCAGCACATGGCCGGTCAGCAGCAGCGGGAGCAGGGCCGAGGAAAGAACCTGCAACCCCGCCGCCCGGGCATGCCATGCGGCCTCCTTGCCAGGCGCCAGCACCACCACCAGCGGCGCCGCGCAACCGGCCATCAGCCCCCACAGGCCAAGGCAGGCGGCGCCATAGGCCACTAGGTCGGCATTGAGTCCGTGGCGGGGATCCTCGGCGGCGATGGTGCGCAGCCCCACCACCATGAACGAATCGCCCAGCAGCGCCGCCAACAGCAGCGGGGCGGCCACCACCACGAAATAGGTGTCGGCCTCGCCCCCCACTCCCAAGGCGAAGGCCAGCGCCGCCATGAAGACGGCGGCGGCTCCCTTGTCCAGGATCATGCCGAGGATGAAAAGAAGGGAATGGCGGCGCATGTGAGGCCGCCCGATCATCGCGGCACCACGCGCAGCCCCAGAAGCCCCACCCCCGCCCCCAGCAGATTGAAGGCGGCATCCCCCCACGACCCGCTGCGTTCAGGGACCAGATTTTGCAGCAGTTCCATGCCGCCGCCGAAGGCGACCGCCACCGCCACCGCCACCCAGAGCGGCCACGACCGGGGCAACGCCTGGGCCAAGCAGAAGCACAGCACGCCATAGGCGCCGAGATGGACCAGCTTGTCGAAACCAAAGTTCCCCGGCGGCGCCAGGGCGGGATGCAGCGAACCGACGACTCCACAGACCAGCACCACCACGGTCAAAATAGTGAAGTTCCGCCGACGGCGGCCGGTCTTGTCGGTCATGGCGTCATCTCCGGGGGAATCTCCGCGCCGTCGAGGACGTGGCGGTACAGGGCCAAATGCCGCGCCACCGCCGCCTCGATGGAATGGTGGGCGGCGGCATGGGTGCGAACCCGTTCGGCCCAACGCCGCCGTTCCTCGGGCGGACAGTCAAGACACCGCCGAAGGCCGGCGACCATGGCGGCCACGTCGCCCACCGCCACCACCGCCACCCCCAGCCCTTCGGTGACCTCGCGCACATTGCCCACGTCGGTGGCCACCAGGGGCAGGCCGGCGGCCAGGGCCTGGAGCACCACGATGGGCGCCGCCTCGGTATGGGAGGGAAACAGCAGGGCGTCGAAGCGCTCCAGCCAGTCCGGCACGTCGGTGCGATAGCCCACAAGGTGGATATGGGAGCCGAGACCGGCCTCGGCGATGGCGGCATCAAGACGGGCGGCGAAGGCCTCGTGGCCGGGCAGGACCTTGCCCACCATGACGCCTTGTGCGGGGACGCCCTCGGCCCGCAGCGCCTTTATGGCGGCCACGAAGTCCAGGCCGCCCTTGGGTTCCACCAGATTGCTGACGAAGCCGATCACCGGCCGGCCGGGAGGCAACGCCACCGCCGGTTCCCCACTCGGCCCACGGGCGGGAATGGGCGGCGGCAACACCATGCGGACCCGAGCGCCCAGGCCATAGCGGCGACTGACCGCGCGGCTGGCCACCACAAGGGAGATGCCAGGATGACGCAGCAACGGCCGCGCCAGGGCGACGAAGGCGTCGGGCACCAGGGTGTCGTTCCAGTGCCAAACCACCGGCACCCCCGCCCACAGGCCGCCGAGCACCGGCCCCAGATTGGTGATGCCGTTGACGTGCAGCAGGTCGAAGGCCTCGGCCCCGATCAGGTGCTGGACCCGCCAGGCCTGGAACGGCAGGTCGAGGACGAATTTCATCGCCGCCCCCAGCCGGCGCCGCAGCGGCGACAGAACCAGCCGCCGCTGGGGAAAGGCCCGACGGGCGAGGAAGGCCTCGAAATCGACATCATGGTCGTCGGAGGGGAAAAGTACGGTGGTATCGACGCCGTGGGGCCGCAAGGCCTCGCCCACCTCCACCAGCCGCCATTGGGCACCGCCGAAATGGGCGCGATGCACGGCGTTCAGCACCTTGATCCGGGGCCTCCCGGCCTCCCCTTGCCGGAACAGCAGGTCGGCCTGGACACAACGGCCATGGTCGCGGCAGGTCTGGCCGATTCCGGCCAGGGTGAAACCGTATCCAGCCAAGGCGGCCACCACCTCGCCGGCCAGAGGCTGACCGCCGTAAAACGGCTCGAACGAGACTTCGACCAGCACGTAGGCGAAGCGGTCCAGCACCCCTTCGGCACCACGCAGCACCGCCAATTCACCGCCCTGGACATCCAGCTTCAGCAGCGCCGGCCCGGTGATGGCCTCGGCTGTCACCATCCGGTCCAGCCGCTCCACCGTCACCTCGTCCATCGCCTCCAGGCCGGTGTGGGGGGCGTAGCGCTCCTGGCGCCGGGTGATGGGCAGCAGCGAGGAATTATCGTCGGCGCGGGAGCGGTGGAACGGCCGCCGGCCGCCGGCTTCGGCCAGGGCGACACGGCTGAGGCGAACAAGAGGGTCGTCGAAAAACAACCGTTCGAAGGTGTCGGCGGCGCCCTCGCCGGGTTCGAAGGCGTGGATGCGCACCCGAGGAAACAAGGTGCGGGCCAGCAGGCTGAACTGGCCCCGGTTGGCGCCGACGTCGTAGATCTCGGCCAGATCGAGAGAGCGCAGCAACGCCCGGCTTTCCAGGGTGGGGAACACCCCCAGGGGCACGCCCCGGCGGAAGCCGGGATTGGCCAGACTCGCCGCCAGCTTGACGCCACGCCGCCCCCAGCGGGCCATCCTCGCGCCGAGGCTCACGGCCCGTCTCGCGTCAAGGGGGCTGGTCGGGAAGCGTTCCATGGGGGCTGGGTCATCAAGCGTCGCCGAACAGAGGCATGAGCACCGAAGTATCGCGTCGATTGCAGGCAACGGCAAGCGGCGTCGCCGCTCCGCCTGGTCCGCTTTCAATTTGAGCGGTCGGAAGGAATGCGATATAGACCCGGCCATTGCTCTTGCGGAAGGGGCGCCGCGACATGGCCGGTTGGGACGGGTTCAAGGCCGGGCTGCGCAAGATGCCGGGCTTTGGCGTCCTGCGCTTCATGGTCCATCTGGCGCGGGGCGGCGACGCGCGCGGCCTGGCGCTGCTGCGCCTGCGGCCCCGGGACAATCTGTTCCAGCCCTATCCCAACACTTGGCCGGACCGCTATCCCGACCTTTTCCGGGCGGTCCGCGAGCGGGTCGGCGACGGCGACGGCCGTCGCATCCTGTCGTTCGGCTGCTCCACCGGCGAGGAGGTGTTCACGCTCCGCCGCCATTTTGCCCGGGCCGCCATCACCGGCCTCGACATCAACCCCTACAACATCGCGCTATGCCGTGCCCGCGCCCTGTGGCGGCGGCAAGCCATGTTGGATTTCAGGGTCGCCGGGTCCGCCGAACGGGAGTGCGACGCCAGCTATGACGCCATCTTCGCCATGGCGGTGTTCCGCCATGGCGACCTCAATCTCTCGCCGCCGCCGCAACGCTGCGACCATCGTCTTCGCTTCGCCGATTTCGAAACCACCGTCGCCGATCTGAGCCGCTGCCTGAAGCCGGGGGGCGTGCTGGTCTTGGCCCATTGCCACTTCCGCCTCGGCGACACCGCCTCGGCGGGAAATTTCGCCTCCCTTCAACGGTGGGACAGCGGCCTTGCCCAACCGCTCTACGGCCGAGACAACCGCCTTCTCGCCAAAGCCGCCGGCGACGAGGGCATTTTCATCAAGATCGAATGCCCCTCCCCCGTGGATGGCTCCAGGTTGGCCTACGAGAGCGGCGTTGATCGGTTTCGATCAACCCATTTTGGCATCAGTCCGGCCAGCGGCGGTGGAGCCACAGCCACTGCCCCGGCTGGGCCCGGACCCAGCGTTCGACGGTGGCGTTGACGTGGACCATGACGTCATGGACGTCCTGCTGGTGGTCGCCGCTGTCGGGCAAGGGAATGGGCGGTTCCAGGGTGGCGCGGAAATAAGCGCCGCCGAGGCGTTCGATCCGCCCGGCGACGATGGGGCAGCGGAATTTGAGAGCGAGACGCGCCACCGCCGGAGCGGTCATGGCGTCCCGGCCCATGAAGGGCACGGCAATGCCGTCATTCATCTTCTGGTCCACCAGCATGCCCACATGGCCGCCGTCGCGCATCACCTCGACCATGCGCCGGGCCCCCTCGGCTCCCTTGGGAATGAAGCTCTCGGCCGCCACGCCGCGTCCTTTGCGGAAAAGCGTTTCGACCCAGGGATTGTTGGCCGCCCGGTAGACCACATGCACCGGCAATCCCAACCGGGCGGCAATCGCCCCCGACAATTCCCAGCCGCCGAAATGGGCCGAAACGAGAAAGCCGGGCCGGCCGTCGTCGCGAAGAGCGGCGACATGGTGACCGCCGACGATGTCCAGCCGCTCGGCCGCGATGCGTTTCAGATGGGGAAACTCGGCCACCACACGCCCGACATTATCCCAGACCTGGGTGAGAATGGCCGAGATCTCCCCGGCCTCCTTCTCGGGAAAAGCGCGCTGCAAATTGTGCCGCGCCTTGCGGCTGACCTTGAGGAGAGGGCCGATGCGACGCCCTACCCAGCCGCCAAGGGCCGAGGCGACATCCAGCGGCAAGATGGCGAACAGTCCCCAGGCCAGGTAGACCCCGCCCGCCTCGGCGCATTGGCCGAGGATGCGGCGGCTGAAGATCCTTGCCGGAGCGCGGCGGGGTGCGACGCCCATTTCGACGTCAACAATCGGCTTGCCGCCGTCAACCGGTCCGGCGTCCCGACCCTCGGCTCGTAAAGACTGGTCCATGGCACGCTCCGGCTTTCGGGCGGGAGCACGTACCCGCCCTCCCTTACAGGGGGAGGACGGGGAATCTCTCGGTCGGCCACGCCTGGGAAACCCTGCGACCGATCGGAGGAGCCTATATCTCGGAGCGCGCCCCGTCCACCGGCTCGACCTCGCCAATAAGAGGTAGACCCTATGGAGGGCCAAAGAAGCGCTGTCGTTGCTGTTCATCGGCCTGGTCGGCCAGGGCTTGCGCAACAGGTTCAAGACGATGGAGGGGCACACGCCGCAAACACAATGAGAACAAAAGCGAACATTCCGCTTGTGTTCCGGAACGGATGGTGTACTTTATTGCTCATTGCATGACCGCCCGGTTCGGGATAGATGAAGGGGAACTGCCATGTCGCAGGCTGCATTGCGTCTCGTGGACAAGGACACCATGGATAGACAGAAGGCACTGGAAGCCGCCGTCAGCCAGATTGAGCGGGCGTTCGGCAAGGGCTCCATCATGAAGCTGGGCCAGAAGGACTCGGTGGTGGAGGTCGAAACCGTCTCCACCGGTTCGCTCGGCCTCGACATCGCGCTCGGGATCGGCGGCGTGCCGCGCGGCCGTATCATCGAGGTCTACGGGCCGGAAAGCTCGGGCAAGACCACGCTGGCGCTGCACATCATCGCCGAAGCCCAGAAGAAGGGCGGCACCTGCGCCTTCGTCGACGCCGAACACGCCCTGGACCCGTCCTATGCCCGCAAGCTGGGGGTCAATCTGGGCGAGCTGCTGATCAGCCAGCCCGATGCCGGCGAACAGGCCCTGGAGATCACCGACACCCTGGTGCGCTCCGGCGCCATCGACGTGCTGGTGATCGACTCGGTGGCGGCCCTGGTGCCGCGCGCCGAGTTGGAAGGCGAGATGGGCGACAACCACATGGGCCTGCATGCCCGCCTGATGAGTCAGGCGCTGCGCAAGCTGACCGGCTCGGTGTCCAAGTCCAAGACCATCGTCATCTTCATCAACCAGATCCGCATGAAGATCGGCGTGATGTTCGGCAACCCGGAAACCACCACCGGCGGCAACGCGCTGAAGTTCTACGCCTCGGTGCGCATGGAAATCCGCCGGGTCGGCGCCATCAAGGACCGCGACGAGGTGGTGGGCAACCAGACCCGCGTCAAGGTGGTCAAGAACAAGCTGGCGCCGCCGTTCAAGGTGGTCGACTTCGACATCATGTATGGCGAGGGCGTCTCCAAGATGGGCGAGCTGATCGACCTGGGGGTCAAGGCCAATGTGGTGGAGAAGTCGGGGGCTTGGTTCTCCTACAACTCGACCCGCATCGGCCAGGGCCGTGAAAACGCCAAGACCTATCTCAAGGAACACCCCGAGATGGCGGCCGAGATCGAAGGCGCCATCCGCCAGAACGCCGGGCTGATCTCCGACGCCCTGGCCGCCGGCCCCGGCGACCTGGACGGCGCCCCGGTCGAGGAAGAATAGCCAACCCGTCCGTGCCGAAATCCGACCCGACCCCGCCATCGCCCGATGGCGGGGTTTTTCGTGGGCGGTTGGTGAAGCGGTTCACAGACGCCCCCCTGCCCTTCGCTGCACCATCCACCCGATTGAAACGGCTGCCCCAGAAGGGGTATGCTGAAGACACGGCAGAAAGACGAGTATGGCCATGACCCTGTCCCCCATCGCCTCCGCCACCTCGGCCCTGAATTCCATCCAGAGCAATCAGGCGCTCCAGGATGCCAATCTCCAGCGCCTGACCACCGGCCGCTCGGTCAACTCGCCGTCCGACAACGCCCAGGCCTTCGTCCTCGCCCAGGGGCTGCTGGATCGCTCCGCCACCCTGTCGGATGTGGGGGCCAGCATCGGCCAGGGAGTCGGCGCGCTGCAGGCCGCCAGCAACGGCATCGACGCCATCTCCAGCGTGGTGAACCAGTTGAAGGGACTGGCGCAACAGGCGCTGTCCAGCACCGACCCCACCCAGCAGACCAACCTGCAGAACCAGTTCAACAGCCTGGCCGGCCAGATCGACAGCCTGGCCGCCGATTCCTCCTATAACGGCGTCAACCTGATCGCCGCCAATCCCGGCAGCCTAACCATCTCCGGGGCCGGCACCACCATCACCGGCGCCGCCGCCGACAGCGCGTCGCTGGGGATCGGGGCCGCCGCCGGCTGGGCCGGCTCCACCGCCAACATCCAGGCCAGCATCGATTCGCTGAACCAGGCCACCGCCACCCTGCGCAGCCAGTCCGCCGACCTGGGCGATAACGCCGCCCAGCTTCAGATCACCGCCAGCTTCGTGCAAAGCCAAAGCGCCATCGCCGCCGACGGCGCCAGCAAGCTGACCAGCGCCGACCTCGCCACCGCCGCCGCCAACGTCCAGTCGGCCAACACCTACCGCCAGCTCGGTCTGGCGGCGTTGCGCAACGCCAACCAAAGCCAGGAGGCCATCCTCGGCCTCTTCACCCAGCGCTGAGCGCGCCTGGACTGCGGTTGTTTAACTTCACCACATAATGTATATGTCTGCGCGTTGAACGGCCATGCGTGGGGTGGCAAGGTGACCTCGTGAACACGATGACGAGGTGGCCATGCTGACCTGCTTGATGGTACTCGGGAAGGCCTCGTCGGCTTTCGCCAGTGGCGACGGCGGCAAGGGACAGGACCTGTTGTCGTCGGTGGTGAATTGCGACAAGAAGCATGTCTGCCATTCGCGCAAGATGTGCGCCACCGCCACCATGGGGGTCATCAAGGGAGCGGTCGGCGTTTCGGATCAGGCCTGACTCCACCGCCCCCGACCAATATGTCGGGTCAGGGTTGCGGGTTTCAGGCTTTCATTGTTCTGAAACCAATGTAATCCTGTTCGGCTCACTCAAGGGGGTGTTCATGGCTTTGCCCAACGCTGTACTCGATTGCCCGCACTGCAAGGAATCCGGCAAGCACCGCATCCACTCCTACGGCGACGGCACCGCCGTGGTCTGGTGCGGCTCCTGCCACAATCCGCGTGAACTCTTGCTGTCGCAGTTGCATTCCCAGGCGCCGCGCCGCGCCCCCGAAGCCGCCGAGTAGCCGGATTACAGATCGGGCTGGCTGTCGTCGTCCATGACGGTGACGCCCTTTTCCGCCACCACGTCGAGGCAGGCCTGGACCACCGCCGGGTCGTAACGGGTTCCGGAATGGTCCCGCAGTTCGGCCGTGGCGATGTCCATTCCCAGCGCCGGCCGGTAGGGCCGATGCGAGCTGATGGCCTCGAACACGTCGGCCACCGCCAGAATGCGCGACTCCAGCAAGATCTCGTCGCCCTTGAGCCCCTGGGGATAGCCGGTTCCGTCCAACCGCTCGTGGTGCTGCCGGATCATGTCGGCGACCGGCCAGGGGAACTCGATGTCGCGCATGATCTCCCACCCCATCTGGGGGTGCATGCGGATGACCTTGTGGACCTCGATCGAAAGCTTGCCCGGACGGCTGAGAAACTCGGCCGGCACGTGAATCTTGCCGATGTCGTGAACCAGCCCGCCGGTCCGCAGCCCTTCGATCGTATCCTCGGACAGTCCCAGCCGATGGCCGATGGCCACCGCCAACTGCGCCACCCGCCGCTGATGGCCGGTGGTATAGGGATCGCGCATCTCCAGGGTCAGCGACAGCGAGCGCACCGTTTGCAGCAGAACCCGCCGCAGCCGGTTGGCCGCCTGCCGGCGCTCCTCCTCCATGGCCTTGCGCTCGATGGCGTACAAGATGGTGCGGCGAATCAGGGTGCCGTCGCCCTGGCCTTTGACCAAATAGTCCTGGCAGCCGTGCTGCAACGCCATCAGCCCCATGGCCTCGTCGTCGAAACCGGTGCAGATGACGATGGGCAGGAAGGGCGCCGCCGCCCTGATCCTCTCCACGGTGGCGATGCCCTGGCCATCGGGCAGCGACAGGTCCAGCAACACCGCGTCGGGGGGATGATCGGCGATGGCATCGACGGCGGCGGCCAGGGTTTCGGCCTTGGCGCAGCGGAATCCGCCGACCTCCGCCAGCATCAATTCGACGAGACGGGCATCGGCCGGATTGTCTTCGACGATGAGAAGGTTGATCGACGCGGACCGCAAATCGGCCAAGTGAGGGTCTCGGGTCATATACAAAACTACCCCCCGCCCAGACTGGGACCTCGGGCGAACACCTTAGGACTGAACAATTTGTGACATAATATGGCGAGGATGTTAACCCCCCTCGGCCGCGCCCCAGACCTGTGATTTCAACGCTACACCTTAAGCATAGGCTATCCGTCAAAAATGCCCCAAGAATGAATACTTTATCACCTCTTTCCACCCGATAACATTGAATGAATTCTGCGACTTAATCGTCTATTGCTAGATTCAAAAGCTACGCCATAAAGATCCTTTATCGCGGCTTCACCATGAGATAACATCGTATGCCTTAGGTAATATACTGGGGGTTATAAGCGACAAACAATGTCGCGCCCCTCGGTACGGGCGTTTGCATTGAAGACTTAGGGAGATCGGTCATGGGCGGACTCAAACTCGGCATCGGTGGGAAAATCTGGTCGCTGGTGGGGCTGATGGTCGTCGGATTGACGCTGCTGGTGGCGGAAGGGCTGCTGTCCACCCGCCAGACCATGGTGGAAGACCGTCGCCACGCCTTGAAACAACAGGTGGAGACCGCCGTCAGCCTCGCCGTCGCCTATCAGGGCCGCGCCGCCAAGGGAGAAATCACCGACGATGCCGCCAGGGCGCTGGCCATGGACGCCATCCGGGCGCTGCGCTATGGCAACAACGAGTATTTCGTACTCATTGATCAGCACTACGTCACCATCATGCATCCGTTGCGGGCCGACCTGAACGGCAAGGACATGTCGCAGGCCAAGGACCCCAACGGGGTCTATTTCGCCCGCGATCAGGTCGATATCGCCAACCGCGACGGCAGCGGTTACGTCGCCTATCAATTCCCCCGGGTCAAGGACCAGCCGCCGGTGCCGAAACTGGGCTACGCGCAGGCGTTCAGGCCTTGGGGGTGGACCGTTCTGAGCGGCGTCTATATCGACGACATCGACGAAGCATTCCACGACAAGGTCATCGATGTCAGCCTGAAGGCGCTGCTGGTCCTGGCCCTGGCGGCGGTGCTGGGAAGTTTGATCGCCCGCTCCATCACCAAGCCCCTGGCCCGACTGGTCCAGCGCATGGGCGCCCTGGCCACCGGCGACACCGGCCAGCAGGTCGAAGACACCGAGCGGCGGGACGAAATGGGCGAACTGGCCCGCGCCATGGAGGTGTTCCGGGGCAATTCCCTCGAAAACAAGCGGCTGCTGGACGAGCAGGAGAGCCTGAAGCAGACCGCCGCCGAAGAACGCCACCGCGTGCTGCGCGACATGGCGACCGGGCTGGAGACGCGGGTCAAGGGCGCGGTGGAGGCCATGAGCCGGGTGGGCGAACGGCTGAACGGCGCCTCGGTCGCCATGAGCCGCACCGCCGAGCAGACCTCGCAGCAGACCACCGCCGTGGTCGCCGCCACCGAGCAGACCTCCTCCAACGTCCAGACCGTCGCCTCGGCGGCGGAGGAACTGAGCGCCTCGGGCGGCGAGATCGGGCGTCAGGTGGCCC
>NZ_CAINTR010000192.1 GCF_903853455.1 uncultured Magnetospirillum sp.
GCCGCCGCCGAGATGGGCTTCACCCCGGCATCGCGATCGCGGGTGACCATGCCCGAGGACGAGGGTGCCGACTATGACCCGTGGCAGGACATCGCCGGCTGACGGGAACGGCGATCACCACGCCAACACAACTTGGCATCCGCCAAGTCATCTTGGCATCCTGACCAGGGCCTTGCCGCCCAATGAGCAAATCGAACTACACCGCCATCGCACGGCGCTATGCCGAGGCGGTGGTGGCGGGGGACATTCCCACCGGTCGCTGGGTGCGGTTGGCCTGCCGCCGGCAGATCGACGATCTCGTCCGCTTCAAGGGCAAGGGTAGCCCGTACCGCTTCAACCCGGCGCTGACGGATCGCGCGGGCAGGCCATTCACGCCCGCCGACAACGTCTGCGCCTTCATCGAGCGGTTGCCCCACGTCAAGGGGCCGCTGGCCGGCCAGCCGATCCGGCTGGAGCCGTGGCAGGTGTTCATCCTCACCACGGTGTTCGGCTGGGTCAAGCTGGACGGCAAGCGCCGGTTCCGCCGGGCCTATGTCGAAGTGCCGCGCGGCAACGGCAAGGCGCTCGATGTCGAGACGCTCATTCCAACCCCGCAGGGATTCAAACGCATGGCCGACATCCAGGTGGGCGATCAGGTCTTCGACGAGCGGGGCCAAGTCTGCAACGTCACGGCGGTCAGCGAGATCCAGCATAATCGTCCGTGCTTCCAGGTGACATTCTCCACCGGCGAATCGCTGATCGCCGACGAACAGCACGAGTGGCTCACCCGTGCCCATGTGGACCAGCCTGCCAGTTCGGACACCGAAGCGGCCTGAGGCAACCCTTGCGCCGATTCAGAATGCCTGCCCTGCATGTGCATCGCACTGCGGGACGTCTGGCCTATATCGCCCGCCTCTACGGCCGCGCCGTATATCTGGGTGCCGTCAGCCGGATGACCCGGGAAGAGGCCGAGAAGCGCTTCGCCGCTCTCGCTGAGCAGGATCTCAAGGACCATCCGTTCGGGGTCGATACCCTGACCCGGGTGCGCACCACCGCGGAAATCCGCAGCACCCTGCGTTATGGGCGGCGGCGCGATCTCAATCATACCGTGACCATCGCCTCGGCGCTCGAACTGCCCGATGCCGATCTGCCGGTGCCGCCCTACACCCTGGGGGCATGGCTCGGCGACGGCAGCTGCTGCGGAGCCATGCTGACCAACGCCGATGTGGATGGCGGGATCGTCGATCGCATCCGCGCCGAGGGAATCAGCGCCCGCCGCCGCAAGCCCACCGTCGGCCATCACATCGGCACCTATACGCTGGGCAGCTACATCGGCACCGGCATCGGCAGGGACAACTGCCTGCACGCCAAGCTCCGGCGCCTGGGCCTGCTGAACGACAAGCATATCCCCGTGGCCTATCTGCGGACCTCGTCCCACCAGCGGCTCGCTTTGCTGCAAGGATTGATGGACACCGACGGCACCGTCTCCAAGGACGGGCAATGTGTGTTCTGCAATACCAATGCGCGATTGGCGCGAGACGTGTTGCATCTGGTGGCGACCTTGGGGATGAAACCCACCCTGGTGGCGCGGCCGGCCCGTCTTTATGGCAAGGATTGCGGCACGGCCTATTCGGTCAGCTTCTTCGCCTACCGGGGTGAGGCCGAGCCATTCGGGCTGGAACGCAAACGAGCACGTCTGCGCCCGCGACCGGCGAGCCGGTCGCTGCAGAACACCCGCACCATCCGGGCGGTGGAGCCCGTGGCATCGGTTCCGGTTAAGTGCATTGAGGTCGATTCGCCGTCTCGCCTTTATCTGGCTGGGGAATCCTGCATCCCGACGCACAATTCGGCGCTGTCGTCGGCCGTCGGCCTCTA
>NZ_CAINTR010000193.1 GCF_903853455.1 uncultured Magnetospirillum sp.
CGTGCTGATGCGTCCTGTGAATTCAATGATTGAATTCAAGCAGATAATTGGTCGTGGAACACGCCTGTTTGATGGGAAGGACTACTTCACCATCTACGATTTCGTTGATGCCTATCACCATTTTGCAGACCCTGAATGGGATGGCGAGCCACTTGACCCTGAAGTCTGCAAGAAGTGTGGCGAAGCCCCTTGTGTCTGCAAGAAGGAGCCACCGAAGCCTTGCACGGTATGTGGCAAGAAGCCCTGTGAATGCGATACTTCCGATCCTGAACCTTGCCACGTTTGTGGTGAGGCACCTTGTGTCTGCAAGAAGAAGGTCAAAATCAAACTGCGTGATGGGAAGGAGCGTGAAATCCAGCATATGATTTCCACCTCCTTCTGGAGTGCCGATGGCAAGCCCATATCGGTGGAGGAGTTCCTTGGGAATATCTATGGGGCACTCCCATCGTTCTTCAAGAACGAGGATGAACTGCTGAAAATCTGGTCCAATCCCATCACTCGGAAGAACCTTCTCGACCAACTTTCTGATGCTGGGTATGGGCACGGGGAACTAACTGAACTCCAAAAATTGGTTGATGCTGAAAAAAGCGATTTGTTCGATGTGCTGGAATTCATTTCCTTCAACATCAAACCCAAATCCCGTGAGTGGCGTGCAGAAATGGCGAAGCCCAAAATCCTTGAGGGATTGAGCCTGAAGCACAGGGAATTCCTTGAATTCGTTCTGTTCAAGTATGTGGATACGGGCTTCGAGGAACTTGACCAGTCCCGCCTACCGAACCTGATTGAACTGAAATATCATTCGTTGGCGGATGCGGCTGAAGCCCTTGGTGGGGTGGATGAAATCCGAAACCTCTTTATGGGGTTCCAGAAACACCTCTACGACCTACAGCCTGAACAGGGGTTCGCCTGACACGGCAATCCTTGGCTTGCGATAGCCCCAATTTGGGAAACCCCCAAAACCTGAAAATTACAGGTTTTGCATTCCTTGGCACCAACACCCCCAGCCCCACTGGTTATGAGCCCCCAAAGGGGCTTATTCGTCGTCCCACGCCCATATTGGGTTGGGTGCGAACTTGTCTGGCTTCGGGGCAGGGGATTTCCCCTTCAGTGCTGACTTGATGGTTTTCGCCGCAGACACCTTCTTGGCTTCCTCCTCCTCTGCCGTGATGGATGGGTCATAGTTCAGGAGGTAGCCAGTTTCGGTTTTCACGAACTCGAAGTCATATCGCAGCCCATCTGCACAGACGATATTTCCGTCATTCCCATCTGGGGTGAGCCCAAGCCTCACCCTGCACGCACGAACATTGTCGGGCATCAAATCGACGCCATAAATTTGCTTGTCGAGGATGTGCCGCTCATCCCCTCCTGCCGCCAATAGTCGCTTTTTGGCTTCGACAAGGAAATTTCCATCGCCGCAAGTTGGGTCAAGAATCGTCTTGGATGGGTCTGCCCATATCTCTGGGGGCATTTTATCGAGAATCTCATTGACGAGTGCGGGCGGCGTGAAAACTTCGCCAGTTTTCTTGATGCGGTCTTTCGTCCTGACGATATCCGTAGTCGCTTGTCGCTTCGATTTAGCCATCACGATATCTCGCCAATCAGCCGAACCAGACACCTGCAATCACGATAATACGAAGACACCAGTTATGGAATAAATTGATAAATAATTTGACGAAACTGCTAACCCAGAAGGAGATTTAGAAAATGAAAAATTATGATGATTCTTATGACACTATACACGACAGGCTATCACGCCAAAAACCAGAGGATGGTTCGCTTGAATTTGTTGAAAGCCCATTCTTCCTCAAGCACTACTACCAATCAAAAAAGAAATTTGAGGATACCAATCGAATTGATTGGGAAGATATCGTCGAAAACTTGAAAAATGCCAAAAAAATCAGCGACACGGCATTGAGTTCATATTTCGGGAAGCAGTCTTCATATGTGTCGGTATTGCGGGCACGAGGCTTGGAGCCATCGTTGGACGCCATAGCCAGAATGACGCTGAAAATTTCAGATGAATTGGACGAATTTGAAGCCCGTGCCCTTAGTGGTGAGGTTGAGCAGGGGGAGTGGGCTACTGCTGCGATAATTCGGGAAGCACTCCAGCAGTTGGTTCGCAAGATGCAGATGATGGTGAAATACCCAGATGGGAAAATCCCAAACCAGAAGAAGGTCACCTCGTGGATTTAGATTAAATTTATGAAAATCTCTTCACTGAAGGAAACTTTATCAATGGCTTCCTTCATTTTTCGTATTGATGTTCCGATTCCATATTGCTTGGCTACGCTAACATATGTTTTGTGACCAGTTATGGCGTCTCTAATTTCTGTCGTGATATCTGTTTCACGAGTGGCGTCAATAAATGTGTGCCTAGATGAATGAAAAACTTTCTGCTTTGAACTAATTCCGAATTCAACTCGCTGCCTGCCCCACCATTTACTGAAATAATGAGTGGTTCGACCTTCAAAAATTCTGAGATTTGGAAACAGGCGAGTGTCATCACTGGCTTTCTTTGATTTTTTTGCCCTTGCGAAATAATCCAAGAATCCCAGTTCTATTATTTTTTGGTGGATAGGGACATTTCTGCTCTCTCCACTTTTGACATCTTTTGACTTTTCTCCATCTTCGTCATATTCGGTTACTGCGAAATACCAAATGGTGTTGTTGGTCTTTGCATCGGCTATAAACTTCACATCAGACAGAAGAAGTTGCCCACTTTCCTCCAGTCGCATTCCTTGGAAAAATCCAAAAAGAGGAATCCATTGGTATTCATCCCACTGTTCTTTTGGCTTCTTGAAGATTGAGTGTGAAAAAATCTTTTTCATATCATCTTCATCATACGGAAGGCGTGTTCTCGAATCTTTCTCTTCTCGTCTAAATCCACGGCTTGGGTCATCTGATAAATATCTTTGCTCAACAGCGTGTTTGCAGACGACAGAAATTCCTCCGTGGTGTTTGTTGTATGCTGCTGCAGTGATTGTTTTCTGGGTATTGTCTTTTTTGCAGATATCCACCATTTCCAATGGCGATTTTCCTTTGAAAATTTTTCTGTTTGGATAGGTTGGAAGGTGTTCCGATTTATTGAAAAACTCACGAAGTGCATCTGGCGTCACTTCCTGTATATCGGAGTCCCAGTTCAGATTGGATAAGCCAAGAAAATACTCCCACCCCTTGTGCCAGTCTTTCTGTGCCGCCTGCTTTGGTTTTTTTGCCAAAATATATGAGTCATACACCTCTTTAATTGTATGCTTTGGCGTGGAACTCTGGTGAGTTTGGGTGATTGCCTGTGAGTGAATGTTGTGCAGATTATTTGCTGCATTAAATATTGCTGCTGCACGAACTTCGATGTAGTCCGTTGTTGATGTTATGCCAAGTTGAGCCTTTAGTTTTGCGAAGTTATCTTCCCATATCCTGTCCCATCGCAGAGAATCACGAAGTGCCTCATCATATTTTCGTGTCTTGAGCGTGATGTATATCTCTTTCTTGTTTTTGAACTTATCGGGCAGTAGATGGGCAATGTGCTTCGGGACACGCTTCCTATAGTGATAGACGCCATTGCGTATGACTGTATTTACGATTGGGTCACCATCAGAAGTCTTTCGACGCCGCTGGGTTCTCTTGTCAGTCATTGATGAATACTTTGAAATGTGTGGCAATTTGCGTGACATTTAGTGTATAATGATAATTTCTTGCTTGTCAATCGACAATATTCTGTGAGAAAACAAAGCATTATCGGATTTGGGGGTTAGTATCCTGCCGGGCCCACCAATTTCCCCACAAGCCGGAGAAACGCCTAATTCAGAGGGCGGGTGGCATGGCCCTGGATTAGAGCCGGGAACCATTTTCCACCGCCGACAAGTCTCCGGCGCGTTTCACTCGTACGCGTGCAGACTCCAACCAGGGCCTTTCGATCAGCCAATATGTGGTGGCCGCCAAAATTATGGTGACGAAACCAATGAGCAGGATCACACCGCCGAATTGCCAGCCAAGCAGCCGAGCAAACACATCAGCGTCGAAAACCCATTGAGAAAAAAGGTGCAGTACCATGTGGTGCAGCAAGTAGATGCTGTAACTGATAACGCCGAGAAACCGCAGGGCACTCCACCGCAACAGCGCCCAAGGACCTGCGCCGCTCGTGGCCCCAAGGAAAACCAAAAGCAGCAGGGCCACCTGAACCAATCCATAAACATCGCGGAAACTGTATGCCAGGGTCGCCAGGGCAACCACCCCGATCCATGCCCATGTCCGCGCTGCAAAAGGAATCAGCGTGGGGTGATGCCGCAGATGCGCCGCCACGGCACCGGCGACGAAATATGCGTAAAGAGGATCGCCTCCCGTTCCGAAGGAAGCCACCAATGCAAAGCCGTAGAGCAGCCAGGGACGGAGGCCCGAGGTGCATAGGGCCATCAATGGCAGTCCCAAATAGAGTTGCCACTCATACTTCAAGGTCCATAAAACCACTTGGATGTAATAAGTATCGTGCAAGGCGTTGATGTCGGACATCGGAAAGAACCCAAAGCCGAGCCACTGCCCAATCGATACCAGCAAGTCTCCCAGCGAGACGCGCAACCGGAAACCACTTTCCACCAAGACGATTAGAACAAGAAATGTGACGGCGGCGACATACATGGGGCCGAGGCGCCGTAACCGACTGGCATAGAACTGGGGCCAGTTCAGCACACCGCCGCTGCGGAGGACCCGCCCCCACAGCAGATAGGCCGAACTGACGAAGAATAGGGCGACCGAGGCAGTGCCGGCCAGATTGTCAAAATCGCCGGGAGGAGCCACATAGATGCCGGTGGCGCGATAGGCTCTCATGATGACGCAATGGTGCATCAGGATCAGCAGAGCCAGCACCCCACGCAATCCGTCCAACTCGCCGGATCGATTGCTATCCGGACCTAGAAAGGCTGGAGACAGGCCGGGAATGGACTTGAATGCTATCCAGCACAATACAGGCAACGCGGCCAAGGCCACCAAATTCAGTATGGTATCCATCGGCGGGGCTCGATGCTGGAGGAGACGGCGGAGGCATAGCAGGAATTGCCACGACCGAATACCGATATGCAAAGGTAGGGGGTATGCGTTGCGCCGCCCCCCTCTCCTCCCCATCTTCCGTCTATGTGGGGCAGTTCATACCGTCGTGACGGCGTGTGGCTTAGACTGCGCCGCCTTTACACCACGAACGGGAGCGGGACTGTGCTGCGACGGGTGAGGTTGATGATGCTGGTCGCGACCCTCGGCGCCATGACCGCCTGCACCTCGCCGTCCTCGCCTCCGCCCGCCGCGCCGCCGGTGCCGTCGGCCAAGGCGCCGTCGGCGCCCATTCCGATGCCGGTGCCGAGGCCGGAGCCGCCGGCGAAGCGGCCTCCCGCTCCGGCGCCGACCGAGCATCTGCGTCCCGAGCAACTGACCGGCCTCAACCGCGACGAGGCGCAGGCCCTGCTGGGGCCGCCCACCGCCGAAACCACCCAGGCCATGGCGACGGTGTGGAGCTACCGCCGGAGCGACTGCGCCCTGTCGCTGGTGTTCTATCCCGAGGTGGAAACCGCGATTCAGCGCGTCCTCAGCTACGAATTCGAGGGCGGCGGCGACGCCGCCGCCTGCCTCAACCGCTTGCGTGAAAGCCGGACCCGCCATGGCAGATGAGCCCGTGCCGCCCAGCCTGATCGGCATCGTCGACGACGACCCGCTGTTTCGCGAAACCCTGGCGGGCAACCTGGCCGACGTGGGCTATGAGGTTCAGGCCTGGGCCGGTGGCGAGGATTTTCTCGCCGCCCTGGAATCCGGCATCCGGCCAGAGCTGATCCTGCTCGACTGGAAGATGCCGGGACTGAACGGCATCGAGGTGCTGCGGCGCATGCGGGAGGGACAGATCCCGCTGCCGGTCATCTTCCTCACCGTGCTCAGCGACCAGATCTTCGAGGAAGCCGCCTTGCTGGGCGGCGCGGTGGATTTCGTCGAGAAGTCGCGCAGCTTCACCATCCTGGAACGGCGCATCCAACTGACCCTCGGCCGCTCGGCGGCGCCCGCCGCCAGTCCGGCCGCCCCCGAGGACGAGGTGAAGACCGGCGAACTGATCCTGGACGTGGCCAGCCGCCGCGCCTATTGGCGGGGCAAGCTGGTGGAGCTGACCTTGGGCGAGTTCGCCATGGTCCACGCCCTGGCGGCCAAGGCGGGGCGCGACGTCGGCTACCGCGAGCTTTACGACGCCGGTCGCGGCAAGGGCTTCCATGCCGGCGCCGGCGACGACGGCTATCGCACCAATGTGCGGGCCTCCGTCAAGCGCATCCGGGAGAAGTTCAAATCCCTCGACCCCGACTTCGAGCAGATCGGCAATTATCCCGGCTTCGGCTATCTGTGGCTGGTGAGCCGCGATGCCGCCGGTTAGACCCTTCGGCCTGCGGCTGCGCTCCTTCGCGGTCAAGCTGGCCGCCGCCGCCCTGATCTTCGCCGTGGTGCCGATCCTGCTGTATCAACGCTTCAACGCCGCCGAGCTTCAGCGCAACGCCCTGATGCTGCGGCTGGTGCAAGAGCAGGGACGCTTCGCCGGCGAAGCGCTGTTTCCCCTGCTCGACCAGTTCTCGCCCCGCAGCGCCGACCGGCTCGATCAGGCGGTGAAGCGGCTGGCCGAGGGTGGCATGTCCATCAAGGTGCTGTTCCGCCCGGTGACGACCAGCGGCATCCGCAATTTCCTGCTAGTGGCCTCGGCCCCCGAGACCGGCGCCGAGCAAGGGCGCGCCGCCATGAACCGGCTGGTGGACAGCGGCGTCCTCGCCTCCCTGACCGTGTCGTGCGAAGGCAACGCGCCGCTGGCCCTGCGGCTGCCGCTGTCGGCGGGAGCGGCCGAGGACGGCAATGAATTGCTGACCTATCTGGCGCCCCACGCCACCAAAAGCGGCTGCTGGGTGGTGCTGGCGGCACAGCCCACCGGCACCCTGCCCGAGCAGGCCATCGGCCGGCCGTACTGGCAGGCGCCCGACGTCCAGGTGGCGGCCTCCATCTATCTGGTGATGGCGGTGCTGGTGCTGTCCATCTTCACCGACGCCTGGCGCAACCTGCGCCGCTTCCGCGACGTGGCGCGGTCCCTGATCCGGGGCCACACCCAGGTGTCCTTCGCCGCCGGCAACCATGTCCCGGAACTGAGCGAGGTGGCGGCGGAGTTCGACGCCATGGTGACGACGCTGCGGCGCTCCGAGGAGTTGCTGCGTCAGGCGGCGGAGGAGAACGCCCACGCCCTCAAGGCGCCGCTGGCGGTGATCTCCCAGTCCATGGAGCCGCTCCGCCGCGCCATCCCGCCCGAGGACGCCCGCGCCCGGCGCAGCCTGGAGGTCATCGCCCAGTCGGTGGAGCGGCTGGATTCCCTGGTGTCCACCGCCCGGCGCATCGACGAGACCATCGCCGGCCTGATCGACCGGCCGCGCCGCCGGGTGGAACTCTCCGACCTGCTGGAACGCCTGGGGCGCGGCTATGTCCGGGTGGCGGCCGACCGCGCCATCGGCCTGGAGCTGCGCCTGACCCCCGGTCTGGTGGTGGCCGGCGCCGAGGAAATGTTGGAAATCATCGCCGAGAACCTGCTCGACAACGCCCTGGACTTCGCGCCGCCGGGGTCGAAGGTGGTCATGGAGCTGCGCCCCGTGGCCGATCAGGCCCGGCTGAGCGTCGTGGACCAGGGTCCCGGCGTCGCCGAGGCCGAGCTGGAGCGCATCT
Source organism: uncultured Magnetospirillum sp. (assembly GCF_903853455.1). Classification (GTDB taxonomy): domain Bacteria; phylum Pseudomonadota; class Alphaproteobacteria; order Rhodospirillales; family Magnetospirillaceae; genus Phaeospirillum. The sequence goes on from NZ_CAINTR010000193.1 coordinate 7,714, forward strand.
TCGAACGTCATCTGTCGCGACGCCCCGGCAGCGAGGACGAAACCTCCGAGCATTACGGGCTCGGCCTGTGGATCGTGCGCCGCAACGCCGAAGCCATGGGCGGACGGGCATGGGCCGCCCAGCGCCCCGCCGGCGGGCTGGCGGTCGTGGTGTCCCTGCCCCTGGTTTAAGTTTCCCCGGTCACGGCTTTATCACAGCCTTCTCACCCCTCGGTCCCACCGGGAAGCGTAATCCTTGCGACACAGAGTTCGCCAAGGAAGATCGCCATGACCCCGCTTACCAAAGTCCCGACCGTCGCGGTCATCGTTCTCGGTCTGTCGGCCTGCGCCAACATGACCCCTCAGCAGCAACGAGCCCTGTCCGGTGGCGCCATGGGCGCGGCCGGCGGCGCCGCCATCGCGGCCATGACCGGCGGCGGCAGCATCGTCGCGGGTACCCTGATCGGTGGCGGCGGCGGCGCACTCATCGGCTCCCTGCTGCCCGACAACTGGCTCGGCCACAAGTCCAATTAAGGAGACGACCATGTTTGCAAACGCAGAGATGCTGTCCGCCCATATTCCGACACCGTTCGGCGACGTCGATTGGGGTCTCCTGATCCTGTTGGCCCGAACGGAAGCGGCGATGACCTGGCCCGACCTGCCGCAGCCCGAAGGGCTCGATCCGTCGCTGCCCAACGGGCTCGACCTCCGCCATGCCGGCGATTTCGACTGGGTCTCGCGGGTGGTGGCGCTCTCCGACTGATCCCATATGGGGACGGGCATTGCATCCTGCGTCCTGCGACCCGATACTCCGACGGAACCTCGCAGCCCCGGACATCGCCAGGGAGACCGTCGTGCACCCCACCTTCGCCTTGCCGCCGAGCTTTCTCGGCGGATGCGCGGCACCGCCCGATTCCGCCGACTTTTGCATCGCCGGCATCCCCTTCGACCTCGGCACCACCAACCGCTCCGGCAGCCGCGAAGGCCCCCAGGCGGTGCGCCGCGCCAGCCGCATGCTGGCCGACGGCGCCAATCCGGTCGGCTGGCGCGACCCGCAGGCCCTGTCGGTGGCCGACCTGGGCGACTTCACCCTGGCCCTGGGCGACATCGCCGCCTCGCTGGAGTTGATCGAACGGCAGGCAGCGGCGGTTCCGCACCTGCTGGCCATCGGCGGCGACCACACCGTCACCCTGGCCCTGCTGCGGGCGCTGTCCAAGCGGATCGGTCCTGTCGGGCTGATCCACTTCGACGCCCATATGGACACCTGGCCCGACAATTTCGGCCAGAGCCTGGCCCATGGCTCGCCGTTCTTCCACGCCCTGGAGGAGGGGCTGGTGGACCCAAGGCGCATGGTCCAGGTCGGTATCCGCTCGCCCATGCCCCGGGAGGTTCACGACTGGACCCTCTCGCGCGGCGTCACCATCATCACCGCCGAGGAGGTCCACCTGCACGGCCCCGCCGCCACGGCCGAGCGCATCCGGGCGGTGGTCGGGGATCGGGCGAGCTATCTCAGCTTCGACATCGACGCCATCGATCCCGGCCAGGCGCCGGGAACCGGCACGCCGGAAATCGGCGGGCTGTTCACCTGGCAGGTCATGGCCGTCCTGCAACGGCTGGCCGGCGTGACATTCGCCGGCATGGACGTGGTCGAGGTCGCCCCCGCCTACGACGTCTCGGAGATCACCGCTTTGGCGGCGGCCACCATCCTATGGCAGTACCTGACCCTCGCCGCCACGCCATAGGGCGTCATTGCGCTATCTCGGCCGCCGCCGTTTCGGCTAACATCCCGGCAACATCGATGGAGGGCGAAATGGCACCTGTTTGGCTTGTCACCGGCTGCTCGACCGGATTTGGCCGCGAACTGGTCCGCGCCGCGCTTGGCCATGGCTTCCGCGTGGTGGCGACGGCGCGCGATCCCGGCACGCTGGAGGAATTCGCCACCCATCCCGACGTCCTGGTGGCGGCGCTGGACGTGACGGTTCCGCAGCAGATCGCCGATGTCGTCCGTCAGGCCGAAACCCGTTTCGGCCGCATCGACGTCCTGGTCAACAATGCCGGATACGGCTACCTCTCGGCGGTCGAGGAGGGCGAGGACGCCGAGGTCCGCGCCATGTTCGAGACCAACGTCTTCGGGCTGGCCAACCTGACCAAGGCCGTGCTGCCCGGCATGCGGTCGCGCCGCAGCGGACATGTGGTCAACGTCTCGTCCATGGGCGGCCTGATCGGTTTCCCCGGCATCGGCTATTACAACGCCACCAAGTTCGCCGTCGAAGGCCTGTCCGAGGCCCTGGCCAAGGAATGCGCCCCGCTGGGCATCAAGGTCACCATCGTGGAGCCCGGACCGTTCCGCACGGATTGGGGGGGACGGTCGCTGAAGGTGCCGAAGACCGCCATTCCCGACTACAACGAGACCGCAGGCTCCCGCCGCGCGACCATCCAGGGCTACAGCGGCAAGCAGCCCGGCGACCCGGTCCGCGCCGCCGAGGCCATCATCACCGCCGTTCAGGCGGCGGAACCGCCGCTGCATCTGGTGCTGGGGCATCCGGCCTACGAGCAGGTGAGCGCCAAGCTCAAGGCGTTCGCCGCCGAAATGGAGGCCTGGAGCGCGCTGTCGCTGGGCACGGATTTCCCCGACGCGTGACCGGCATGGCGGGCGATCTCGACAAGCTGAAAAACCGTCTCCAGGCGCTGCGGGCGAAGACCATCGCCAATGGCTGCACCGAGGAGGAAGCCTTGGCGGCGGCGGCCAAGGTCGCCGAGTTGCTCGACCGGCATGACCTGTCGCTGAGCGACCTCGAAATCCGTCAGGAGCAATGCGAGCAGTCCGCCATCGACACCAACCGGAAGCAGCGCCAGCCCATCTCCGCCTGCATTCCCGCCATCGCCGAGTATTGCGATTGCAAGGTCTGGCGGGAGAAGGACGCGACCGGACGCATCCGCTACGTCTTCTTCGGGCTGCGCCCCAGCATCGAGATGGCCCATTACGTCCACGACGTGGTCGCCACCGCCATGCAGACGGCGTGGGAGGAGTATGCCCGCTCGCAGCGCTTCATTCGCTACGCCAACGACGAGAAGGGATCCTTCCTGTTCGGCATGGCGGTCTCCATCGCCGACAAGCTGGTGGCCATGAAGACGGAGCGCGACGAAACCAACCGGGCCGGCAGCGGACGCGATCTCGTGGTGATCCGCCACGCCATCGTCGAGTCCGAGTTCTCCAAGCTCAGCCTCAACCTGCGGCAGGGCCGGGCGTCGGGCAAGAAGGTGGCCGCCGGTGCGTTCGAGGCCGGGCACGCCGCGGGAGACTCGCTCCGTCTGCATCCCGGCGTCGGCATGGAAAAATCCCGCTGACCGTGCCCCGCGTCGATCAGGGGCACGGTCGTTCAAGGGAGGGGGACCGACGGAATTGAAAAGTCCCTGGTCCCCGCTGTCGTCTATTCGATGGCCTGGGCCGACTTTGCCGTACCACGCAGCACGAATTTCTGGATCTTGCCCGTCGACGTCTTGGGCAGGTCACCGAAGATGATGTGCTTGGGCACCTTGAAATGGGCCAGATGGGACCGGCAATGGGCGATGATCTCGTCTTCGGTGACGGCGGCGCCTTCGCGCAGTTCGATGAAGGCGCAGGGAACCTCGCCCCATTTGCCGTCGGGCATGGCCACCACGGCGGCGATGGTCACCGCCGGGTGGCGGTAGAGCACGTCCTCCACTTCCAGCGACGAGATGTTCTCGCCGCCCGAAATGATGATGTCCTTGGAACGGTCCTTGATCTTGACGTAGCCGTCGGGCTGAACCACCGCCAGGTCGCCGGTGTGGAACCAGTCGCCCGCGAAGGCTTCGATGGTCGCGGCTTCGTTCTTCAGATAGCCCTTCATCACCAGGTTGCCGCGAAACATGATCTCGCCCATGGTCTGGCCGTCCCACGGCACCGGCTCCATGCTCCCCGGGTCCAGCACGGTGATGGCCTCCTGCATGTGGTAGCGCACGCCTTGGCGGCCGTTCCGCTCCGTACGCTGCTCGATGGACATGGCGTCCCATTCGGGATGCTTGGCGCAGACCGAGGCCGGGCCATAGGTTTCCGTAAGGCCGTAGACGTGGGTGAGGTTGAGCCCGATCCGCTCGGCCCCCTCGATGATGGCGGCGGGCGGCGGCGCCCCGGCGATCAGGCCGCTCACCGAATGCTTGATCCCGGCCCGCAGTTTCTCCGGGGCGTTGATCATCATGCCGTAGATGATCGGCGCGCCGCACATATGGGTGATCTTGTGCTCGCGGATCAGCGGGAAGATCAGGTTCACGTCGATGCGGCGCAGGCACACGCTGGTCCCGGCATTGGCCGCCAGCGTCCAGACGAAGCACCAGCCATTGGCGTGGAACATGGGCAGCGTCCACAGATACACCGCATGGGGCAACATCCCCCACGACATGATGTTGCTGGCGCAATTGAGATAGGCGCCGCGGTGGTGATAGACGACGCCCTTGGGATTGCCGGTGGTGCCCGAGGTGTAGTTCAGCGCGATGGCGTCCCACTCGCTTTCGGGCAGGGACCAGACGAAATCGGGATCGCCGTCTTGCAGCAGCTCCTCGTAGGTCGTGTCGCCCAGGCGCTGACCGCCGGTGAAGTCAGGGTCCAGGCTGTCGATCACCAGGGGCTTCGGGCCGTCCATCCGGGCCAGGGCCGCCTTGACGATGGGGGAATATTCCAAATCGGTGATCAGCACCTTGGCCTCGCCATGCTGCAGCATGAAGGCGATGGACTCGGCGTCCAGCCGGGTGTTGAGGGTGTTCAGCACGGCGCCCGCCATGGGCACGCCGAAATGGACCTCGAACATAGACGCCGTGTTGGGCAGCATGATGGCGACCGTGTCGTTCTTGCCGATCCCCAGCCGGGTCAGGGCCGACGCCAGTCGGCGGCAGCGGGCATAGGTTTCCGCCCAGGTGTACTGGCGGCCGCCCTGAATGACGGCGATCTTGTCGGGATAGACGAAGGCCGAGCGCTCGAGGAAGGTGAGCGGGCTGAGCGGCACGTAATTGGCCCGATTTTGATCCAATCCCGTGTCATACGGACTCTTCTTGGTCATGATTCCCCCCTGAGACAGGTGTTGTTCGGCTCAAAGCGCCCCGACGGCGCGCAGACGGTCGACGTCGACGGCGGAAAAGCCCCAATCGCCCAGCACCGCGCCGCCATCCTCCCCCGGGGCCGGTGGCCTGGGGGTGTCGGGGATGGTGCGGCTGAAGCGAGGCGCCGGGGCGGGCTGGGTCACCCCCTGGACGTCGACGAAGGTCTCGCGCGAGACGTTGTGCGGATGGCGGGGCGCCTCGTCCAGGTCGAGGACCGGCGAGACGCAGGCGTCGCTGCCCTCGAACCGGGCGCACCATTCGTCGCGGGTCCTGGTGGCGATGACGTCGGCCAGCTTCTGTTTCAGGGCCGGCCATTGCTGACGGTTCCACTGGTCGGCGAAGGCGGGATCGGTGATGCCGGTCTTTTCCAGCAGCAGGGCGTAGAATTGCGGCTCGATGGAGCCCACCGCCAGATAGCGGCCGTCGCGGCAGCGGTAGGTGTCGTAGAAATGGGCGCCGCCATCGAGAAGATTGGCGCCGCGCTCGTTGCCCCACTGCCCCATGGCCTTGAGGGTGTAGATCATGGACATCAGCAAGGCGGAACCGTCGGTCATGGCGGCATCCACCACTTGGCCCCTGCCCGAGCCGCGCGCCTCGATCACCGCCGCCAGCACGCCCAGGGCCAGCAGCATGGCGCCGCCGCCGCAATCGGCCACCAGGTTCAGGGGCACGACGGGTTTGCCGTCCCGCTCGCCGATGCAATGCAGGGCGCCCGACAGCGACAGGTAGTTGATGTCGTGGCCCGCCGCCTGGGCCAGGGTGCCGGTCTGGCCCCAACCGGTCATGCGGCCATAGACCAGCCGGGGATTGCGGCCGTGGCAGACCTCGGGACCAAGGCCCAGGCGCTCCATGACGCCGGGGCGGAACCCCTCGGTCAGGATGTCGGCCCGCTCGATCAGGCGAAGCACCGTCTCGATGGCCTCGGGCTTCTTGAGGTCGAGGGCCAGGACCCGGCGCGACCGGTTCAAGATGTCGATCTTGGGATCGAACAGATCGGCGGTGGGGCGTCCGCCGGCGCTGGCCTTGCGCTCGATGCGGATCACCTCGGCGCCCAGGTCGGCCAGGAACATGGTCGCCATGGGGGCCGGCCCCAGCCCGGCGATTTCGATCACCTTGATCCCGTTGAGCGGTCCCATGCGTGTTCCTCTTCCTGGTTGAGCGCCGCCAGGAAGGCCTGAAGATCGGCCAGGAAACGCTGGCGGTGGCCTTGATGGGGCGAATGATCGGCGTCGTCGTAGCGATGCAGGATCGAGCCGGCGATGGCGCCGTGGACGTAATCGGCCACCTCGGGGCCGTAGTAGTTGCTTTGCATTCCGTAGACCAACAGGGTCGGCACCGTGATCAGCGGCAGGACGAAGCGCAGATCGGCTTCGCCCAGGCTGGCCCAGCAACGGGCCAACGGTTCCGGGTCCAACTGCTCCAGCCGGTGGCGCAGGCGGCGGATCCCCTCGGAATTGGCGGCGATCTGGCGTCGCGCCCTTTCATTGTGGCCGTTGGCGATCAGGTCCAGCACCGCACCGGCCAGATCGCGCCGCATGTCGTCCACGAAGCGGCGGCTTCGCTCGGGGGGGAAATCGCCGTAGATGCCCAGCCGCCAATCGTCGCCGGTGACCAGCCTGGGGGTTTGGTCGATGACGCAAATCGCCTTCACCCCTTGGCATCCGACCTCGCCCAGATGGTGCCACAGGGTCAGCGCCCCCATGGAATGAGCGACGACCACGGCCTGTTCCAGACCGAAATGCCCCCGCAGATTGGCAAGATCCCGGCTCATGCGCGCCAGGGTCACCGGCCCCTCGCCCTGCCGCGCGCCATGGCCGCGGGCATCCCAGGCATAGGTGGTGTAGCGCTCGGCCAGGACCTTGACGAACGGCGCCCAGACCCGATGGTCGGCCCCCCATTCGTGGAGCAGCACCAGGGGCGGGCCGCTGCCGGTCACCTGGACCGACAGCGTTTCGCCGTCATCGGCGAGAAAGCGCACTAAGGCGGGATGGGGACCGGTCATGGCTGCGCGCCTGGCCCGTCAGTCCGCCGCCAGAGCCCTGGCGATCACCAGACGCTGGATGTCGCTGGTGCCTTCATAGATCTGGCAGACCCGGACGTCGCGGTAGATGCGCTCCACCGGGAAATCGGCGAGATAGCCGTAACCGCCATGAATCTGGATGGCGTCGGAACAGACCCGTTCCGCCATCTCGCTGGCGAACAGCTTGGCCATGGAGGCTTCCTTGAGGCAAGGGCGCCCGGCATCGCGCAGGGACGCCACGTGCAGCACCATCTGCTCGGCCACCTCGACGCGGGTCGCCATGTCGGCGAGGCGAAAGGCCACCGCCTGATGCTCGATGATCGGCTTGCCGAACTGGCGCCGCTCCTTGGCATAGGCCAAGGCGTGGTCCAAGGCGGCACGCGCCATGCCCACCGACTGGGCGGCGATGCCCAACCGGCCGCCTTCCAGGTTGGCCAGGGCGATCTTCAGCCCCTCGCCTTCCCGGCCCAGCATGTTGGCCGCCGGCACCCGCATGTCCTCGAAGGCCAACTGGCAGGTATCGGACAGGTGCTGGCCCAGCTTGTCCTCGACCCGCACCACGGTAAAGCCGGGGGTGTCGGTGGGCACGATGAAGGCGGAAATGCCCTTCTTGCCCGCCGCCGGATCGGTCACGGCGAAGACGATGGCCACATGACCATTCTTGGCCGAGGAGATGAACTGCTTGGCGCCGTTGATGACGTAGGAGTCGCCATCCTTGCGGGCGCGGGTCTTGATGGACGCGGCGTCGGAGCCGGCCTCGGGCTCGGTCAGGCAGAAGCAGCCGATCCGCTCTCCCCTCGCCATGGGCTTGAGGAAGCGCTCCTTCTGCGCCTCGGTGCCATAGGCCAGGATCGGCATGCAGCCCACCGAATTGTGCACACTCATGATGGTGGACACGGCGCCGCAGCCGGCCGCGACCTCCATGACCGCCATGGCGTAGGACACGTAATCGGTGCCGGCGCCGTCCCATTCGGGCGGCACCACCATGCCGAGGAAGCCCAACTCCCCCATTTCCGCCAGGACGTCGGCGGGGAAATGGTGGTCGCGGTCCCAGGCGGCGGCATTGGGGGCCAGGCGGTCGCGGGCGAAGGCGCGCGCGGTGTCGCGGATGAGCTGCTGCTCTTCGGTGGGGATCATGGCAACTCCAGGGCCAGGGCGGTGGCTTCGCCGCCGCCGATGCACAACGACGCGATGCCGGTCTTGAGACCGTATGTCTTCAGGGCGGCGATCAGGGTGACCATGATCCGCGCCCCCGAGGCGCCGATGGGGTGGCCGAGGGCACAGGCGCCGCCATGGACGTTGACCTTGGCGTGGTCAAGCCCAAGGTCGCGCATGGCGATCATGGTGATCACGGCGAAGGCTTCGTTGATCTCCCACAGGTCGACCTTGCCGGCCTCCCAGCCCACCTTGTCCAGCAGCGCCTTGATGGCGCCCACCGGGGCGGTGGTGAACAGGGCCGGAGCCTGGGCGAAGGTGGAATGGCCACGGATGATCGCCAGCGGCGTCAGGCCGTGCTTGTCCGCCTCGGAACGGCGCATCAGCACCAGGGCGGCGGCGCCGTCGGAGATGGAGGACGAATTGGCCGCCGTCACCGTGCCGCCCTCGCGGAAGGCGGGCTTGAGCGTCGGGATCTTGTCGGGCTGGGCCTTGCCCGGCTGTTCGTCCAGGGCGACGACCGTGTCGCCCTTGCGGCCCTTCAGCGTCAGCGGCGCGATCTCGCCGGCGAAGCTGCCATCGGTGCAGGCTTTCTGCGCACGGGCCAGCGAGGCCAGGGCGAAGGCGTCCTGGGCCTCACGGGTGAAACCGTAGGCCTGGGCCGAATCCTCGGCGAAGGTGCCCATCAGCCGGCCCTTGTCGTAGGCGTCCTCGAGACCGTCGAGGAACATGTGGTCATAGATCTTGCCGTGGCCCAGGCGATAGCCGGCGCGGGCCTTGTCCAGCAGGTAGGGGGCGTTGGACATGCTCTCCATGCCGCCGGCCACCATCACCCGGTTGGTCCCGGCCAGCAGCAGGTCGTGGGCCAGCATGGCCGCCTTCATGCCCGAGCCGCACATCTTGTTGATGGTGGTACAGCCCACCGCGTCGGGCAGACCGGCGCCGCGCGACGCCTGGCGCGCCGGGGCCTGGCCCTGGCCGGCGGGCAGGACGCAGCCCATGATGACTTCCTCGATCTGGTCGGGAGCGAGGCCGGCGCGGGCGACGGCGGCGGCGATGGCGGTGGCCCCCAGGCGCGCGGCGGGAACCGAGGCGAAATCGCCCTGCATGCCGCCCATGGCGGTGCGGGCGGCGCCGACGATGACGATGGGATCGCTGGTCATGGCTCTCTCCTGAAAGGTGATGGGGGGCTCGTCAACGCGCCGACATGCGCAAGGCGCCGTCGAGGCGGATGACCTCGCCGTTCAGCATGGTGTTCTCGCAGATATGCCGCACCAGGGTGGCATATTCGGCCGGGCGGCCGAGGCGCGAGGGGAAGGGCACGCTTTTGCCCAGCGAGTCCTGAATCTCCTGGGACATGCCGGCCATCATGGGCGTTTCGAAAATGCCGGGCGCGATGGTGACGACACGCACGCCATAACGGGCCAGTTCGCGGGCGATGGGCAGGGTGAGGCTGACGACGCCGCCCTTGGAGGCGGCATAGGCGGCCTGGCCGACCTGGCCGTCGAACGCGGCGATGGAGGCGGTGTTGATGATGACGCCGCGCTCGCCGTCCTGGCTGGGCGTCTCCTTGATGATGGCGTCGGCCGCCAGCCGGATCATGTTGAAGGTGCCGATCAGGTTGATGCTGACCGCCTTGGCGAAGCTGTCCAGGCGATGGGGGCCGTCGCGGCCGACGACCTTTTCCCCCGGGGCCACGCCGGCGCAATTGATCAGGCCGTTGAGATGGCCGAAAGCGTCGAGCGCCAGTTGAACCGCCGCCTGGCCGTCGGCTTCGCTGGTGACGTCGGTGGGGGCGAAGCGGACCGCCGCCCCCAGCTCGGCCGCGACGGCCTCGCCGGCGGCGCGGTTGATGTCGGCGATCACCACATGGGCGCCGTCGGCGACCAGTTGGCGGGCCACCGCCGCGCCCAGGCCGGAACCGCCGCCGGTGACGAGAAAGACCTTGTCCTTGATCTGCATGATGACTGTCCCGTTCTGATTAGTTGGCGGATTCGGCGTTGCGCAGGATGAAACGTTGGAGCTTGCCGCTGGGCGTCTTGGGCAGATGCTCCATGAACACGATTTCGCGCGGATAGGCGTGGGCGGACAGGCGCCGCTTGACGTATTGGCTCAGTTCCTCGGCCAGTTCGTCGGTGGGGGTGACGCCGTCGCGCAGCACCACGAACGCCTTGACGATTTCGGTCCGCTCGGGGTCCGGCTTGCCGATCACCGCCGCTTCCATCACGGCGGGATGCTCGATCAGGGCGCTTTCCACGTCGAACGGGCCGATGCGATAGCCCGACGAGGTGATGACGTCGTCGGCGCGCCCGACAAAGCTGATATGCCCGTCGGGCTCCAGTTCCACGGTGTCGCCGGTGCGGTAATAGCCCCCGGCGATGGCCGGGGTCGGCTGCTGCCAATACCCGGTGAACCACAACAGCGGCGAGCGCGCGATGTCGACGGCCAGGATGCCGGGGATGTTGGCCGGCAGTTCGTTGCCCGCGTCGTCGAGTACGGCGACGCGGTGGCCCAGCATGGCCAGGCCGGCGGAGCCGTGATGGATGTCATGCTTGAGGCCGTGATGGTTGTTGACCACCATGCCCAGCTCGGTCTGGCCGTAATGGTCGTGGATCGGCGCGGCCAGATGCTCGTCGAACCAGCGGATCACCTCGGGGTTGAGGGGTTCGCCGGCGCTGCTGACCACGCGCAGCTGCCCCTTGACCTTGGCGGCCGCCTCCGCTCCGGCGGCGATCAGCAGGCGATAGGCGGTGGGAGCGCCGGCCAGGTTGGTGATCCCGTGGCTCTCGATGATCCGGTAGGTGGACTCCACCGTGAACGAGCCGTCGTAGAAGGTGGTGGCGTGACCCATCAGCAACGGACCGGTGACGGCGTAATAAACGCCATAGGCCCAGCCGGGATCGGCGATGTTCCAGAATTTGTCGGCGGGACGCAGATCGACGGCGTCGCGCATATAGATATAAAAATTCAGCAAGGCCTTCAGCGGCACCGGCACGCCCTTGGCCAGACCGGTGGTCCCCGAGGTCGACATCATCAGGAACAGGTCGTCGCCCCGACGCGGCACCGGCTCGAACCGGGGGCTCTGGCGGGCCAGTTCGGCATGGAAGTCGAGATCGACGGCCGGGATGGTTTCCGCCCGGTCCGCCCGGGTGACCACCGCGACCATCGGAACGTCGGCCACCTCGTCCAGCTTGAGCCGGTTGGCGGGGTCGGTGACCACCAGCTTGGCCTTGCTCATGGACAGGCGATGCTCGATGGCCTTGGGTCCGAAGGCGGTGAATAGCGGCTGGTAAACGGCACCGGCGCGCCAGGTGCCCAGGATGACCACCAGCAGTTCGGGAATACGCGGCAGCATGGCAGCCACCACGTCGCCGGCCTTGATCCCGCGCGCGGTCAGCAGACCGGCGAATTGCGCCGACAGATCCCGCAATTGCTCGAAGGTGTAGCTGGCGCGGCGGCCGTCCTGGCTCTCCCATTCGAGCGCGACGCGGCCCGGCGCGACGTGGCGGTCGCAACATTCGAAGCAGGCGTTGACCCCGGTCTCAAGGCTTCCGTCCAGCATGGCCTCGATGTCTTCCGGGCGGAATGCCCCATAGGCGTCGGCATAGGCGACACAATCAGAACCCCGGTGATCGGCGGGACCGGTCATGGCAGTTTCTCCATCCCTGAATTTTTTCTGGAGGATACCCCTCCTTGGGGATGACTCTACGGCAGCGGAACATGGCAATCTATGTCCGCAGATACAAAATCTTTCGGCCTGTTTTGCCATGTTTGCTGACCGGGCGGGGCGGAGAGGAGGGAGCCCTTGGAGCGTCGCATGATCTCGCCCCAATTCGTCGAGGAGGCCCTGGACAGCGCCCGGCGCAAGGGCCTTGCCGTCGAACCGCTGCTGGCGGCAGCCGGGCTGCCGCCGGTGGTCACCGAATCGGTTTCGGCGGAACGCTACGGCGCGCTGTGGCTCGCCATCGCGGGCGCCATCGACGACGAGTATTTCGGCCTCGGCGGCCGGCCCATGCCGCTGGGCAGTTTCACCTTGCTCTGCCACTGCGTGCTGCATGCCGGCAGCCTGGAACGAGCCCTGCGGCGCGCGCTTCGCTTTCTCAGCCTGGTGGTGGGCGATCCCAGGGGAGAACTGGTGGTGGCCGACGGCCTTGCCCAGATCCTGCTGCACGATGCGGCCGAAGTGCGTTCTCCCTTCGCCTACCGCACGTTCTGGATCATCGTACATGGCATCATGTGCTGGCTGGTCGGACGGCGCATTCCGCTGCGCCTCGTGGATTTCCGCTGCGCCCAGCCGGTCCAGGACGCCGATTACGGCCGCTTCTTCGGCGCCCCGGTCCGGTTCGGCCAACCCGTCAGCCGCCTGGCCTTCGACGAGGCCTTCCTGACCCTTCCCACCGGGCGCGACGAGCGCGCCATGAAGCAGTTCCTGCGGGCTGCTCCGGCCAACATCCTGGTGCGCTACCGCTATGACGCCGGCCTGGTCGCCAACATCCGGGCCAGGCTGCGGCAACAGTCGCCCCTGTCCTGGCCCAGCTTCGAGGAAATGGCCCGCCAGTTGCGGCTGCCCGAATCGACACTGCGCCATCGGCTGCACCAGGAAGGACACAACTTCCGCGCCATCAAGGACGACATCCGCCGCGGCCTTGCCATCGACCATCTGGTTCATGGCCGCCAAAGCGTCAACGCGATCGCCAGCGATCTGGGCTTTGCCGAGCCCAGCGCCTTTCATCGCGCGTTTCGCAAATGGACCGGCAAGAGCCCGGCCGCCTTCCGCCGTCTTGCCGCCGCTCCCCCCTGAATGCGATCAAGGCATGAAGGCGGGCTTGGGGCGTCTGGCCCAGGTGGCTGGCCCCTTACCGGCGAAGCGTGATTTCTCGGCGGCGTAATAAGCCCGGTAGGCCGCCACCGTGTCGTCGCCTCGGTACGATTCCGGCATGGCTTGGGGAGGGTCGCACCATCCCAGATCGGGAATAGCCGGCGCCTCGGAAAGGGCGGCGATGATTTCGGCTGAAGCATGGACCCGGTCGCGACGGAAGGTGTACTCGGCCCCCAGTTCCAATCCCAGCCGTCGCGTCCACAGCCAATGGCTGAGGCTGTCTCCGGCCCACAGTACCGAAGGGTGGCGGGCATGGGTCGGCTTGTAGGGGGCGGCGATGCCGTGGCGGAACAAGGCGGCACACAGGATCTGAGCCGTTTCCAGCACCATCTTGACGATGTGCTGGTCGGAATGAAACCGGGCCACCGTCTCCGGGTCACGATCGAGGAAGAATATGTTCATGGCCACAGTCTGTGGCAGGCGGCGGGGTGGGTAAAGGAGGTTGTCTCAGAATGATCTGGAAAGGCCCGACAATAGGGGGAAGAGGTCAGTTAACCTATTGAAAAGACTGGAGCGGGTGAAGGGAATCGAACCCTCGTCGTAAGCTTGGGAATGGCAAAATCCATACTCTGGCGGACGCTGGCGGACGCCTGCAAACATAGCAAAAACAATGGCTTAATCCGCTACGATGCGCTATCATGCGCGTTAGTTTAGTAGTGGGTTTTTAGTATTTTTTACGTACGCCCCCAAGATGCAAAGGTCTTGATCAATGGCGAGGGCCGTTCGAGATTCGAGGACCGATATCCGCGACGAGGCCGATCCTGAAGCCAACATCATCTTCGACACGATTTTCGACAAGAGGCTAAACGGCAAGATGCGGGTCTCCGTGGTCGCCACTGGCATCCCTTCGTCGTCTTGAGAGCTGAGGTGGCGGGCGATCTCGCGGAACGCTTTTCTCTCGTTGATATCCACAAGGGCTGAAAAATGACGCAGACCTCTTTATCCGCTGATGTTATGAGACGCTATGTCAGTGACATCGCGGTGACCCCGCGCCTTGCCATTGATGATGAGCGGGCCCTCGGCGCGTTGATGGAACGTGGGCTTCCGCCCGAAAATTACGGCCTTTGGCTTGGAGATGAACCTTCTACCCCCGAGGTGTTGAAGGCAATTCTGAAGCCCTTTCCAGCCGAACAGATGGAGGCTTATCCCGTCGGGTTTGGCGTGAGCAAGGCTGGGAGTGAAGGCGCGGTTCTGCTGGAGCCGATTGGAGAGCACGTGCAGCCCGCTTGAATGAACCGCGCCGAAGCGATATGTTCTCGTCATGTTCACAACGATCCACGCGCCCCTGCCCCCCGGCACCTGTCAGGCATCAACCCGTGGCTTCGCACCATCGGAGGCCACCGCGCCGATCTACTCGGCCTTGGTGGCAGCGGGATTTCCCTCACCAGCGGACGACCATCTGGAAGGGAAGCTCGACCTTCACGAGCTGATGGTCAAGCGCCCGGCGGCGACGTTCTTTTGCAAAGCCGATGGCGACAGCATGACCGGCGCGGGCATCCACAGCGGAGACCTGCTGGTGGTGGATAGATCCGTTCAGCCCCATGACGGCGATATCGTCGTCGCCACCCTGGACGGCGGCTTGACGGTGAAGACCCTGCACAAGACCGAGGAGGGCTGGGAACTGGCCTCGGCCAACCCGGACTATCCCAGCTTCCCGGTTGATCCCGATGACGGCGTCCAGATATGGGGCGTCGTTACCTTCGCCGTGTCGGCCCTGGGAAAGCGGTAATCGGTCATGGCGGTCTACGCCCTGGTGGACTGCAATAATTTCTATGTTTCCTGCGAGCGGGTGTTCAATCCGGCGCTCGAGGGTAAGCCGGTCATCGTCATGTCCAACAACGATGGCTGCGCCGTGGCGCGATCTGCCGAGGCCAAGGCCATTGGCGTGGATATGGCGGCTCCGGCCTTCAAGTTGCGCCATCTGGTCGAGAGCCACGGGTTGGTCATGCTGTCGTCCAATTACGCGCTCTACGGCGATATGTCCGAGCGGGTCATGTCGGTGCTGGCGACCTTTTCGCCCGGTGCCGAGGTCTACAGCATCGATGAATGCTTCCTCGACCTGGAGGGCCTGCCTGTAGACAATTTGACGGCATGGTCCCAGCAGATACGGGCCACCGTGCGCCGCTGGACCGGCATTCCGGTTTCAGTGGGAATCGGCACCACCAAGACCCTGGCAAAGCTGGCGAACCGGTTGGCGAAGAAATCTAAGAAGGCCGATGGCGCACTTGATCTAACCAGCGATCCCCGATGGGTTGAGGCCGCGTTGAAGCAGACCCCGGTCGGCGATGTGTGGGGCATTGGCCGCCAGTATGCCGCCCTTTGTGGTGTCAACGGCATCCGCACAGCCTACGATCTGACGCTGCAATCGGACGGCTGGATCAAGAAGACAATGGGAGCCGTGGGCCTCCGCACGGTCATGGAACTGCGAGGAACGCCGGTCCATACTCTTCACCCGCACTACCGACATGGTCCAGCGGCTCCAATCCGCCCGCCGCGACCTCGCTCTTGCCGCCACCTTGGACAAACTGGACAAATACGACCTGATCATCCTCGATGACCTGTCCTATGTGCGCAAGGATCAG
>NZ_CAINTR010000194.1 GCF_903853455.1 uncultured Magnetospirillum sp.
ACGGCGATTATCGCCGCCACCGAGACGATCCGGCCGCCCTCGCGCTGCTTGAGGTAGGTGGCATCCAGCCAGAGATAGGGCCACTCGCCCTCCAGCGGCCGCTCCAGGAAGGCGTTGACCCGCTCGTCGATGTCCTTGCACAGCTTGGACACCGTCGATTTCGAGATGCCGGACAAGCCCATGGCCTGGACCAGATCGTCGACCCGGCGGGTGGAGACGCCGCCGATCCAGGCTTCCTGGATCACCGCCACCAGTGCCTTCTCCGAGGTCTTGCGCGCCTCCATGAAGGGCGGGAAATAGCTGCCCTGGCGCAGCTTGGGAATGCGCAGCGCCAGGCTGCCCAACCGGGTATCCAGCGTCCGCTCGCGGAACCCGTTGCGGTAATTGAGCCGCTCCGCCGAGCGTTCATGCCGTCCGGCGCCGATCAGGCCCTCCACGTCGGCCTCCATCAGCATCTGCAACACCGTCTCGGCCACGCTGCGGAGAAAATCCCCGTCGCCAGCCTTCTGCATAAGTTCGTTCAGTGCCATTCTGTCTTCGGTCATCGGGATCGTCCTTGGTCTTGAGGTGAAGTGTCGCAACTCCACTCTAACCAACCCGCCCGATGACCACCTCCGGCGAGCAACGAATTTCCACCACGTCCGTGGACGCTATCCACTAAAATTGCGCGTCTCACCAAGGATATGCGATCTGTGGTGTCGTGGTTCAAGGGGGGATACCCCCGAATATCCCTATTATTTGAGGGCAAAATTGGAAGCGGAGACACGCTGCCCCCACGGGCAATGGGCGTGGCTTCCTGGGCCGATCCGATATCTCGTCTTGGCGCTTCAACCAGCCGGGATTTGGTCTTATCGGGCGTCCGCTCTGAAGTCCGCCTTCTCCACGCCGATGGATATGGCCGGGGGGAAAGCCATTGTGACGCGGGTGCCGATCCCAACGGCACTGACAATGCTGACACTGCCGCCGTGCAGTTCGGCGATGGCTTTGACGATGGCAAGGCCAAGCCCAGAGCGGCCACTCATCCCGGCATTCCCCGTCCGGTAAAAGCGATCGAAGATGTGGGGAAGGCTTTCCGATGGAATGCCACATCCGGTATCGGCAACCATAAGCGATAAGTCTTCTGCTCTGGATTTTGCTTCGATGGTCACTGTGCCGTTCGGCGGTGTATGCCGGATAGCGTTGGACACCAGATTGCCGATGGCACGCAGAACCAGCAGGCGGTCGATGCTTATGATCGGGGATGGAGAAGGGATGACCACATCAAGACTGACACCGGCCTCGCTCGCCAGCGGTTCGTAGAGATCGTGGACGGCCATCAGTTCCCGGCCAATATCGATGGGTTCCAATGTCAGCGCCGTTGCTTGGTTTTCGGCGCGGGCGAGGAACAGCATGCGATGGACGAGGTCGGACAGCGCGGCGATCTCTTCGAGCGAGGACTCAAGGACATCCCGATAGTCCTCTGGCGAGCGGGGCGCGCGCAGGGCCACCTCGATCTGTCCGCGGATGATACCGAGCGGCGTCCTCAGTTCGTGCGCAATATCGTCGGAAAATTGGGCAACCCGGTCAAAAGAGCGCTGCAGGCGCTCCAGCATATCGTTGAAG
>NZ_CAINTR010000195.1 GCF_903853455.1 uncultured Magnetospirillum sp.
AAATCCAATATCCAGACAGGCTGTCACGGTTGATCCTCGTCATGGCGCTGGCTCTCTATTGGGCGGTTTCGTCCGGCATGTGGGATGCCGCCAACCACCCAACTCCGGCCGAAAAAAACAACCCGCCGACCGCCCGCGCACGGCCCTCCGAAGCCTGACATCCTTCTTCAAGCGCGGCATTCGCCGCCTTCAGGCCATCTTCCAATCCTTCGCCCCATTGCCTCCCCTGTGGCTGGTATGGAGAAACTGAGGGATGGTGAGGCATTTTTATGGGACCGGCCGCCCTGGGATCCGCATGGATGTGCGGCTGGTGGCGGGTCTGTAGATGTAGGGGCTGACACCCGGCCCCCGCCGAGGCGGGGGCCGGACTGCGCTCCATCGGCGCGCGCTGTTCAAGCTGAAGCTCGCCAATGCCTCGCGCAAGCCCGCCGAGGCCCCCCGCCGGAGCGCCCTCAGACCTCAAGCCCGAACGTATTTTTCCGGATGCCTATAAATTGTGCTCCGCATTGTAGAATCTGAAATGACTGAGTTTAGCCGTTGATATGGGGAAAGTCCTGTCAGGCAATCTCTAAATAATTTTACCTGACCAAGGATAGATGATTCGCAGAATCTTATGTGGCCCTGCCTAACAAGCAAGGGGTCTGGAGCAGCATCTCCAGATAGATTGTATTTATTTAATGATGAGTAAATGCTTGGCTTCACATCAGCATTGCCGTCTAAGCCTATTAAATCTATCAGATCGATCAATCCATATCCTGAAGTTTCAATATCGGATTCAGTTTCCAGCACGCAGGAGCCAAACCTCATCCTGAGCGCCCCCCAATCCTGGAACCAATGATCGCTTCGGCACGAATCAGGGCTTACAGGCCTTACTATCTTTAAAATCTTTATCAATCGTCGTACATCGATAGGGAATCCCATCAGCGCGCTAGTGATAAATGAACATATGTATGCATTTGATGATTCTGAGTCGTTATCATCGCACGCAATGAATTTAACAAATAAAAACCCGAAATATGGTTCATAAAGAAACGCAGCATCAACAATTCTAGGTTTCGATCTGTAGTAAATATTTACAGGTACGATGTTGATTATTATCGACCCAAACTTAGGGTGATTTCGGTCGAACAGTTTGTGCGGCTTGCAGAGCCCTAAAGGGTGCGTGATCCGGTGGATTGTCCCTGAAGAAGGCACCTTGCATGGAAAGCCCGACGCAATCACAGCCCTTCTCCGGGATGGGCTGGTCCGCCGGTTTGCCGCCGCCAGCTTTCCCAGGGACAGCCCCCGAGCCCATGCCAAGCTCGTTTCCGCCGCGATCTCGGCTTACCGCTCAACGTCTTGGCCACGCGATATCCGGAACGGCCTCGCGTCCTGCTATGCCGGAACTCCGAGAGAAATGTTGTTTGAGGCGTTTTCCGTCGCTGATGGCAACATGCCGTCGAGCGTAAAACAAATTACTTCAATACTTGGAGAAGGAAATCAAATAGGCGATTTCATTTCCAGACATCGGATTGACACTCATCGCCAAGGGAGAACGCCATGAATGACAAGACGCTCATCGACACCATCGCCCGCCGCCTTGAAGCGGCCAGAAATCTTGATAAGGCTTTCGCTGATGCTGGCGTGGCCTACGCCCAATATTTCAACGCTGGCTGCGCGTTGAAGGACCATTACTTGCCCCTTGGGATACCGGTGTTTCGTATCGAATCCCAGCCGCGCCTTGCCGTCGCCCTCCGTTGCGTAGCCCGACCTTGTCCAGCCACTTGGGCCTCCGCCGAATGCCGTTCGAGTGCGCGTCCACTCTGGAGTCCGCCGAAACTGAATTCTGGACTCGCGTTAAGGAGAACA
This sequence comes from uncultured Magnetospirillum sp., assembly GCF_903853455.1. Taxonomy (GTDB): domain Bacteria; phylum Pseudomonadota; class Alphaproteobacteria; order Rhodospirillales; family Magnetospirillaceae; genus Phaeospirillum. The sequence continues at coordinate 1,849 of NZ_CAINTR010000195.1, forward strand.
TGTAAATGCGCCTCCCCTGGAATAGCACCGCCCTGCGCCCCGATCCAATCGCCATTTTACTGAATTCGCCAATGGCCAAGGCCGTCTTGGCCGACCACATTGCCGTCAGCCTGATTGACCGGCGTGCCCATGTTGCGGCGATTGCTGAAATTGAAGCGCATCACGTCATGGAACGGGATCGGATTGATGGCGAGCTCGTCAAAGCCACAGCAGATTTCGAGGTGGCTTTGGCGGCGCTGAAGGAAGCTGAGGGCCAAGTAAGCGCTGCTAAGGTTCGGCGGCAAATTTGCCACATCTCCCCTCAGGCGCTGGCCGACGAACACCGCTCTGCCCTTGTCGAAACGGCTCCCCCAGTGATTGCCGAATTCATCACTCGGTGCCGTGAGGCGTGGCTGAATCTTCCGTCGAAGGCGGCGGTAACCTCGGCCCCGCAGGACACGGCATGTCGCCGCAACAAGATGACCCGTACATGGAACACCGACGAAATCACCCTATGCCGCGAGGCCCTTCGCAATGCCATCGGTCAGGCCGAGGCGATGAAGCTGGCTGCCGATCCCGGCGATGGCGACGTGGTCGCCGCAATTGCCAATTTGGCCGAGGGCATCCCCGCCCTGGCTTGGCGCTAGGAGACAAAAACATGACTGAAGCTAATAAGCTAACTCGACTGGCGACCCCTGGCCTGATTTCCACAGTCGGGACGCGCCAGGTTGAAGCGGTCATTTCTGATTCATCCATCGCCCGTGATGGATGCACCATCGTCACTGCCGGAATCCGGTATGAGGCGTATCTGCGAACGGCGGCGGTGTTGTTCAATCACGACTCATCTCGTCCGGTGGCTCGGGTTCTCAAGATTTGGGCCGATGGGGACAAGCTGATGGCACGGTTACAGCCCTTCGCGGCGGAGAACCGCCCCGGTCACTCCCGCCTTAGCGCCATCAAGTTCGTCAAGAATCGCCAGCTTGTAGGCAGTCGTAAACGTTCGCCGCCGCGCTTTCGCCGCCACCTCCGGATCCGGAGGTGGCGGCGAAAGCGCCTCAGCAACTGCATTCGTCGTTATCGCCTTCGTCATCGCTCATTTCCCCCTGTGCCATGCTCACTAAACGACACACATCAAAGTGTCACAAGCACGTTGGCACAGAGGGAACAGCGGGCTGATGATCGCCACCCTCCTTGCAGAACGGATCCGCAAGGTGGTCATGGCGTACGACTTCCCGGTTGTTGGCCACGTCACATCAAGCTTTGGTGTGGCGGAATGCCGGAAGGATGAGCCATGGGAGGCATGGCTTGCCCGCTCATCGACAGCCAGCATCGCGGCATCATTGAGATCATGAATGACCTGAACGGTGTGGCCGTCGGGAATGACGGGGAAATGGCCGCCGTCGAAAAGGCCTTCGCCGCCCTGAAGGATTACGTCAGGATCCATTTCAGCCATGAAGAGCGGCTGATGGACAGCTTCGACTACGACGACAGAACGCGGCACAAGGAACTTCACGCGGCATTCGTGGCAAAGATCGAAACCATTTCGGTTGATAGGATCAGCGCGGCTGATGCTCGCCGGAAACTGCTTGTTGCCGTTTACGACTGGCTGATGTCCCATATCACCGGCATCGACCGGATCATGATCGCCAAGTTGAACGGCGAATACGGCATGGTCGGTAACGACCCGAAAGAAACACAGACAACGATAGTCATCGACAACGCCCACAAGATCGTCCGCAATGTCCAAAAGATGTCCGTCCGACTGTCCGGCATCGCCGAAGGCCCTCCGAAGACATCGCTCCGCCGCCATATCGCCGAGGCGATGGAACGGTTCATCAATCTGATGGGCTTGGCTACCACACGCGTCGAGACCGTCGGGTGCAACAGTTACCATCTGCGTCGATTGGGTGATGTCAGAGCCGCCCTCAACACCAACGCCGACAGCATGGCCGAAGATGCCGCAAGGAACCTTATCGACTACGGCAATACCATCCTATCCGGTAACCGCGGCATTCCGCTCGGTATCGGGGCCATCCTGTCCAAGAAGAGGACGAGGATGCAATCCTTGGTGCAGATCGCCGGCGGTTTGGAAGCCATGAGAAGGACAACGAGAGATGCCGTGGAAGAGGCGATGAGGGTCGTCGACGCCGTCCTCGCGCTAGAGTTCAAGGGATTTGCGGAGTTTCCCCAGCAATCAGCAGTCCATCGGGCCGATATTCTGCCGGGGTAGGAAGGGAACCGCCTACATATGGGAAACGTCGATCGGCGACCGCGATGCAACACTAGAACCGGAAAGCCATGATGACGCTGAACTTATCGTTCTTTGGCAAATCCTGTCTGGTCATAGCCGAGGCTGGCAATCTTCGCCAACTCATCGTCACCGCCCTGCATCAGATCGGCCTCCCCAACGTGAAGAAGGTCGATGATGTCGAGGCCGCAATTTATGAGCTTTCCCAGTCGGCCTACGACGTTGTCATCTGCGCCGAGGCCGAGTTTGCCGGTTCGGTGGAGGTGGTCACGCGCATCCGAAAGGATTGTCGCGGGCCAGCGGCGGTGGTGCCGGTGATCTATCTGACCGGAAACATGGATCCTGCCCACCTATCGGTGATCCTCAATTCCGGGGCGAACAGCGTCATGACGTTGCCGATCGGCACGCGGAGCCTGCTGAAGAACCTCAATCGCGCACTGACCGACAGCCGGGAGTTCATAGCACACCATAAATACCGCGGCCCTTGTCGGCGCGGGAAGAACCGTACCGGTAAATACAGCGGCCCTCGTCGACGGGCGGCTGACAGCCAGCATCCCGCCCCACCTGCCGATCCGGTCGCATCAAGAGAGGCGCAAGCGGCTCCGGTCGTCAGGGCGGCCCATCAGCAATGGCTTGCGACCGGTGTTGTTGGGATGCCCCGGCAGGATCATCCCTTGGCGATAGAGCATCTGGAGGACGGGAAATTCGGCCAGATTGCAGAATGCGCCATTCTGGACCATCACGTCGGAAAGCAGGATGACGTTGGGACCGGTTTCGCAGTGGGTGCCGGCTACCGTGGCTGGCCGGATAAGGCCGCGCCGCATGAGATGCTTGACGCTATCTGCAGGACAGCCGCAGAGAATGCGAAGGTCAGCTTCCGGAATTTCGATCCAAGAGATGCCGGGAACGACATCAACCACATTGATTTGAGCCATGCGCCCCTCCGCAGGGGCTATTCCGACTGCGTTCTCGCTGATCACACCCCTACGAAAGGCCAGCACATCGGTTGATCCATGTCAAACGGGATCCTTCCGGCGTCCATCGATACGAAATGACGACATCGATTTCGAACCTGACAGGGCAACCGCCGTCGTCCGTGCCGCCGCCATGTGCACGATCACGGACGAAGCCTTGGGCTGTATCCACGCCTCAGCCTTGTCGTCGGTGTCTTCCATAATATGGAACAACGCCGAGATGGTGGGCCGGTCGGACAGCCCGACATATTCACCGTGTGATGCTGAGCAGGAAAAAGCCGCACCCCGGAGACAGGATGCGGCTCAAATCTAGGCGGTCCGTTGAAGAGGCAATCAGCACTACTTCTTGGCGGCCTTCTGGACGGCTTCGACCTGCTTCTTCACTGGCTCGAAAGCCGCGTTGAAAACAGAGGTGGTCAACTCGGCGATCTTGGAACCGTCGGCCATGGCGGCATCGACGGCTTCCTTAACCAGCCTCTGCTGGAGGGAAACAAACTCTTCCGGCGACTTGACTGTGGCCAGAGCTTGGATGGAAGCAGTGAGCTTCTCAGCGTTTCTGGTCGCCAGCGCCTGATAGGCCTTCGCCAATTCTTGGAAGCCAGCGATGGTGGCGTTGCCGCTCTGGGTCAGGGCTTCGGCATTGGCTTTCGCGGCGGTGGTGATTTGATCGAGGACTGCGGTCGGCATTGGCGGGTTTCCTTCGGCTTGGATTAGCGCAACAAATGTTGCGCCGCAATATGGCGGCATCATACGCGCGAAAACCGTCCGGGCAAACACCATGTTGCGGTGCGATATCGCCACTGCCGTTTCCAAGTATTCTTTCGTTTCTGGCAAAATCCGGCAAGAGACGGTGGCCGCCGCCTTGCCGGCTATCTCACTTGGTGTTATATTTCGACTATGGTGAGAGTCTTCAAAAACAAGTGGTTCAACCGCTGGGCACGTGGCGAAGATATTTCTGATGCCAGTCTGCACGACGCGGCGATGGAGATTGTCGCGGGACAGGTAGAGGCCGACCTTGGTGGCTACCTGTTCAAGAAGCGGGTGGCACGGGCGGGAGCGGGAAAAAGCGGTGGCTATCGGACGATTGTCGGATACCGGAAGGGCAACTCGGATCGCCTGATCTTTCTCTATGCCTTTCCTAAAAGTGCGAAGGCGAACATCTCAAGCAAGGAGGAGGCCGCCCTGAGCCTTGCCGCCGAAGGGTTCCTCACAGCAACGGAGGAGCAGGTCTCAGCGTTGCTGGCGAACGGTGCGATTTGGGAGCTGAAACGCGATGAGTGAGATTCTTGATATCGCCCACGACATGGCCCGCGATCTGGTGAAGGTCGGCGCTATGGACGAGATCACCATGCATAAGCTGGATGCGCTGTGCCTGCCGGTGAAGCGGCCCCTGAAGCCGGAGGACATCCAGCGCATCCGCGCGGCCAACCATGTGAGCCAAGCCGTCTTCGCGGCGTTCCTCGGCACCGGCAAGACAACGGTTCAGCAATGGGAGCAGGGGCAGAAGAAGCCCAGCGGCCCGGCCCAACGGTTGCTCGATCTCATCGACCGCAAGGGGCTGGCGGCGCTCGGGTGACCACAAGGCTTGCGACGAATGCGGGTTGCTGGTCCGGACATCCTGCGCCCGGTAACCACTCAGCCGTTACGATCCCCGTCGTTGCCGTCGCCGAGGTCCACGTTGAGCCGCGTGCCGGTCGCGTGGGCGTAAAGCAGGACATCGTTGATCAGTTCGGCCTCCTTGTCGGCGGCACCCTTGCTTCGACGTATGGCGACGACGCGGTCGATGACCTTCACATTGAATCCCTCGCCTTTGATCTCGGCCTTGAGGTCTTTGAGGCCGTCCTTCAGTTGCTCAAGGACGTAGGTCGGGTCGGGCCAGCCGCGACTATTGCGGACTTGCGGGGGGATAAAAAGTTCGGCAGGGACGAGTGGGACAACAATCGGGACAACATTTCTGTTGATGCACCTCCTCGGACGGCCCGCCGGAATCCATGATGATCTCATTTTTTCGTCAAGATGTTGTCCCATTGTTGTCCCGAAACGGAATGGGGCGTTGTCCCGGTTCGGACAACGCCCCATAACTGCTTGATTTTACTGCGAATTTTGGTGGGTGCAGTAGGACTCGAACCTACGGCCCGCTGATTAAGAGTTGGCACATTCTCCTGGAGAATCAAGGCGCGTTTGGAATCTTCCGTCCATTTTCGCCTATGGTTTTCCGCGCCTTTCCATGCCGAGTCCAAATGCTATTCCGCCTCATATCCCGGCGTTAAAAGGCCCGCCCTTGCCCTGGCGTAGAATGTCGTATCGTGGTCCATCACGCCTCCGGAAAAAGAGTGGCATGGATGGAATCACGCTCGGCCTCGGGAAGGTCCAGCAGATTCTTCATGACAGTTTCGACGGACCTATCGCTCCACGGGACCGTCCGATAGAGCCGCTTCAAGTCGAGCCTCGTGGCAAGCGGAGACAGCTTGGTGTTGAATATGTCCCGAAGGGATCGGTGCAGACGTCTGAGCTCCTTCTCCATTTGGTCGTGTGGGAGAGGAACCGTTTTGGGGCTTCGGATGAACGCGTAGAGATCCTCTGCGGCAGCGATGAATGCGAGAACGTCGTCGTGCACGAGGGGGGACAGCATTTCTGACACCACCCCATGGGCCATGGAGCGGCCAGCCTCCTCTCCAATATCGAACGCCTTACCGGGGTCTTTGGCGGCCGGGTTTTCTAGGCTCACCGACTGGATAAGGACATTGGCCGCATACAGGGTCATGACGTTGGCAAATACTTGGAAGTCCAAATCTCGGGCGCTTATCTGAAGTCTGCGCGAGTTGCCCGTCCATTTTGAAGACCTGACCCCGGCCTTCGCGGTGGTATTGCCATCGCTGTCCTTGCCGAGCAGCTTCCGCCTCTTCGCTTCGCCCATGTCATCCTCCAAATTCGACGACGGAACCTACCTTAAAAAGATCCGATTGGCAACGCGCGCAGGGGTTGACTTCGCCAGAAATCGGCCGAGGTGGTGAGTGACGCGGCACTCATGCGGCGTCGGACCCTTGGAGGGGAACATGATGAACGAGAACGCCGCCATGGATGCCACTTGATGGACGCCACCTTCCGCGCCAAACTCCGGGATCTTCGCAAGACGCTCCTGGAGGCGCTGTCCGACGCCGGACCCATCGAGGCGTTCGACGTCGATACCGGAGAGCGCCACTTGGTCCGGTTCACACCGGACGTGCCATCCACCGACAGGAGGAAACAATGAGCAAGATCGACGTCGATGCCATCGAGAGCCTGCGGCGGAAGAAGGTCCCGGTCGAGCACTTCGTGCCGGCGCTGATCGAGCGCATCCGGGAGTTGGAGGCCGAGGTGTCTGCGCTCCGCTCGGGCACATACGAATGGACCCCGGACAGCGCGGACATGCTGCGCCAGATCGAGGAGAACGGCAAATGACGCCCCACGAACTCGCCAGGGAAATGGCGAAGCCGTTCCATGATAGGAGTGTTGGATCCTACGACCACGCGTTCCGGTGCCGATTCCTCGGAGCCATGTCGGCCCACGAGATCCTCGAAATGGAGATCGAAGGGACCACCGAGCAGGTCTACCAGTCCTGGGTCCAGGACACGATCCATTCGATCCTGACGCGGGCGGAACGCAGAAGCGTCCCGCGCTGAACGGAAAAGGCCCCGCCAGTGCGGGGCCTTCCTTATTCCGATTGGGCGATCTCCTCCAAAAGCTCGCCCTCCAGGGTGATGAGGTACGCGAGGAGATCCACCTTCTGCTCGTTGTGCCAATCAGTTCGCGCCAGCGTCTCCCGCATCCACTTGTGGAGATCGGTCAGCGCCTGGCGCGCTCCGATTCCCTTCCACTGATCCATTTCCGTTTTCCTCCAGCAGACGACGGCGACGTGCCGCCCGCTTGGCGATTGCGGCCTGGGCCTTGGCTGCGGTCTTCCTGGAATAGACCTCCAAGACGGCGCGCGTCTTGTGGCCGGAGACGGCCATCATTTCGTCGGTGGTCGCCCCGGCGTCGGACAGCTCGGTGATCGCCGTGCGGCGCAGGTCCCGGAGCTGCAGCTCCGCCGACACGCCGGCGGCCTTGCGGACCCTGGCGAAGACGTTACGAATCAGGAACTCGCTGTATGGTTCCCCGGTCGTCTCGCAGACCACGATGGGCGAACCCGCCTTCCGGGTCGCCGTCTCCAAAAGCGTGGTGAGCGCGTCGCCGGCGGGGACGACGACCTCGGTCCCGGTCTTGCCCTGGGCGAACGAGAACACGCCGTCTTCGTAGTGGTCCCAGGCGATGGTCCGCACGTCGCCGATGCGCTGGCCAAGTTCCAGGGCAAGAAGGATCGCCGTCGCCATGGATGGGTAGCCTTCCGAAATGGCGGCCGCCATGACAGCATCCACGTCCGCCGGCTTCCACAGGACCGAGCGGGATTCCGTGGCCTTCATGCGCGGCTTCTCGAATGGATTGGCCGCCAGGTTGTGCTGGCGCTTACCCCAGCCCCACACGAGGCGGCAGACGCGCATCATGGCGTTGGCGTAGGAAAGGCGTTCCTTCCCAGTCGGGCCGTTCGGGAAGCGCAGCAGTTCATAGAGCGCGTCGGCGTGCCGGGGCTCCACCAGGCGGAACGGGAGATCGCCGAACATTTTCCCGTTCTTCAGCACGGTCGCCTCCACGGCGTCCATGCACTGCTTGTAGCCGCGCTGGGTCTTCGGCGCCTTATCGAGGAAGTAGGTCCGGTCGGCTCGGAATGTGGAGAACAGAGCCTTCACGCTGTCCGGGTTCAGGGTCGGCCCCTGGACGCCGGCCTTCTTGTCTTTCCGCCAAGCGTCAAGGCGCTTGTTCAAGCCCTCGGCCGCCGCGATGGCGGCCATGAGTTCGGCGCCGAGCGCCTGGCGCTCCACGATGCCGTCCTCCCGCGCCGCCGCCGGCGGGTTGTAGTAATAGGCCACCGATCCATCGGCGAGCTTGCGGGATTCGAGGTAGCGGACGGCGATCGTCTTCATGATTGGTCCCCTTCGATGAGGGCGTAGGTGATGGCGATGTTGGCGAGATCCCCGATCGACAGCGGGCACCCCATGCAGATCTGGTCTACGTCAGACCCGGCGATGAAGAACCGGACGAGGCACCCGCGGACCTTCCCGGTGATCCTGTATCCACTGGCCTCCGGCTCCACTCGGAGCCAGAGGTTGGTGTCGCGGATTATTATGTGGTTTCCGTCTGTTGTGGCAAGCATTTGGACCTCTACAGTCCGAAGGCGGCGTCCATGTCGTTGGCCGGCGCCTTCGAGGTGGTCAGTCCCATTTGGCCGTTGAGCCAGTCCTCCACCTGGACCGCGTCCCACTTCCTGATGACCGGGTGGGGCCGGGGAAAGCCAAGGGCATTCAGCTCTTGGCGGTGCTGGTAGAACCATGCGCGGGACCTACCGAGGCGGGAGGTGACGTCGAGGACGTCGAGCATTCGTTGGGCCATTTTGGAACCTTCGTCCGTTTTTCAGGACGCGGATAAGGGGTCGTTTGGAAAACGAGTCGCACGGCACAAAAATATTTTTAGTGCCGTAAACAAGTGCGCGGCGTGGCTTCCAGCGCCTGGCTGAAAATCAGCAGGGTGGAAAGCCGGTGGATCGCCACTTCCGATCCAGGATCGGACAGGCATTCGGACAGGGCCTCCCGGTGCCGAGGGCACAGGTAGAGGTTTCCGCTGGCTAGGGCGTCGACGTAGAGATCCGCCACCGACAGGACGGAGGCGGCATCCGCCGCCTCGCCCCGAATCTCCAGCCTCGTATCAGAAGGGGATTGCATCGTCGGTCCCCGTCGCCTTGCCCGCGCCGGGGCCGGCCACCACGTTCTCACGGGTCTCTTCGTCACGCTTGCCGCCGAGGAGGATAAGGTTCGCCTTCGGACCGCGCAGGACGATCTCCGTCGAGTAGCGGGTCTCGCCCTCCTTGTCGTAGGAGCGGGTCTCGATGGAGCCTTCCAGAAAGACCTTCGAGCCGCGCTTGACGAAGCGCTCGACGACCGACACCAGGCCGTCGCCGAAGACGGCGACCTTGTGCCATTCGGTCTTTTCCTTGACCTCGCCGGTGGTCTTGTCCGTCCAGCTTTCCGAGGTGGCGACCGACAGGTTGGCGACCTTGCCGCCGTTCTGGAAGGTCCGGATCTCCGGGTCCTTGCCGAGGTTTCCGATGATGGTGACGCGGTTCATGCTGCTCATGGTGCTTCTCCTGCTGTCGGGGCGACGGACCATCCGCCGCCCCATTCATTCCGTCCCTACGCCGCCGTTCCGAACGGCGAGGCCAGGCTCCCACGCACTGGCTCGCCTTTCGTGATGGCCGCCTTCACCTCATCCTTGCGCTCCGTCAGGAGCTTCTGGACGCTCTCGGGGAACTCGCCGAACCGCTTGTAGGCGGCGGTGAATGCGACCTTCAGGCTGGCTTCGTCCTTCGAGGCCTCGATGGCGGCCAAAAGAGGGGCGGCCGCCTTCTGGGCCTTCTCCATCTCGGCGGTGGCGACGTATTCCGGCGTCCCGACGCTTTCCTGCGCCTTGTCGTAAAGCGCCAGGCCGAAGGGATTGCCGAACGTCATCAGCGCGCGCTTCATCGCGTCGCTCTCGGCCTCCTTGACCGCTCCCTCGAACGCCATGTTCGGGTCCTCGGCGGTGCCGGAGCCGTAGCCGGTGCCATCGCGGACCACGGCGCCGTCCTCGGTGAATACCGTGACGCGGACCTGCGCCAGGTAGCCGACGCGGGTCATCATGACCGGCTCGCCGTCGGGGCCGCGGACGGAGACCTTCTTGCGGCTTCCCTCGTCAAACTTGGTCTTCGGGTAGGTCTCGTGGACCGTCTTGTCCAAGCGGGTGGTCTCGCGGGTCCAGCCGTCGAAGCCGAAAATCTGGTTGGCCTGGTCGATGACGCGCCACGCCTCGATGTAGGAGAGCGTCTGGCCCGCCTGCTGGCGCTTCTTGACCAGGGTGACGTCCAGAACGTCGGACAGGATGGCGACCTGCTTGGGCGTGAAGCCGTGGCCGCTGGTGATGGTGGAAATGGCGTTCATGTCGGTTCTCCTTCCGTGGGGCGGCTCCCGCCGCCCCGTGTTCCGTTCAGGCGGCAATGAGCTGTTCGACCACTCGCTGCGCATAGACGGGCAGGGAGAGGACGAAAGCGGTGTCGATGTCGGGGGTTTCCGGGTTCCGGTAGCCGGGCCATTCGCCGGTATCCACGCACCGGCGGAACAGGTCCAAGGCGCGCTGGTTCAAGACGCGGCCGGCCTGGATGGCGCTGTCGTCGAAGCGCGACACGGACACCAGGAACGGGGAGTTCTTGTCCTGGACGGCGAACCAGAAGTCCCGGATGGTGGTTCCGGTGGCCGCCTTGATGACGTCGATATACCAAGCGGCCTGCTGGTGGTAGCCGTAGGAGAACGCCTTGCGGGCGAACTCGGCGGGGTTGGCCGTAGTGCTGGTCTTGTAGTCGACCATGGCGCCGATGTCGGCCCGGAGGTAGTCGGGCCGGGCCTTGGTCCAGACGCCGCCGACCTTGGCGAAGGCGGACAGCTCGGCATGGCCGCCGACGAAGGCCTGGCGCGCGATGCGGTTAGAGTGGAGCGCCGTCCGCATGGCGTCGAGGGCCTGGAACTGGTCCCGAAGCATCGGGAGCTTTCCATCGGCGCGGGCCGCGTCGCGGGCCTCCTGCGCCGCCTTGGTCCGCCAGGAGTCGGCGTCGATGACGGCGACCTTCTCGGCGACCAGCTCGGGTTCCAAGAACACGAGGTGCGCGGCGGTCCCGAAATCGAAATGGTCCTTCGGCTCGGGGGCGTAGTCGGGATTGAGCGACGAGTTCGCCCAAGCGTAGGCGGGGCACTCGTTGAGGAGCGTCCGCGCGAAGCTGGAGGAAATCGACGGCGCGTCGGCGACGGCCTGGCCGTGGTAGACCTCGGACGGAATGCCCGCGTAGAGGCCGGGGGCGGTGACGGCCCCCGAGAACTGGGTGATGGTCATGGTGCTCTCCTTCCTGCGTGAAGCGCCGCTTGCGCGCGACGCCTCACTCGGTATATGTGTCCAAATGCCCGAGAAGGGAAGACCCTTCAGGCGGCTTTTTCCTCGTCTTCGATGGGAATCCGGGTTAGCAAACCGGCCCGCTCTCGGAGCCAATCGGCTGCGGCTTGGGCCGAGGCGGCGGCGGTGAAGATCGCCCGCTTGTCGCCCCTCAGCCGACGGAGCCAGGAGGCGACATAGTCGGCGTGATCGGGCCGGCGGCCGGCGGCGATCCCGAGGGACGCGCAGACGAAGGCGGCGCCGAGTTCGGCCACCAGCTCCTCCATGGCGTAGGCCTCGCTCCCAAAGCGGTTCAGGAGGTTGCGGCGAAGGCGGCCCTCGTGGCCGGTAGCGTGGGTGAGTTCGTGGAACAGGACGGCGTAGTAGGCGTCGGCGTCCTTGAACGCGCCGAATGCCGGCATGGTGATGCGATCGTAGACCGGGGAGTAGCAGGCCTCGCCGCCGGTGCGGATTTCGATCAGCGCGGCGCGCGCCACCGCGTCGGCCTGGGCGATGCGCTCGGCCTCCGGCAGGACGACCACGGCCTCGGGCTCGTAGCCGTCGACCTGCGCGGCGTTGAACACCGTGTAGCCGCGGGCGAGGGCGGAGCGGCGGGTGGTGCCGTCGGCGGGGTCCTCGTGCTCGTCGACCTTCCAGAAGACGATCCCGGAGCCGTGCTCGGCCTTACGGACCTGCGCCCCCTTGGCGGCCCACTGGCGGTAGGTCGCCCATTCGCCGCCGGCGTAGCCGCGCATGTGGGCCGTTCCCCACAGGACCAGGGTGTTGATGCCCCGGTAGGCCTTGCGGCTCGTCGCATTGATGGGGACCAGGCTGGATCGGTGCCAAGGGCACTCGCCGGAGCCGTTGCGGATTCCTTCCTCGACGAGGCGGACGATCTCGTCGGTGACCTGTTCGTAAACGTTGCTCATCTCTCATCTCCCCGTGGGGTTGGTTGTGCCAATCAAGGCCAACCCCACGGGGGTTCGTTCATTCCCTCATCAGTCGTTCCAGCTCCTCGTGCGCCGAGCGCGGGACTGGGCGTACCCACCCGAGTTCGCACCACTGCTCAAACTCCAGATGGGTGGCCGCCATCCTTTCTCCGTCCGCGTTCACGAGGAGAATGGACGCCCCATCCGCCACCTCCACCCTGGCGGAAATCCATTCGCCGAGCATCCGAGTCTGATGCCAGATCCACACGAGCGGGTAGATCAGGACCCGGTCCCCAGCTCGAACGTCCATCACGACCCCCTCATGTCGGCGGCCGCCGCGCGGATGGCGTCCTTTTTCGTCCCCGGCACCCAAACGGCCACCCGGACGAGGCCGGCTTGGGTTTGCCTTTCGCGGAACGCGGACTGGCGCTCGGCGTTCGACATGGCCGCCTCCAGCCTCTCGTGGGCCGACTGCTCGGTTTGGATGATGACCCCGCAAGGAACCCAGTGGTCAAAGTTCATCCGAGGGCATGAAATGACCTCATCCGTAGCGCCACGACGGAGGCGGACCTGCTCGCTGTCGGCCTCGACGACGGTAAAGACGTCGTCGTCGTGCAGGAATCGGTAGGTGGTTCCGATGTCGGGGGTCATGGCGCGCTCCTGTGCATGAGGATATCGAGGAGTTCGTGGGAACTGGCGTGGCCGTCGAAGATTCCGGGGCGTGTCTCCATGGCCTCCGCCACCTCGTCGGCGAGGAAGCGGAGAGCCTTGTCGATGTTGAGGCAGTCGGGGTGCGTCGCCGCCGCCTCGCGGAAGAGATTCACCAAGGACCACCCGAGGAACGGACCGGGATATCGCCGCTTGATGAACCCGAGACGGACTATGACGTCCGTCTCCACGTCGAACGCGCTCACGACCCAATGGCCCGTTCTTGGAAGGCGACGAGGGACTCGAAGGCCGCATCCCGCCGCGCCTCGACGCACAACTCGTATTTCATGAACGCCTTAGTCCATTCGTAGTCGTCTGCGTTTCGCGTCTCATTGGCCTTTCGTGCCGCTGCAACACGGGTATTGATTGCATCGTTGAAATCGGACTCGGCCTGGCGGTAGGCACCTTCCAGGTCGGCGAGGTGCTGCATCTCCAGCGAATCCCGAATCCTGCAAGCGGATTCCAGCGCATCCCTCGCGGCGTCCGGGAACAAGCCGAGGGTGTGGATGATTTGGTCGATGCGGTCGAGGTCGGTCATGGTGCTCTCCTTCCTGGGTCCCGCCTTGCGTGGCGGTGGTGGCGGTTGGCGCTACGACGCGCCGGCCCCGAAGGCCCCGCCAGGTGGTCAGAGGGCCGTCACACCAACTCCTCATGGGTGAAGCCACACCCGGACCAGCCGACGAGCCACTTCACCTTCGGGTTCCCGCTACGGACGGCCGCGACGAGGTTGTCGGAGGCCTGGCAGGTCCGGAGCGTGGAGACGTCTTCGTCCCGGTCAAGCCATTCGCGGGCATCGGCGCGCGCTTCCGCTTCGGTCGATCCGATTCCGAATATGGTCTGGTCGGCTTTGTCGAAGGCGATGAAATGGACGTTCATGATGGTGCTCCTTCCTTGGTTCACGCCTTGCGCGGCGCGGTGGCGGTTGGGTCTCGAAACCCGGCCGGCCCGAAGGCCGCCCCGCCAGATGGTTCAGGTGCGGGAGACATATCCGTTGGTCGAGACGGCAAACCCCGATGCGGTGATGGCGAGGCCGTTGCTTCCCGTGTCGCGGAACTCGGTGACCGTCTCTCCGATGGATTCGAGCCAGTTAGCAACGCACTTTCCACTGAGCCTATCGGCGTGCTTGTCGCCATCACGAAACCCGAGAAACAGGGCCGTGTCGGTGATAGCGCGGGGGAGAAACTGTCCGGCGGTGAGGATGTTGGTCATGGTGTGCTCCTTCCTGCGTGTTGTGTCGCCGTTGCGTGCTGCGACACTCAGGACATGGAGCCGTTAGAGATAACGTCAAGGGCAAATCGACATCGGCTTGAATTATTTTTCGACGGTCCGCCAGGCCCACGTCTCAGGGAGCATGAGCGCCAGCCGCTCGTTCGCGGACAGGTTGGACTCGTTCAGGATGATCCGGGTGGCGCGCTTCCGTGCCGCACCCTTGGCGCCTCCGATGGAGGAGCAATCCGGACCGAACAGTAGCCCGTATCCTGGGAACTTGGCGACATACCTCCACCCGGCGGGGTAGTTGAACGTCTGACCCATGAACTGGATCACCATCGACGTCCTCTCGCCGAGGGGGATCTCGATGTCGATGGCGAGGACGGCCGCCGGGCCACCGACGCTGTCCATGTATTCGACGAGGTCCTGCGCCCACATGTCTATCTTCATCACGGCCTCCGCATAATAAGAACGATCCGGCCGCGCCGCTCCCCCGAGCCGCCGCCGATCCATGGCTCGTCCCGGTCCATCCAAAACTCAAGGCCGCCGCGCGCCAGGTGGTCGATGACGAGGTGATCCCCGATCCGCACGTCGTGGTCTGGGGCCGACACAGTGGAGACCCACGCGGCCAAGGCCTCCGTCGAGGCCCCAAGCACCATCCGGACATACCAGAGCGGGAGCGACAGGGAATGGCCTTCGGCGGCGATCAGACCGGATCCCGGCTGGATGGCGGCATATGGAATCTCCACGGCGGAGTCCCCGCCGCCGGGGGCGCGCGATCCCCATGCCGGAAGCGGACGCTCCGGATCGATCAGATCCTCCAGCTCGATCCCCATGACGCGGGCCAGTCCGATGGCCGAGTGGAGCATCGGCTTTTGGACGCGGCCGGAAGCCAGGTCCTTGACCATGCCCGGAGAGCACCCGGCCCTGGTGGATAGCTCCCGTCCGCTCAGTCCGTTGGCCTCGGCGTAGGAAAGCGCCAGCCGCGCCATGCGTTCAACGATTAGGTCCATGTCTCCCTCCATTTTATTTGCGTGATCCTACGCGCACGGGCGACGGGGTGTCAATCCGGCACATATATCACATTCAAGCGGCCGACGGCTCCTCCTCAGCGGGGCCACGCTGCGACCCTGGGGCGGCGTCGGTCGTCATCATGTTCCCGCCCCAGGGAGGCCACCCGAACCCAGGAGGAACGAGTGAACAGACGAGATTTCGAGGCCGAGATGCTGAAGCTCCCGCCGGAAGCGGCGGATCGTCTTCGCCGGCAATACGCGACCACGGACCAGAAGGTGCGCAAGGCGCTTTTCGGCCGCTACCCCGGCGCCGCCCTGCGCCAGCTCCGCGCCGATCGCGGCGTCGGCCGCCCCGTTCGGGAGCCGACAGAGATCCTGCGCGAAGGGCCGGTGTTCCATGAATAGCCCCGCCTTCCTCGCATTCGCGGCCGTCTTCTTCCGACCCGTCTCGGTCATCCTTGGCGGAGCGATCGGTGCGGCCATCGGCGCCACGGCCGGAATCTTCACGACCTTCTATGGTGTCGTCCGGGACGAGTCGAAATGAGGCCCGAGAAGAACGTCTTGTGGTTCGCCGGCCCCGGAATCGAGGCCGATACCGACAACGCCGGCGGCCGCTACCTATCGATCGACCTGATCCACGAATCCGGCCACGAGCCGGACCGCACGATCGAATGGATCACTGACACCATCGCCCGCCTCGAAATGGCGCGGGACTGGCTCGGGGGCTGACATGCTGCGGGACTACCAGTCCCTCGGCATTGACGACCTGCGCTCCGTCTATTCCAGCGGAGCGCGGTCGGCCCTCTATGTCCTCCCCACCGGCGGGGGCAAGACAACTGTGTTTACGGAGATCGCCCGCCTCGCAGTAGAGCGCGGAAAGCGCGTCTGCGTCCTGGCGCACCGGCGCGAGCTGGTCGATCAGGCCTCCAAGCGCCTCGACTCCTTCGAGATCCCACATGGGATCATCGCCGCAGGAATGAACCGGTCGGAGATCCCACACGGGATCACCGTCGCCAGCGTCCAGACGCTCGTCCGCCGGACTGTCGACCCCTTCGATCTGATCATCATCGACGAGGCGCACCACGCGCCGGCCGGCTCCTGGGCCAAGGTGATCGCCGCGAATCCCGGCGCCAAGGTCCTCGGCGTGACGGCCACCCCGTGCCGCCTCGACGGAAAGGGGCTGGCCGCGTCGTTCGAGCACCTGGTCATGGGGCCGAACTACTCGGCGCTCATCGCCGAGGGGTTCCTCACCGATGCCGACGTCTACGCCCCGCATGTTCCAGACATGTCGGCAGCCAAGGCGCGTGGTGGCGACTACGCCGCCGAGGACGTGGCCGATGTTATGGAGCGCCCCAAGGTCACCGGAGACGTCGTCGATCACTATCTGCGGCTCGGGGCCGGCAAGCGCGCCGTCGCGTTCTGCGCCGGCGTGCGCCACGCCGAGGCCGTGGCGGCCGCCTTCATCGCCGCCGGGGTTCCGGCGGCCTGCGTCCATGGCGGCCTCGACGCCGACGTGCGCGCGGACCGGATCGCCGACTTGGAGGCGGGCCGAATCCTGGTCCTCACCGCGGCGGACCTGATCTCCGAGGGATTCGATCTTCCGGCGATCGAGGTGGCGATCATGCTCCGTCCGACGAAATCCCTGTCCCTCTACCTCCAGCAGGTCGGCCGAGCCCTGCGTCCGGCGCCGGGCAAGATCCGCGCCCTGGTCCTCGATCATGCGGGCAACGTCCATCGCCATGGATTCCCGACGCAGGACCGCGAATGGACCCTGGACGGCGGCGCGGTCGCGCGCGTTCCGGCGGACCCGTCCGGAGACGCCGAGATCCAGATTCGACAATGCCCGCAATGCTACCGCATCCATCGCCCATCCCGGACGTGCCCGGCCTGCGGATACGTTTATGTCGCAAAAGACAAAATCCCGAAATATGTCGAAGGCGACCTGATCGCCATCCAACGTCGGGACAAGGCGGCCCTGAAAGCCGTCGTCGCCGCGCGCTCCATCTCCGCCGAGCGCTTCCGCAAGGAGGGCTGGAGGGCCGAATCCATGGCCGAGCTGCTCCGGTGCGCCGAGCGCCACGGCCGGAGCCAGGGCGAGGCCTGGCAATACGCCAAGTGGATGGCGTCCAAGAACCACCGCATCCGGGGCTATTCAGGCCCATCTTGAGTGAGGAAACACCCATGAGTGACGACTACACCGTTCACAACGCCGATTGCCTGGACGCCATGAAGGCCATGGAGCCCGATTCGGTCGACTCCATCGTAACCGATCCGCCCTACGGCTTGTCCTTCATGGGGAAGAACTGGGACCACGGCGTTCCCGGCGTCGAGTTCTGGCGCGAGGCGATCCGCGTCCTGAAGCCCGGCGGACACATCCTCGCATTCGGCGGGACGCGCACGCACCACCGCCTGACCTGCGCCATCGAAGACGCCGGATTCGAAATCCGCGACGAGCTGTCATGGGTCTATGGCCAAGGATTTCCGAAAAGTATGGACGTGTCGAAGGCGATCGACAAGGCGGCTGGAGAATCACCGGAAATCATCGGATGGAAGAAAGTCGGAATTAAAGACGGAGCTGCTGGCGGTTCCCATTCAAGCGGGCTTAAAAGCGTGACGGCCCCGGTGACGGCCCCGGTGACGGCCCACGCCAAGGAATGGGACGGCTGGGGAACGGCCCTCAAGCCCGCCGTCGAGCCGATCATCCTGGCACGGAAGCCCCTGATTGGAACCGTCGCCGCGAATGTGCTGGCGCATGGGACCGGGGCGCTGAATATTGACGGGACTCGCATCGGGACTCGCACGAAATCGACAGGCGTCCTCGTTTCTGGAAACGTCGCCATGAGCGGCGGAAACTATGGCAGAGAGCCATGCGGTGAGACTATCGGCCGCTGGCCCGCCAACCTTCTCCACGACGGCTCCGACGAGGTGATGGAGGCGTTTTCGGCGTTTTGGGAGAGCAAGAGCCGACCCACGAAGGACGGAAAGGCCTATCCGTCGGAAAACACCATCGGCCTTGGCCTGAAGGATTTACGGCGCCCATTCCACATCGACGAAGGCTCTCCGGCGCGATTCTTCTACTGCGCCAAGGCCTCCAAGAAAGACCGGGACGAGGGGCTGGACGATCTTCCTTTGCAGGCTGCTGGGACGCTGGACGGGACGCTGGACGGGACGCTGGACGGGACGCTGGACGGGACGCTACATGGCGGGCAGGTTCCGCAACGCCGGAACATCCACCCCACCGTCAAGCCGACCGATCTCATGCG
>NZ_CAINTR010000196.1 GCF_903853455.1 uncultured Magnetospirillum sp.
GCTTGCGAGTGCAAAGATGATCCCCGACCTCCTCGACGCCCACCTCGCCCTTGGCCGCCTCACCGAACGTCTCGCCGATCCCGAGGAGCATGAGCTGTGGCTGTTCGACGCCTTGCGCCGCGAGGCCATCGGCAGCCTCGGTCTGGAAGGCCGGTTGCTGGTGCTGGAGGATCTGGCGGTGGCGATGCTGTCTCCTGGCTCCGCCCATCCTGAAGACATCGCCGAGGGCCTCGGCCTGGTTGCGACCGGGGAATTCCTGTTGGGACGTGAAGAGGCATCTCCGTCCCGCAAAGAGATCGACTTCCTGTCGCCTTGCGCTGAAAATGTTCCCAGAACATTTTGAAGCGCAATCTCGACCTCAACCGAGACGGTAATGGCCGGTTGGCGGTTATAACACGGTAAAAAATATCGCCACATCTCCTTATCGATGAACGATTTCACCTGAAAGCCGACGCCCATAAGCCAGTTCCGTTTTGAGACCGCGATGCGGCATGTTCTGAGGGACATGATTGCCAGCCGTCGTGGTGTTGAGCCCGCAATAGACCGTCCTGGGCGCAATGCCCAGTAGGCGGTGCTCGAGGTGGAAGAGCAGTACGGGCACATCGGGCTCGTACGCTTGACTGCGACGTGCCGTGGACGAAGGCGTGATGTCTTATCCGAGAGCCGGATGCGGGAAATCCGCCTGTCCGGTTCGATGGGCGGGGTGTCGAAACGGAGCCAGGGTCGAACCAATAAGGCACCGCCAGACGAAAGGGACGGAACATAGATATGTCCGACCTACAGCCGCCGCGCCACACCTCGACTCTACAAATCTTAATCTCCTTGAGCCTCACTTTTTCCATCACGTCACATGGGTGTGGCTATCCAGCAGCACATGGAGATTGCCGTTGCTGTACTGGGTATAGCTGTCGTGTTGGTTGTTGACCGTCAAGGATACTTGCCCGTCCGCATGCCAACCGCTGTCGGAGAAGCTGACATTGCTGGTATTTTGGTCGCTGCCAATCACCACGAGGCTATGGGCGGTTCCGGTCACCGCGTTGGTGCCGTTGGTCATGTTGGTCAGATGGGACAGGTCCAGCACCGCACTGTTGCTGCCAAAAGTACCGAGCTTCAGCACATCGAAATTCTGGATCGCGTTGGTTTGCAGCTTGGTGAAGTCGAAGACGGTGTTGGCGCCCCCCTCCCACACCAATTCATTGTTGCCGCCGGCGCCACCGTCCAGGAAGTGGAAGGCGGTACCGCTGACCCCCACGGTATTATCGCCGCCATGGCCGATGAACACATCGCCGCCGCCGCCGAGATGCACCGTATCGTTGCTGCCGCCGACCGCGTAGTCAGTGGCATTGTTGGTCGTGGTGGTATAGCTGCTGTTGGAGCCGATATTGGTGGCGGCCTGGACCGTCAGCGACAGGCCGGTGCCTGAAAACACCGGATCAAACAGCCAAGTGCTGTTGGGGCCACCATCGAGACCGTGGATGGAGCTGAACTCTCCCGTCATATGAGCGTCACTGAAAGAGTCGAGTGAGATCAGGGTGTAGTTGCCGGAGGAGGCGAGCGTGCCAGCGGAGATATCCAACTCGCCGCCCAGCGACAAGGTGCCGCTATAGATTATCAACTCGTCCCCCATCCCAGTGCCATTGATATTGACGTCGAAATAGAGATGCGAATAGTCCAGCAGGGTCATGTCGCCGATGACATGCAGGTAACCGGCATTGTTGGAATCGCCGAACTTGATGGCGCCGTCGCTGGTAAAGTCGGCGTCGGTGACGGTGAGCCAACTGGTTCCCGGTCCGCCGACGATGGCGCCGTGATTGTCGAAATGGGCGTGGGTGCCGCTGCCGCCACCGCCGCTCAGAGCGTTGTCACTGACATAAACGAAGGTGCCCGACCCGATGCTGATGCTGCCGTAATTGCTGAGGCCGCCGACGATCAGATTCAGGTCGTGGGTGGTGCTGATCAAGCCGTTGTTGATCAGATCGTCGGCGACGATGGAATGGGGTGCGTTGCTGCCTGCCTCGGTTCCGGCCGAGGCCAGGATTCCGTCGTTGGTCAGGGTGCCGTGGTCGGTCAGCGTCGCCATGTAGGAGAACATGTTGGTCGAGGTGCCGTTGGTCAGCTGGACGGTGCCGAGATTGTCGAAATCGTGTTCGAGCGTCAGCGACGCGCCGCTCATCATGTTCGTCGAGGCGTCCACCAGCAGCAAGGTGGCGGCGGCGTTCTGGAAGGCCATCCCGAAATCGATTCCGGTGGTGCCGGAACTGGTCAGCGACAGGGTGCCGCCGGTCAGGTTGACGGTGCCGGTACCGCTCAGGTTGCCGCCGGACATGGTGCCGCCCTTGGTCAGGACCAGGGTCGCGTCGATCTCGGTGGTCTGCATGCCGCCGCTCAGCGAGGCGCTGCCGTAGGAGGTCAGAGTGCCGCCGCCGGTGATGCCGCCCGACATCATCTGCAGCGAGCCGAAATCCTTGAAGTTGACGCCGCTGGCCAGCGACAGGGTGCCACCCTCGATCATCAGGCTGGAGGTCGAATCGGCGCCGCCCATCACATCGACCGCGACGGTGCCGCCCATCAGTTCCAGCGTGCCGCCCCGCACCGTCTGGGTGCCGCCGATAGTCACGGTTCCCTGGCTCAGCTGCAGGCCGCCGACCTCGTCGCTGCCCGAGCCGTGGTGAACATAACCGCCAGCAATCGTCGCATTGGCCCCGATCTCCGGCTGGGCCGAGGACCAACTGGGGTCACTCCAATAGCCCATGGTACCGCCGGTCCAACTGCTGACATGGTCGATTTCCAGCACCTTGCCGGTGCCCGAGGTGCTGGTGGTGCCGTCGCTGACCGCGTAGCCGAAGGTGTCCAGCGCGGTATGGCCGGCGGTCGGCGTGTAGGTGAAGGTGTCGTGGACGGTGTCGAGATTGATGGTGCCGTTGGCGGTCACCAGGGTCTGATGGCCGGCAGTGATGCTGCCGCCGCCGGTCAGGGTATAGGTGAGCGCGTGGTCCTCGGGATCGATCGCCGCCAGGGTGCCGCTGGTGGCAGCGCCGCCGATAGCGTAGGCCGCGACGCCGGACCCGCCGATCACCGCCCCACCCAGCGCCGACAGACCGGTTCCGGCCTGCGACGCCGAGGCAAGATTGGCCGAGTAGGTGGCGCTGGAGGTGTCGAAGGTCCATAGGCCCACCAATCCGGCCTCGCCGCCGGTGGCCTTGGCGCCCATGGTGCTGGCGATGTCCTGGGCGCTACGGCCGACGTTCCATAGCTGGACGTCGGCGATTTGGCCTTGGAAGCCGTCGCCATTGGACAGGGAGGTCGTTGAAAGGGCAATGTCGCCGATGGAGGTCAAGCCGGGATTCACCGAATAGTCGTTCATCCCGACCTGATTGGTGACGACGGTCCGGACTCCGTCGAGGGAAATGCTCCAGATACCGTTTTCGCGGATCAGCGCCACATGGTGCCACTGGTTGGCGGTCATCACCGCGGAGATGGTGCCGCCGCCCAGCAAGGAACTGGCGGCATAGCCGAGATGGCCGGTCGGATCGACGTAAAGGCCGAAGCCGCTATGGAGGTAGTCGCCGTTATAGGCGATGAACTGGTTACCGGTGCCGCCACCGGCCCAATTGACCCAGGCTTCAAGGGTGACGTTATCCGTCTGGGTCGAGGCCACCACCGATGTCACCGCCCCCATGGCGTAGGAGGTCAAGTTCAGTACGCCCCGGTTGGGCAGCAGGATCGGCGCCTGATTGACGGCGGTGACGGTGATGCTGTCGCTGACATTGGTCACCAGAGTATCGCCGATGCTGTCGGACGACTGGTCCCAGACATTGACGCTCACGGTGTCGCTGCCGCTGAAGAACTGGTCGGCCTTGTAGCTGGCGCTGGCCAGCGCCGCGTTGACGCGGTCCAGGCTGCCGGAGAAGGTCATCGAGTGGCTGCCGTTGCTTCCCGCGGTGAAGGTCAGGCCGCCGGTATGGCCGAGGGTGATGCCGCCATGGGCATCGGTCAGCGTCACCTGATACTTCTGATTCGCCGCCTCGCCGATGGGATCGTGCACCGACAGGCCAAGGGCTTGGCTGCCGTTCTCGTTGATGGTGAAGGCCCCTGCCCCGCTGACCTGCGGCGCCTCGTGGATTTCCTTCACCTGGATTCCGATGGTCTCGTAGGTCAGGTTGCCGCTGCCGTCATTGATGCCGACCACGACGCTGTCGCTGCCGAAATAGTGGGCGTCGGGGGTGTAGACATAGCCGAGCGTGCTGCCGCTACCGGTGATGGTAACGGTGCCATGGGCCGCCTGCTGGGTCACCGTAGCGGTAAAGCCCGCCGCCGTCGACGGATTGTCGGTGTCGAGGGCCAGCAGGCCGCCGCGGGTAACGGTGTCCTCGCGGGTGGTGATGATAGCGTCGTCAACCTTTTCCTTGATGCTGGTCAGGGTGCCGCCGGTAACGGTCCCGTCGGCATTTCCGGCGGCATCGGGCGCGCTGCTGCCGGAGATATCATCCAGACGCCAGTTGTCCACCAACCCGGCTTCCTGACCGGTCAGGCGGGTGTTCATATAGGATTGAATCTCGGACTGTGTGCGGGAGTAGTCCCATACCCTCACATCGGACATCATGCCGGAGAAGCCTTGGGCGGGGGTGCCGCCATCCACCACCTGGCCGATCAGCAGATCAGCGGCCGGGTTGGCCACGGCGCCATTGAAGTGATAGTTGATGCTTCCGGCCGATTGCCCGTCGATGTACAGGGTGAAGGTGTCGCCAAGGCGGGTGACTGCCACGTGGGACCATTGGTTGGCGCTCAGCGTCTGGCTGGACATCAGGTCGTAGTTGGAACTGAAAAGACCATCCCCGTTGACGGAACTATCGGCCATGAAGAACAGGTGGCCACCAATGAGCCCCAACCGCAACTGAGGAACGCCGATCCCCTGGTCCAGTTGCTTGGACAACAGCACCACTTCCGATCCCACGCTCGCCGCGTCAGGATTGATCCAGGTTTCCAGGGTGAAGTCGCCACTACCCAAGGTCGCTAACGTACCGCCGCCGGCAATCCTGACGTTGCCGGTGCCGCTGAAATGCTCCGCCTTGCCGGCGGTGTTGAGGTAGAGCGGCGCGGCCGCATCGGGCGTCCCCATGGTGCCGAAACCGGTGCCCAGGATCATATCGTGGTGCAGGCCGGAATCGTCCTCCACCTTGGACGCCACGTAGCCGGAAAAGCTGAAGTTCTGGACCCGGTCCATGTGCAATTCGGCGATCAGGTGATCGTCGGTGGTGGTGATCCGGCGCTGGTAGTCGTCGGCCACCTCGGCGGCGGTGCGCACGTCGCCGAACAGCCGCACCTCGTCCATCTGGCCGACAAAGCCTTGGGTCGTGGTGTCGCCGCCGACATAGAGCGGACCGGTGCCGGTGAAGCTGCTCGGCCCGACGGCGGCTCCGACCAACAGGCCGTTCTCGTACAGGCTCATGGTGTGGGTGGCGGCGTCGTAGCTGCCGGCCCAATGGGTCCAAGTGTTGACCAGGCCGGTGGTGTTGACGCTGATGGTGACGCCGCCCATGGTGAAGGCGAAATGGGTGGCGTCGGTAAAGCCCGCCGACAGGGCGCCGTTCTGATACAGCGCCGTCTGGACGCTGGATGCCGAGGCGCTGCGGTTGGCCCAGAACTCGAAGCTCAAGGACTGGCTGGCCAGGGTGACGCCGGCGACCTGCCCGTACTGGCTGCCGTTGAACTGCAAGGCGCCGCCCGCCGCGCCGACACCAATCGGCTCCACCGGGCTGGGCACCTCGAAGGCGATGACCTGGGTGGAGACGAAGCTGTCGGGACCCACCGCCTTGACCGTCAGCGTGTCGACGCCGTGCCAGCCGGCGTTGGGGGTGTAGGTGAAGCTGCCGTCGGCGTTGATGGTCACGCTGCCGTGGCCGGTGGCGAAGGCGGTGCCGGCGGTGCCGCCCACCGGTGCCCAGTTCAGGCTGGCCTCGGCCGGGGCATCGGCCGCCAAGGCGCCGTGATAGGGCACGCCGTATTCGGCGGTCACCATCTGGTCGTAGATGGGCGCGTCGGTGCTGACGCTGGTCAGGGTGCCGGTGACGGTGGCGTTATGCGGTATCGTGGCGGAATCCACCACCGTGGCCGCGCCGCTGGCATCGTCCAGGTGCCAGTTGGCCAGCAGGTTGTTTCCGGTTTCGTGGCCGGTCAGCTCGGTGTTCATGCTCTGCTGGACCTGGGTACCGCTCAGCGCCGTTCCCCACACCCGCACATCGGCGATATCGCCGGTGAAGTCGTTGACTCCATCCCGCATGACACCGAGTTGAACCGTCGTGTTCATGGCCAAGGCGGAGATGGAACCATCCCAGCCGAACAGCGAGCTCGTGCTTTCCTGCACGCCATCGACGTACAGGGTCAAGGTATTGGCGGCGGTATTCACCGTGTAGGCAACGTTGTGCCACAGCCCGTCGGCGATGTTGGTGGTGCCCACATAGGACTTGCCGTCGGTGCCGGTGGCGGTCACCTCGACCGCCAGCTTGCCGTTATACACTGCCATCTGGGCCCATGACGTAGAGCCGCCGGGGCTTTGGCTGGAGAAGATGCCGCCATCCCAGCCGACTGCCCCATCGGTCGTCCTGATCCAGGCCTGGACGGTATGGCTGCCAAAGCTCAGACTCGACGCGGTGGCCGACGTCGCGCCGTTGAAGTGCATCGCCTGCTGCGGCACCACAAGCATCTCGGCGCCGCCCGCCAGGGCCAGGTCGTGGCCGTTGCCGGTCTGGTCGGCCACACCGTCAAGGCCGTTCCAGTTGGCGATCAGGCCACTCTCGCCGCCGGACAGCAGCTGATTGTAGCTCTGGGCCACCTCCGACACCGAGCGGGCGTGGTCCCACACTCGCACGTCGGAAATCTGGCCGGCAAAGCCGTTGGCATAGGTGGAGGCGCCGGTCTGGTCCTGGCCGATCAGCAGATCGCCGGCGGAAGGATTGATCGGCGTGGTGAACGGCAGGGTGGCGGTGCTGATACCCGAGCCATTGAAGACATGGGTGGCGCTCATCTCCTGGCCGTTCACGAACAGGGTGACGGTCTGGTTCTGGTAGCTCACCGCCACATGCGCCCATTGCCCGGCGGCCAGGGGAGCGCCGATCGACGTCGCGTTGCCGCTTTGGGCGGCTGAGCCGGCAGCGAATTCAAGCTGATTGCCCACCAGCTCCAGCGTCATGGACTGGCTGCCCCATCCCTTGGACAGGATGGTCTGGTTGCCGGTCAGGGTGGTGGGATTGATCCAGGCCTCCAGGGTGAAATCGCCGCTGCCCAGGGTGGTCAGCGATCCCGAATTGCCGGCATCGGCCCGCTCGCTGCCGTTGAGCTGCAGCACGCCCATGTGCTGGCGTGCCCCCAGGATCTCGGTGGTGTCGCGCACCTCCAGCTTCACCGACTTGTAGGTGTCGGTGACGCCGTCGTTGACCTTGACCACGAAGGTGTCGGCGCCGACATAGTTGGCGGTCGGGGTATAGGCGAAGCTGCCGTCGGCGTTCATCGCCAGGGTGCCGTGCAGCGGCGAGGCCTCGACGCCATAGGTCAAGGAGGCGCCGGCGCTGTCTTGGGCCAGCACCATGCCGTGGTAGGACGAGCCGCGATCGACCTCGACCACGCTGCCGGCGGTCGGCACGCCGCTGTCGACCAAGGTAACCCCGCCGACGACCGTGGCGCCGTGGCCGTGGCCCGATGCGTCGGCGACGGTGCCGCCGCTGAGGTTGTCGAGGCGCCACAGGCCGGCCAGCCCACCGGGATTGCCGTCCAGCGGACTATCCTTGCCGACGACGATCTCGGCCGGAGTAAGGGCGTAGCTCCACAGCCGCACATCGGCGATATCGCCGTGGAAGCCTTCACCGCCAAGCGTGCCCGCGGCGCCGATCACCAGATTGCCCGGATGGGCCCCGAAGTCGCCAATCGGAGTGGTATTGCTGGGAAGGGCATAGCTCTGCCCGTCGACCACCAGACTCCACACACCGTTGGCGTGGACAAGGGCGACATGCTGCCACTGCCCGGCGGTCAGGCCGATCTGGGTGCCGACAACGAGGGCTTGGCCGCCGCACATGAAGCCGAGCTTGCCGGTGCTGCTGTCCAGCAGCAAGCCATAGCCGCTGAAGCTGCCATCGCCGTTATAGGCGATGAACTGGTTACCCGTACCGGTGCCGTCCCACCTCACCCAGCTCTCGAGAGTCAAATCGCCGGTCAGGGCGATGGCGGTCCCGGCGCCAACGACGTAATTGCCGGTATCGAAATGCATGGCGCGGAACGGGGTGCCGCTGACCGAGGCCCCGTTCATCAGGGTGAGGTCGTGGCTGTTGCCGGAGTTGTCGGTGACGCCGTTGCCCTTCCACTCGGCCACCAGCGAACTGTCCGTGACGCCGGACAGATTCATGTTGGCGGCGATCTGTTCGGGGCTGTGGCTGTCGTCATACAGCCGCACCCCGGCCACTTGGCCGTGGAAGGTGGTGGCGCTGTCGATGCCGACGCCGCTGGCACCCGCCCGCGCGCCGACCATCAGGTTGTAGCCGTTGGACATGTCGAGCGGCGGCCCCGCCACCGCCTGGACCGGCTGGCCATCGACCATCAGCATGTAGCCGCCGTCCCAACGGGTGACCGCGAGATGGGCCCAATCGCCGGCGGTCAAGGCGGCGGGAGCGGTCAGGGTAACCGAGCCCAGGTGGAACACCGGCACCCCGTTCACCAGTTCCAGCGCCATGCCGTCGCCGGCGGTGGAATCCTTGGCCAGCACTATCTGGGTGCCGGTGCCGGTGACGCTGGCCGGATTGACCCAAGCCTCCAGGGTGAATTGGCCATTGGCGACATTGAAGATATTGCCGGCGCTGGCGTACTGGTTGCCGCGCAGGGTCAGCGACGTGTTCTGCGAGCCGTGGCCGACGATGTCGGCGTGGTGGTCGCTGATCCAGGTAACGCCGGTATCGTAGGTGGCGTCATGACTGCCTGTCAGGTCATGGGCGACCGTGCCCGAGCCTTCGTCCAGCTTCCAGTAACCGGCCAGGTTGGTGTTGCCGGAAACCACGCCACCCGCCTGATCGTCGGCGACTTGGGCCGTGTTACGGGCGGTGTTCCACAGCTTGACCTCGGCGATCTGGCCATGGAAATGGGTTCCCCCGGCGAGACCCGATTGGTCGGCGGTATAGGCGGCGCCGATCACGGTTTCCCCGGCGAATCCGGCTGTCGGAATGGGATTGATGGTGTCTGGTGTAATGTCGGGAGCAGCCGCTGTGCCGTAGTAATCCCGGAAGTGATTGTAGACGACCCCGTCGATCACCATCTCGAAGCTGCTGTTGTTCTTGACCAGGGCAATGTCATGCCACTGGTTGGCCGAGATGATCACGTCGTGGCCGGAAGCGTCTCGCAGGGTGTACAGCGCCCGGCCGTAGGCGGTAAAGCCGATCGAGCCGTCGGCGTGCATAATCACGCCGTAACCGCTGTGCGCCCAGTCGCCGTTGCTGAAGATCGTCGAGCCGTTGCCCTCGGCGGTGCCGTCCCAGTTGATCTTGGCCTCGACCGTAAAGGTAGTCACGTTGGTCGATGCATTGGCGTGCGTCTCGACAGCACCGGTAGTGCCAAAGCTCGCAGCCCGCGTGGGCGTCTCGACGATATGGGCCCCAGGCTGGTCGATGGCGGCGATCCAGGTCGTGCCGGCGGCATAGGTGCCGTTGCCGGCCGAATTGGTCAGATCGTAGGCGGTGATCCCGGTTCCCTCATCCAATTTCCAGTAGCCGAGCACGCCGGCTTCGTGACCGGTCATCTGGGTTCTCGACACGGCCTGAATCTGCGTCGATGTCAGCGCCTGATTCCAGACGCTGGCGCTTGCCATGTCGCCGATCAGATTCGTGGAAGAACTATATTCGTTTCCACCGAAAGCGGCAAAATCCGCGGTAATATTCGGGACAACCACGCTGCCGCCGCCATCCGCATGGCCATCGACGTAGAAGGTCAGGTAGCCGGCGCCGTCATAGGCAACGGCGACCTGATGCCACTGGCCATCGGCAACCGAGGTATTGCCGGCCGGGCCGGGGTGACTGTTCCAGCTCAACCCAAGCTTGCCGCCATCCAAATAGAAAACAGAAGCGACGGGGTCGGTCCCGTAGCCATGGCCGACATCAATCAGCTCCTGGCGGCCGGTGCCGACGGATGTCCGCACCCAGGTCATATAGGTAAAGGCGCCGCTACCGGTGCTAAGACCGGTCGGACTGGCAATGGAAACGGAATGAGATCCGTCGAAATGCGCAGACCCATCAACGATATGCGCCGCGCCGCCCAGCACCATGTCGCTGTAGCTGTCGCCGACCAGATTCGACGCCACCGACGCGCTGGCGTCGTTGAAGGTCCAGTGCCCGACCAGACCATCGGTCGAGTCGTTCTGGCCCGACATGGCGTTGCTGATCTGACTGGCCGGTAGCACCGTGTTCCACAGCTTGACGTTGTCGAACATGCCGGCGGTATTGGTGCCGAACCCGTCGGACCCCAGCAGCAGCTTGCCGAGATTGGACAGCAGGCTGGCGGAACCGCCGGTCGCGGTACCTGCCAGCACGCCGTCGAGATAGATATGAGTCTGGGCCGTCGCCTGCGACCCGTCACAGGTGATGGTGACATGGTGCCAGCTGCCGTCGCCGAGCGAAACCGTGCCGGTGGCGGAACCGACCGCCGAACCATCCAGGGAGAGGTGGCCGGAGGGATCGATATTTGCCTGCACCAGAACGCTCGAGTTGGAGCCGACCAGGCTCAGCAGCGGATGCGTCACCGCGTCGAGATTGGTCGGCACCTTGACGTCGAACTCGACGCTGAGCTGCCTGTCGGCGAAATCCTGGGAATTCAGCTTGGCGGTGGCCGCCACGCTGGTTCCGGCGCTGGCCAGCACGCCGGTCGGCACCGTGACCCCTGCGATGGTGGTCGGATCGGCGACGGTGACGCTGAACGTCTTGGGCGTCGAGGTCAGGGTTCCATCGCTGGCCTGCAGGGTGAAGCTGTCCGAACCGTAGAAGCCGGCGTCGGGGGTATAGGTGAAGCTGCCGTCGGAATTGACCACCAGGGTGCCGTTGTGGGGATCGCCGCCGGTCGCCTTGGCCACCGTCACCGTATTGCCGTCCTGGTCGTAGATCACCGCATGGCCGCTCAGCGCCACGCCCTCGGTGGTCGTCAATTCCGTCGCCCCGGCCTGCGGCAGAGATGCATGCAAAGCAGACGGACCACTGACCGCCGTAAGGGCGGGACCTCCCACCATGAGAGCCGGACCGGCCAAGGGAGTCATGAGACCTCCCGTCGTGGTCCAGGCGCCAACCAAACCGGCTTCCTGGCCGGTCACGCCATGATTCATGGTCGCGGTAATGGCCGTCTGGTCCAGGGCCGTGTTCCACACCGCCAGATTGGTGACTGCGCCGTTCAGCCAGTTGGAACCACCATCCCACGAACCGACCGACATCGCATTATAGCCGTAAGTGGTAAGCGCCGGGCCTCCCGACTGCTGGGCGACCTTGACTCCGTCAAGCCACAACGCCTCGGTCGTCGTCCCGGTGCTGTTGTCATAAGTGACGGCCACATGATGCCACTGCCCAACGGAGATCGATCCGGGCGAAGGCATATTCGCCCCCGATCCCTGGACCATCAGTTTTCCGTCGGGCTCGACGTGCAGCGCCAGGGCATTGGCGACGAAGAAGATGGTCATATCGCCGCTACTGGGCAACGCATCCACCTTCACCCAGGTCTCGACCGTCATCTGCGTCGGGGTCGTGGCAATACCAGACAGGGTGGCTGTCAGGTTGTTGTTGGTGCCGTCGAGATGAACGGCCTGGGTCGTCGGCGTCACCAGGGCGACACTGCCCGACAGGGTCAGCGCATGCTGGCCGGTGAGGTCGGTCAGCGCATCACGATAGGAAGTGTCGCCGGTGGAGGGATCGAAGGTCCAGGCTCCCACCAGACCGGTCTCGGTGCCGGTGACCGGCGCCTCCGCCTGGGTGACCATGTCGTGGACCGAGCGGGCGGTGTCCCACACCCGCACATTGTCGATCATGCCGTTGAGGGCACTGGCGCCGTCGCTGCCGACGGTAATGGAGTCGATCGTCGCCAGCGACGAGCCGATGGTGGTCGTCGGAGTGAAATGGCCGACCACGGTGCCGTCGATCACCACGGTGGCCACGGCGGTGGCGGTGGCACCGGTGGCACCGCTGACGGTGGTGGCGTAGCTGACCGCGAGGTGATGCCAGGCGCCGGCGCCGATGACGGCCGTCGTCGTCACCATGCCGTTGCCGGTATCGAGGGTGATGTGGCCGGTCATATCGACGCCAAGGGACAGATGATTGCCCGGAATACTGGACGACGACAGCCGGATCAGCCCCTGGCTGGCGCTCAGCGTCGAAAGGTTGACGTCACATTCCAGCGTCGCCTGACCCGACCCGAACGAACCGGGAGTCAGATAGCCGGAGGCCTTGGACATGGCGCCGCCGCTCAGCTGCAGCGCCTGGTTGGGCACCGCCAGCCCCTCCAACACCGGAGCATGGTTGACGGGCTGGACCACCAGGTCGGCCACCGCTGGCGCGGAGGTGAACTGGCCGTCCGAGACCTGATAGGTGACATGGTCGGTGCCGGTGAAGTTGAAGTCCGGCGTATAGGTGAAGTTTCCGGTATGGGGGTCGAGCGTGATGGAGCCGTGGGCCGGCTGGCCGTTGGTCAGAACGCTCCAGGTCAGGTTGGTCGAATCGACGTCGCTGGCGTTGAGATGGCCGGTCGGCTGGCTTTCAGACAGCGAAATCTGCTGGTCGCCACGGCCGGACACCACCCAGGACGCATTAGTCCCCATCACGGTGCCGTCGAGCTGGTGGATGCTCGAATCGTGGACCATCGTCGTCATCCCGACGCTCTGGTCGAACTGCCAATAGCCCTGCAGACCGCTCTCCCGCCCGGTCAGTTCGGCGTTCATGTTGGTCTGAATCTGCGTCTGACTGAGGGCGGTGTTCCACACCCGGACCTCGTCCATCAGGCCGGTGAACGGCATCGGGTAGCCGTCCTTGCCCTTGCCGATAAGCGCCGCCGTGGCGGAATCGAAGGCAAGCGAGGAAACGGTGACGCTCTGGTCGGCAACCCCGTCGATATACAGCTGCACCGTCCCGGTGCCCGCCGCATAGGAAACGGCGACATGATGCCAGGCGCCCTGACTGATCGACCCGGTCGAAATCACCGTCTGGGTCGTCGCGCCGGGCTGGATATAGGCCAGCCAGTCGTGACCCGACTGGGCGCTGAGATAGAGTTCGCCGCCACCGATGTTCAAGATCGCCTGATCATGACAGGCGGAGGTGTTGATCCAGGCTTCGTAGGTGAACGAGCCGCTGCCGGTGTTGAGCGACGCCGGGCTGGTGATGTTGACGTAATTGCTGCTGCCGTCGAATGACAGGGCGTAGCCCGTCCCCGCGCCGGCCACCGGCGGCCGGTCCACCTGAGTGATGACGATCGGCACCGTCGTCGCGGTGGTGGTGTTCTGGCCGTCGGTCAGGGTCACCGTGAACGAATCGCTGGCGGTGCTGGCACCGTCGTTGTAGTAGCGCACCCCCGAACCCAGCCCTGTGGCGTTGACGTCGGCCTGGCTGAAGGTGGACCCCACCGTCGCGATGGTGCCATTGATGGTCAGCAGGCCATGGGTCGGAACACCGGTGACGGTGTAGACCAACTGGGCGGGGCCGGACTCGGCGTCGGCCGCCTGCAGATTCCACGACCCGATGGTCATCACGTTGCCCTCGGCCGCCTGGATCGCCATCGAGCCGAGGGAGAGGGTCGGAGCGGCGTCGGTCGCCACCAGATTGATATTGACCGGCATGGCAGTCAGGGAGCCGCCGAAGCCGTCGGTCAAGCCGAGCGAGAAATTGTCGGCGCCGGTGAACCCGCTGCCCGCGACGAACTTGACCAGACCGTTGTCCACATCGGCCTGGGTGAAGGTACCGCCGGTCGCCAGCGACATGCCGTTCGCCACCAGGGAGCCATGGGCGGCGGCCGTCCCGACGGTATAAACGATGGCGGAATCGTCCACCGCCACCGTATCGACGGCATGCAGATAGCTGGGCGACAGAGTGAAGGTGCCGCCTTCGCCCACCGTCAAGCCGGGGGAGTTCATGGTCAAAGAGTGCGGAATATTGATGACATAGGTCTGGCTGACCGAATCGCCAATGGTCGGATCGGTGGCGCTGAAATTCAGGGTGGCACCGGTCGCGCCGGTATAGGACAGGCTGGCCAGGGCAGTGTTGACGGCGGACGGCGTCCCGGTGAAGGACAAGGTGCCGCCGGTGAAGGTGCCAGTCAGCCCGACGGTCGATCCCAGGGTCAGCGCCCCGTGCGACACCGACAGCGTCACCGTGTCCGAATCGCCGGTCCCATCGGGGTCGTTAAGCTGGAGACCGGCCAGCGATATGGGAGTGTTGGCCGTGCCGCTGAATCCGCCGCCCCAGGTTATGGTCATATCCTGGGCTATACCGATGGAGGCGACCCCCAGCAGGTCGGCCATGGCCGGCGCCGTTTTAATATTGGCCAACTCGACCAGGGTTCCGTCCAGCGAACCACCCTTGACGTAGAGCCAGCCGTTGGTGCCATCGGTCAGAAAAGTGACGCCGGGCGAGGTGGTCGTCACGCTGGTCGCCAGGTTTCCGGCCCACGCCGCATGCGGATAATAGGTCAGGCTGCCGCCGCCCGCCGTCAGATCGATCTTGTCGTGACCGGTGGTGAAATCGGTGATGACCTCGGGTGTTCCAACATTGGCCGTGACGACGAAGGTGTCGGCCCCGGCGCCGCCGGTCAGGGTGGCACCGGCAGACCCGCTTAAGGTGTCGGCACCGCTGCCGCCGATGACGGTGTGGACCATGGCGTCAGCCCGGGCGTCGATGGTGATCGCCTGGGTGGAGGTCGAAGCGTCCACGATGGTAAAGCCGGCCGCCTGCGCCGCCATCCCCAGGGTCACGGTGGCTCCGCCGCTGAGGCTCAGCGTGCCGATGCCGGCGACATGGCTGAAGGCGCTGTCGGCGATGGTGCCGCTGGACAGCGCCAGATGGTCGGCGCCCGAGTTGCCGGTGATGGTGTCGCTGGCGTCGAGGCCGCCATGCAGCAGGAAGGTGGTGGACGTGGTCCCGCCGGTCAGAGTGTCGCTGCCGCCGCTGCCGGCGTCGATCACCGTGATGCCGGCCCCAGCGTGGATGACGTCGTTGCCGCTGGTGCCGGTCAGCACGGCGACCGGGGTGCCGGTGGCGACCGGGGTGGCGTTGTGCACCAGCGCGGTCGGGGCGCCGGTGCCGGACAGGTCGGCGACGACACCGCCACTTGCGGCACCTAGGTTCCACAACCCCGTCAATCCCTGAGCCATCTGCGACGGCCCCAGATTGGTGGTCATGTCCGAGGCGATTTGCCCAGCGGAGCGCGCGCCGTTCCAGATGGCGAAATCGGCGAACGCGCCGTCGACGCCGGTCAGGCTGCTGCCCGGCAGGGCGGCGCCAATGACAAAGTGGTCTGTTCCAGACAGGGTCGTGGCCGTCCGACCGTCCGTCGTGGCGCCGTCAACGGCGCCGTTCACGAACAAGGTCAAGCCGCTCGGCCCGGTCGTCAGGGCAATATGGTACCATTGGCCGGGTTGCAGCACCGTGGCGCCGCTGGCGCTGGCCCAAAGATTCATAGCACCGCCGTCGAATGCATACGCGACCAGCTTGTGGGTGACCGGGTCGATCTGCACCGCCGGGCTATGGAAATCCGCGGTATTGACGAAGTTGACCTGATCCCAGTTGGCCGCGGGGACGCGACCGAACACGTTTGTCCCGGTTGCGCTGGATATGGTGTTGAACTTGACCCAGGTTTCCAGCGTCATCGCGCTGGTCTGGCTGTTCACCAAAACGGCGCCGGAACCGCTTCCGCCGGTAACGGTCAGCGCGCTGGCCGCACCGGAATAAGTTGGCCCCATGCTGACCATCGCCGACAGCGAGCCGCCGCCGGCAAACTGCAGATTCTCCACCCCGGAAACCGTCGTGGTGGAGCCGGCGCCGGTCACCACCAGATGGCCGGAGCCATCGGCGGCGATGCTGTAACTGCCTTCGGTTCCAGAGAACTTGACCGTGTCGCTGCCGGCGCCGCCGACGATGGATTCGATGCCGTTGCCGGCCTTGACGGTGATGCCGGCGGCATCGCCCGAGGCGTCGATCGAC
Source organism: uncultured Magnetospirillum sp. (assembly GCF_903853455.1). GTDB lineage: Bacteria > Pseudomonadota > Alphaproteobacteria > Rhodospirillales > Magnetospirillaceae > Phaeospirillum. The sequence continues at coordinate 16,194 of NZ_CAINTR010000196.1, forward strand.
ACGAAGCCGGTGATGGCGGTGGCGTCGATGGTGGCGACCCCCGAGGCGGCGGCCGCCGTGCCCAGGGAGAGCGTCCCCGCGAAGCCGGAATCCAGTTGCAGCGTCTGAACGCCGCTGACATGGGCGAAGGAGGCGTCACCGATGGTGCCGCCGCCCGACAGTTCGAGAATATCGGTGCCGCCGCTGACCGTGATGGTGTTGGCCCCGGTGGCGAACTGCACGGCGCTGATCTGGATGGTGTGGGTTCCGGCGGCGCTGAGGATGGTGTCGTTGCCGCCGCCGCCGATGACCGTCGAGGTGCCGGCACCGACCTGGATGGTGTCGTTGCCGAAGCCGCCGATCACGGTGCCGCCGCTGCCGAGCACCGAAACATTGCCGTCGAAGAACTGGACGCTCTGGCTGGCACCGCCGATGACGGTGTCGGTGACGCCGCCGCTGATGGTGGTGGTGGTGCCGGTGACGGTGATGGTGTGGCCGGCCTCGCTGCCCTGGAAGCTGAGGGTGTTGGCGCCGCTGCCGCCGATCAGGGTGTCGTTGCCGCTCGTGCCGGCGTTCAGGGTGAAACTGCCGCCGAGCAGATGGGCGTCGACCGTGACGCCGCCGGTGGCGCCATAGGCGTCGACGCTGTTGATGCCGGCCGCCGCCGCCAGGCTGCCCAGCGTCACCGTAACGGGCGAGGCGCCGCCGTTGCCGTCGAAGTTCAGGGTCTGGACGCCGCTGACATGGGCGAAGGCGCTGTCGCCGATGGTGGTGAGGGTGCCGGTGGCATAGTTCTCGAAGGCGATGGAGTTGTGGTAGGAGACCGTCCCCGACGAAGTGATGCCGGATACCGTGCCGCCACCGGTGATGCCGTTGACGTCGATGACGAAATCGGTATTGGCGGTGCCGCCGATCAGGCTGTCGGCGCCGCCGCCGCCCTCCAGGCGATAATGGTAGCCGGCCACGCTGCCGCCCTTGATGGTGTCGGCGAAGCTCGACCCCTGCACTTCGGTGATATCGGAGGCCGTAACGCCGTTGGTGAGCGAGTCGGTGCCGCCATAGCCGTTCAGCGCCTTGCCGGCCGCCACGGTGGTGGTGCCGACGGTCAGCGTGCCGGTGGACAGATTGACGATCACTCCCGACGGGGCGTTCTGGTAATCGATACCGGTGCCGCCGCCGGCGGCGCCGATAAGGGTGTTGTTGCCGGCTCCGCCTTCCAGCATCTGGTTGGCACCGCCGGCAAGGGTGTCGTTGCCCGCTCCACCGGTGATGTGATCCATGTTGAACAGGGTGTCGGTATAGCCGACCGGTCCCTGCGCCGTGCCAGTGGCGCTGTAATGCTGGCTGAGGACCTGACTGGTCCCCGACTGCCACGACACTACGAAGCTGCCGTCGGACAGGCCGACCATCCGCACCCCGCCGCCGGAGATGCCGGAGGCAAGTTGCACGGTGCCGCCAACCAGGCCGCCGCTGGCATCGAACACCTGCCCGACCATGTTGTGGAGCAAGGAAACGGAGGTCGGGTTCTCGTACCAGGTGACGACATAGCCGCCGCCCGACAGCATGGTCGCCTGATAGCCGGCGACAGCGTAGGCGGAGGTCGCCGTGTCCAGCGTATGCGCCGAATTGGCGACGATGACGCCGGTGGCGGTGTCGGTGGTGTAGACCGCAGTCTTGATCTGGACGGGGCCGCCGGAGGTGTCGGTCCATACCGCCGCGAAGGCCCCCGCCCCGCCAGCGCCACCGCTGACCTTGAAGACCTCGGGTGCGCCGGAACCGCCCGCCAACGTCCAACTGTCGGACGATTTCAACGCGCCGGTCTGATCGTAGACCTTGACGTAATCAGTGTTGCCCAGCCGGTAGGTCACCGCCACCCAGCCGTTGTCCAATCCGGCTGCGCGGGAATAATTGTTGGTGCTCAGCGCGTTGGAGGCGTCAGCGGCGGCGATCGTCGGCAGGGAGATGGAATTGCTGCCATCAAGATTGCAGAATTTCCCCCCAAGAGTAGCCGTTGCCCCCGTCCCCGATACCCAGCTCACCAGCATGGTCTCGTTGCCGACGGTGGTTCCGGCGGCGGTAACCGCCACCGAATTGGCGTTGGCGCCGAGGCCAGCCATGCTGACCGTTGTCCCGGGGGTGACGGCGCCGGTGGTGGCATTGACCGCGTTCACCTGCCAATAGGCGGTGCCGCCGTTATCCCAGCCGGTGACGAAATTGCCGTCGGGCAGGGTGGATACCTTGACCATCCCCAGAGAGCCGCTGTTCAAAGCCAGGTTTGAGGCTAGGGTCACCACCGACCCCACCGGCTGGTCGGCGGAATTGAACTGCTGGCCGAGATACTGGCCAGTGGTGCCGCTGACAGTCGACCACACCATGAAATACCCGCCATTGGGTAACGCCACCGCCTGCCCGGCATCGGCGGACGGAGAGGTGGGGTTGTCGATCATGCCGGTCGAGACCACGGCGGTCTCGATGGGGTCGCCCATGGCGTCCATATGCTGGCTATAGAGACTGCTGCCATCCGACCACTCGAGCACGAAGCCGCCGTTGCCGCCGATGGGGCTGGCATTAGCACTGACCGCGTTGGGGGCCACCACCTGGAAGGAATGGCCGACATACTGGCCGGTGGCCGACATCACCTGGCCGTGCGCCACCGTCGCCGTCCCGCTCCCGGTCAGCCACAGATCGAGGTAGTTGCCGTTGGTCAGCCGGGCGGTCTGGATGCCCGAAATGTTGCCGCCGGCGACGAAATCGACACCACTGCGGGCAGTGCCGTCGGCGTTGAACGCCTCGGTATAGAGGCTCTGGATTCCGACGGTGGAGTTCTCCAGCCAGGATACCGCGAAACCGCCGTCCTGCACCGCCGTCGCCCGGAACTGCGACAGCGAACCGTAGCCGATGGTGAACTCGGTGCCGACATGGGCGCCGGTGGAGGTGAACACCTGCCCGTCGATACGGCCGGAATTGGCACCTCCCGCCACGCCCCACAATCCGACCAAATTCTGGGTGCCGCCCAGCAGGCCCACCAGCCCCATGCCACCCACCGTCTCCGTGCCGGAGATGGAGAAGCTGTGGGTGACGGTGCCGGTGGCGAGGTCGAAGGTCTCGGCCGAGGCGGTGCCGTTGGCGATCCACCCCGCCGCCGTCCCGGTCGCGGTGGTGCCGGTGATCAGGCCGGTAAGGCTGGTCAGCGGCACGCCGCTGGTATCGGCATCGACGGCAATCGGACCGGTGGAGGCGGTGATGCTGTTGGTGCCGACCGTCCACGACTGCCACTGCGCCTGGGTTCCGTTCATCCAGGACGCCGCGAAGCCGACATTGATCAGGCCGGAGGTGGCAAGGGAGGCGGGCGGCACCGACGTCACCGAGAAGGTGTCGCCGGAAATGAAGTGGTTGAATTGGTCGTAGGCCTGGCCGCTCAGGGTGCCGGCGGAGTTTTGCCACACGGCGACGTAATTGCCGTTGGAACTGCCGATCACCCGGTCGGCGTTGATCGCGGAGCCGGTGGCAAGAACCGCCGGGCCGGCCGCCGCTACGGTCACCGGCAATGCTCCAGGCGTCATGGCGTAGTTCACATCGCCGCCGTAGATGGGGCCGCCGCCGTAATTGGGGTCGATGGCGCCGTTGCCGATCACCACCTGATTGCCGCCACCAACGAAGAAGGTGTCCTGGCCGCCGCCGCCGAGCAACGTTCCCTCGCCCAGGGTACCGAGGATGATCTCGTCGGCACTGGTGCCGGTCAGGGTCGTCGCCGCGATCGCGGCAGCGCTCATGGTGGCTGCGCCGGTCAGACCGACGAACTTGGTGGTGGGATTGTGGCCGGCGGTCACGACGTGGTCGATCCCCGGCGTCGCGGTGGCGAACTGACCCTGGACCACCATGGTGCCGCCACCCGCCGCCGGGGTCAGCTGCAACACCAGGTCGTTGCCCGACTGCGAGGCGCCGAGGAATCCCGACTGCGGAATGGCAGTGGCGTCGATGACGTTTGTGCCGCCGGCTTCGATCAGCCTCAGCGTCCCCGCCTCGGATGCGGGCAGCACGAAGGTGTCCCCAGCGCCGCTGCCGGTGAGAGTTGCCGTCCCCGCCCCGCCGCTGAGGTTGAGCGTCCCGGCCGCGCTGAGGGCGAAATTGGTGAGGCCGTCACTTTCCAGCGTCGCCAAGGTGGTGGCGTTGATATTGGCGGCGGTATCGGAAAGTAGGAAATGCCCGCCGCCGGTGTTGCTGAACATAAAATTGCCGGCTTGGGCCGCGGAGGACAGAGTAACCGTGCCAGAATCGGTCACGTTGATGCGGTCGATGCCGTGAGTGTGCAGGGTCGCTAAATTGGCGGTATTAAGGGCGACAGCCGTATCCGAGACCACCACATGGGCCCCGGTCGTCTTGCTAATCGTGGTGCCGAGGCCCGCAGCTTCGGCGGACGACAGGGTCAGCGTCATCCCCGACGCCACCGACAGCCCGCTCGGCAATGTTAGCGGCAGGGAAATGAGGTGCAAATCGGTGTTGGCGGTGATGATGGTGCTGGTCACCGCCAGTTCATCGACACCAACAGTCTGCAGCGCCGAGATGTTGGATGCAGAGAGCCCGGCGATAGTCGCGACCGTATCCGCCACCAACAGATGGCCCGTGGAATGCGCGATGGTGCCCCCGGCCAGCGCCGAGGCCTGCGACGCCGTCACCGTCACCGTGCCGGCGTCGCTGATGGTCACCTGGCTGACGCCGTGACTTTGCAGGGCCGCCAGCACCGGGGCGCTGAGATTGGCGGCGGTGTCCGACACCGTGAAGCTGCCACTGCCGGCGTTGAGGGTGAGTGAGCTGGCCTGCGCCACGCTCAACGCCACGCTGCCGGTGCCCGTAAGGGTCAGGGTATCGACGCCCTGGGCCTGCAAGGTGGTCAGATTGGCGCCGCCGAGAGCCGTGGTGGTGTCTGCCACCACCAGATGGCCGCTGGGATGCAGCACCGTCATCCCGGTCAACGTCGAGGCCTGGGCGGCGGTCAAGGTCACCGTGCCGGAATCGGTGATGGTCACCTGATTGATGCCGTGGCTTCGCAGTGACGCCAAGACGGTCGGACCGAGGTTGGCGGCGGTGTCCGACACGGTGAAATGGCCGCTTCCGGCATTGAGGGCGAAGGTGTTGGCCTGCGCCGCGGTCAGCGCCATGCTGCCGGTTCCCGACAGCGTCAGGGTATCGATGCCGTGGGCCAGCAGGGTGGAGAGGTTGGCGCCGCCGAGGGCCGCCGCGGTGTCCGCCACCGCCAGATGCCCGCTGGGATGCAAGATGGTGATCCCGCTCAGCGCCGTCGCCTGGGCCGCGGTCAAGGTCACCGTTCCGGTGTCGGTGACGGTCACCTGGTTGATGCCGTGGCTTTGCAGGGTCGTCAGCACCGAGGTGTCGAGATTGGCGGCGATGTCCGACACCGTGAAAATGCCGCTTCCGGCGTTGAGGGTCATGCCGCTGGCCTGGGCCACGCTCAGCACCACGGTGCCGGTTCCTGACAGCGTCAGGGTATCAACGCCACGGGTCTGCAGGGTGGAGAGGTTGGCGCCGCCGAGGGCCGTCGCGGTGTCAATGACCGCCAGATGGCCGCCATTGGGATGCAGCACCGTCAATCCGGTCAGCGCCGAGGCCTGGGTCGTGTTCAGCGTCACCGTGCCGCTATCGGTAAGGCTGGCCTGGGTCACGCCATGGCTTTGCAGGGCCGCCAACACGGTCGGACCGAGATTGGCGGCGGTATCGGAGACCTTGACCGCTCCGCCACCCGAATTAGTGAAGCTGAGGGCGGTCGCCTGGGCCAGGGTCACATTGAGGGAGCCGGAATCGCTGACATTGAAGCTGGTGAAGCCGGCGCCTTGCAGCGCCGCCACGGTGGCGGCGGTGATGGCGGCGGCGGTGTCCGAGACGTGGAAGTGACCGCCGCCCGAACTGCTCAGGCTGAGCGACGTCGCCTGGGTCACCGTGACGGGGACGGTTCCGCTGTCGCTGACGACGATGGTTGTGATGCCGTGGCTGACCAGCGCCGCCACCGTGGCGGCGGTGATGTTGGCGGCGGTATCGGTGACGCTGATATTGCCGCGGCTCGCTGGGGCTTGCAGCGCCTGCTGCGCCGTCAGCGCCGCCGGATCGACGACGAAATGCATGGAAGTGTCGGTGAAGGTCTGGCTGAGGGTGCCGTCGGTGATGGTGGTGGCCACGCTCAGGGAGATGGTGCCGGTGAAATAGGCCGATGTCCCGAGCTTAAGCTGGGACAGGTCGGAGGTGGTCAGGGAGTAGATGCCGGCGGTCGGGATCAAGGCCGTCGTGCCCGACAGCAGGCTGACCCCGGCGGGCAGGCCGGACAGCTTGATGGACTGGACGGCGTCGCTGGTATCGGGCTTGGACAGCGCCATCGCCAGGCTATAGGTGGTCGCGGTGGTGCCCTCGGTCCCGTGGGTGGCGCCGGTAAGGATCAGGCTCGGGGTCGAAATCACCGGCGCCACGTCCACATGCAGGGTCGCAGAGGTCTGCTGGCTGACGGTCTGGCCCAGCGCCGTCTCCTGCTCGGTGGCGGTGACGGTAAGGTTGATGCCGCCGTTGACGTACTGGGCAGGAATCAGCTTGAGGGTGCTCAGCTGGCTGGTCGTCAGTTGGCTGCCCGTCAGGGTGTAGACCCCGCCCGACGCGGTCAGGGCGGTGCCGCCCAGGGTCAGGGTGCCGGAGGTCAGGCCGCTGATGGTGATGGACGAGAGGCTGTCGCTGGTGTCGGCGTCGGCCACCGAAATCGACAAGGCGATGGGGGGGGCGGTGCCGCCGGTGTATTCGGAGCCGGAGGCCGTGGCCGTGGTCACCGTCGGCGCCGTCGCCACCGGCTGGACGTTGATGATGGCGGTGGCGGTGGTGGTGGAATAGGCTAAGCCGTCCGAGGCCTTCCAGACGAAGCTGTCGGCGCCGCCGTAATACTGGGTCGGCTTGTAGGTCAGGTTGGCCAGGTTGGCCAGGGTGATCTCCTGGCCCGTTGTCACCGCCACGCCGTTCAGCAGCAAGGTGCCGTGACTGGCGAGCTGGGTGATCTGGATCTTGGCCAGGGTCCCGAAGGCCTGGGTCGAGCTGTTGTAGTTGTAGTCGGTGAAGGCGTTGGTGAAACTAGAGGCGGTGAAGGCGACCGCTTGGCTGCCGCTGGTGTTCTCGGTCCCGACCGTGGTGATGTTGGACACGCTCGGCGCCACGATCACCGGATTGACCGTCACCGTCAGGGTGCCGGTGGCGGTGGTCACCGGATGCAGCGTTATGGAGGTGGGGTCGGTATTCACCACCTGGGTCTGGGCGACGGTCAAGGTGCCGGCGTCGGACAGGGTGTAGGTGACGGTGTCGGTGCCGGAGAAATACTTGTTGGCGGTATAGGTGATGGTCCCGTCGCCGTTCAGCACCACGGTGCCGTGGGCGGCGCTGCCGATGCCGGTGACGACCTTGGTCTCGCCGGTCAGGGCGGCGGCGCCCACATGGGTGTCGTTGGCCAGCACGTTGACCGTCACCGTCGGGGTCGTCCCAACCCCGGTGTTCTCGTTGACGCTGGCGGTATCGGCGACCGCCACGGCGGCGGCATTGGCCAGGGCGGTCTGCGCCGCGCTGGCGTTGGCGGCCTTGATCGCCTGGGCCACCTGGGTCTGGAAGTTGGCGTAGGCGCTTTCGATGGCGGTGACATTGGCCTGGGCCTGGACCAGCGACTGGGCCGCCAGCTTGGTGATGGTGTCCTGGTTGGTGGCGACCGCCACCTGATGGTCGGCGCCGGTCACCGGATCGGTGGCGTAAGACTGGGCCGAGGTCAGATTGGCCGAGGTCGGGCTGCCGATCGCCGCCAGACTCCCGACGGCGGTGAGGTCGTTACCGATGGCGGTATCGGCGGCGCTCACCAGCCCGCTGGCGGAATTGGCGGTGTTCAGCAACGAGGCGGCCGAGGTGGACAGCGTACCGGCATTGCTGATCAGGGTGGTCAGCACCGAGGTATCGACGCTGGGATGATCGGTCTTCCACTGGGTCATGTTGGCGACGACGGTGGACAGGCGGCTCTGCACGTCGGTGTTGGCGGCGGCGGCGGCACTGGCCTGGGCGGCGGCGTCGGTCTTGGCGGCATCGGCGGTCGCCAGTTCCGAGGAGACGGCGCCCTGGATCGAGGTGATGGCGGCGTGGAGCACCGCGCTGGCGCCGGTATGGGCGGCGGTCGACGAGGTGGCGGCGCTGGTGCCGGCGTTGTCGGCGGACAGCTTGGCGGCGGCGGCATCACTGTCCGAGGCCACGGCGGCGGTGGCCGAGGCGGACGCCGCCGAAGCCAGGGCGGTCGCCGCCGTGCCGGTCGTGGCGGCGTTCGCGGCGTTGGTGGCGGCGGTGGCGGCGTTGAGCCGCGCCGTGTGGGCGGCGGCGGCGGCGGCATCGGCGGCGGCGGCGTCGTTGGCCGCATTGGTGGCGTGGCTGTCCGCGTCGCTTACATGGGTGGCGGCGTTGCCCGGGTCCAACGCCACCTGGGACGCGGCGGTGGCGGCGGCGGCGGTCTCGGTCTTGGCCAGAGCCGCCTTGGCCACGGCGATGGCGTCTTGGCTGGCGGCGGTGGCGGCGTAAGCGGCCGCCTGATCGGAATAGACCTTGGTATTGGTGGCGGCGAGCAGGCTGGCGGCGGCGGTCTGGGCCGCCGTCAACTGGGTGCCGATGGTGCCCACATTGGCATCGGTCACCGTCTTGGCGGCGGCGATCAGGGATTCGTACTGTAGCACCAGCGCCTTGGCGGCGGCGGCGGCCTGGGCGGCATTGACCGCGTCGGAGGCGGTGGTGGCACTCTGGGCGGTGGTATCGGCGGCGGTGGCGGCGGCCAGTTGGCCTTCCAGGTCGAGGGTGGTGCCGGCCTTGTCGAACGCATCGGCCGCCTTGGACTTGGCCGCCTGGATAAGATTGTCGGCCTGCACCGCCAGATTGTAGGCGTTGAGGATGGCGGCCCGCGACTGAGCGTCGGCGGAGGCGGCCGCGGTATGGCCGAGACTGTCGTTGGCATAGGCGTCGTACAACGCCTTCAGGCTGGCCAGGTTGGTCTGCTCGGTGGAGATCGAACTGGTGATGCCGGTATAGGCGGTGTGGGCAGTGGCCTCGTGGCTGGTCGCCAACGCGGCATTGGCGTCGGCGGTGGCCACCGCGGTCAGCATGGTCGCCTTGTTGACGGCGACGGTGGTCGCAGTCGCAGCGGTCACCAGATTGGTGCCGACCGAGGTCTGCAGGTTGGCGACGCCCGACACCTGGGCGGCGGCGATGGCCGCCTCGGCCGAGGCGGTGCTGAGATCGGCGGCGGCGGCCGAGGCGTCGGCGGCGGCGACGCGGGCGGCGGCGGTGATATCGGCCGAAACGGCGGAGTGGTGGGCGATATAGTTGGCGCTGGCGGCATCCGAGGCGGTGCCCCCCATGGTGGTGGCCAGATCGGTACCACTGACGAAGTTGCCCGAGGCGTCCACCACCGTGGTGCCGGTGCTGCTCCTGACGTGGAGCGTGTCGCCGGTCAGGGTAGCGGCATCGGCAGCGGCGGCGGCGGCGGTCATGGCGGCCGCCTGGGCGATGAAGCTGGCGGAACTGGCGTCCAGCGCCGTCCCGGCGATGGTGGTGGCCAGGACGGAGCCGCTGACGTAATTCCCCGAACCGTCCACCACGGTGGTGCCGGTGGTGGTCTTGACATGCGTCGTATCGCCGGCCAGGGCACCGACATTGCCGGTGGCGGTGCCGACGGCGGTGGTGGCCGCGCCGGTTTCGGTCGCGCCGCTGATGCTGGTCAGCGCCGCCTTCCAGATCTGGGTCACCGGATCGGCGGCCTCGGCGGCGGTGACGGCGGTGGAATAGGTGGCGCCGCTGGCCTGGAACTGGGCCAGGGTTCCCGAGAACGGGGTGTTGTGAGCGTTGTAGTGGTCCAGCACCGCCTGGTCGTGGGAGTTCTGGGCGGTGTCGGAAAGATGGTTGAGGGTGGCGGTGAAGGTCGACAGCTTGCCGCTGGCCGAACTCGAGGCCGCGTCGAACAGGCTGCGAACATCGCTCACGCCGGTTCCGTCATTGGCAAGGCCATCAATCAGATTGGCCTTGGCGGTCGCCGAGGTCGAGGCGGCGGTCGAGGCGGTCGAGGCGGCGGCGGCGTTGGTGTAGGCCGCCAGGGCGTCGGAGGCGGAAGCGGAACTGTAGACGTTCTGCTGGGTCTGCACCGCTTGGGCCTGGGCCAGCGCTTGATCGGCGGCCAGCCGCTGGGCATGGGCGAGGTCGGCCTGCTTGTGGACTTCCGCGTCGAGAGCCGCGACCTTGGTGTAGTCGGCGTCGGACTGGGCCTTGGCCTGGTTCCAGGCGGTCTGGGCCTGGGGCAGCGCGTTGGTCAGGTTGACGATGGTGGTGTCGGCCCAGGCCACCGCCTTGGCGGCATTGACCAGAGCGGCATCGGCGACGGTCACCGCCGTTTGGGCGGCGGCGTCGTCGGCCTGCGCGGCGGTGTCGGCTATCTGCGCCGCCGCCACCTTGGCCGCCACGGTGGCCGAGGTGTGGTCGCCCGCGAACGCCGTCGCGGCGGCGGAGGCGTCACCGGCGGCGGCGGAGGCCTGCGCCGCCGCGGCGGAGGCCTCGTGGGCTGCACCGGTGCTGCCGTCATTGAGGGCCGAGTTGGTGGCGGTCAAGGCGTCGGCCAGCAGGGTATGGGCCTGGCGATCGGCGACGATTGCGCCGGAGATTTCCGAGGTTTCGGCTCCCGCCTCGGTGGCGGCGGCGGCGGCGAGATTGGTCTGCGCCACGGTGAAGGCGGCGGCGGCGGCATCGGCCTGGGCCTGCAGCGAATTGACCCGCGACACCGCTGAGGCGGCGGCGGCATCGGCCTGGGCGGCGGCGGTCGCGGCGTTGTCATAGGCGTTGTAGGCGGCGTTGTAGCCGTCGTGCCAGGCGCCGTGGACCAGATCGCTGTCGCCGGAGGCGGTGAACTTGGTGCTGATGGCGGTGTGGATCGCCGACTCGGTGGCGCCGGCGGTCAGCGCCGTGCCGGCATAGGCGTTGACCTGGGTCACCAGATCGGCCACCGAGGTGCTGGCCGGAGTGTAGCCCAGCGCCGTCAGCAGCTTGGACAGCGAGGTATGCAGCGAATCCTGCTGCGACAGGGCGGTGGCGTCGGCGGCGGCCTGATCGATCAGCGGCTGGTGGCTGTCGGTGGCGGCCTGAGCGGCGGCGGCGGCGGCGGTGTCAGTGGCGCTTTGGGCGGCGCTCCAGGCGGTGTTGGCGGTGGCCAGCGAGGTCTGGGCCGCCTGCCGGTCGGTGATCAGGCTGCCGGCCCGCCAGGAATCGGCGGCGGCGGCCTGGTTGGCGGCGGTGGCGGCCAGCGAGGCGGCGGTGGCGCTGGAGGTTTGGGCCAAGGTGAGGTCGGTGGCGGCGCTGGCCACGTCGTTGACCGCCGACTGGTGGCCCTGCCCGGCCAGGGCGGCGGCGTTGAAATCCACCTGGGCGGCATCGGCGAAGCTCTTGGCCAGGGCAGCGTCGGTGGCGACCGCCGTCAGGTTGCCGTTCCAAAAGTCGAGATAGGCCTGGACCTTGGCGGTGACGGCATCGCCGGCGGCGCCGCTGGCGTCGTAGACCAAGGCATGGCCGGAGGTGGTGGTAAAGGTCTGGGCCGTGGTGTTCAGCCCGGTCGCCGCCAGGGAATCACCGGCGGCGGAATGGGCCTGGACCTCGTAGGCGGCGGCGCTGGTATGGGCCGCGGTCTCGGCCTTGGCCCGGTCGGAAATCAGGCCGTTGATGGTGGCCTGGGCGTTGGCGGCGGCGGTGGCGGCGGCATTGGCGGCGTTGGTGGCGGCGGTGTTGGCGTCTGTCAGGACGGTGCTTTTGGCCGCCGCGGCGGTCGCCACGTTCTGGGCTTGGTCGGAATTGGTCGAGGCGGTCTGGGCCGAAGCCTGAACCGTGGTGACATTGCCCTCGAGGGTGGTGCGCGACACCGCGATGGACTGGGCTTGGGTCGATACCGAATTGCCCAGGGTGGCGGCGTTGTCAGAAGCGGTTTTGGCGATGGCCAGCTGGGCCTGGGCGTCGGCCAGCCTGGCGGCCGCGTCGGTATTGTCGGCCAGGGCGGCGGCGGCGGCGGTGGCGACGGCGGTGCTGGAGGTGCTGGTCAGACTCATGGCCGCCAACGCCGCCTTGGCGGCCGCCAGCTTGGTCACGGCATCGGAGGCGTCGGAGGCGACATTGGTCACGTCGCTGGCGGCCTGGGCCACGGCGGCGTCGGCGATGACCTTGGCGACGGCGACGGCGGAGGCCGAGGCGGCATTGGCCTCGATCTGGGCCAAGGCCGCCTTGACGGTGGCGATATAGAGCGCGGTGGAGACGTCGTTCGCGGTGCCGGCGATGGTGGTGGCGATGGCGGTGCCGCTGACGAAGTTCCCCGAACTGTCGAGCACCGTGGTACCGGTGCTGGTGTGGAGATGCCGCGAATCGCCGACCAGGGCCTGGGCATCGGCCACGGTGGTGGCGTTCTGGGCCTGGGTCGACAGGGTTCCGGCCAGGGTGGCGTTAGCGTCGGCTATGCCCTGGGCAGTCACGGCGTTGTTGTAATGGGTGTTCAGGGCGGTCACGTCGGAGGAATCGACGGAGGCGCCGGAATACAGGGTATGGGCGTTGGCGGCCTGGGTCAGGGCGTTGGTCGCCAACTGGTCCTCATAGGCCGTCTGCTGGGCGATGGTGGCGGCCTGCTGCTTGGCGGCGGCCTGGGCGACGGCGGTGTTCTGGGTATTGGCGGCGTTCAGGGCGTCGATCTGGTCCTGCACCGAGGGCAACGGATCGGTGGCGATCGCCAGGTTCCACGCCGCCAGGGCGGTCTGGGCCGACTGATGGGCGGCGGCGGCGGCCTTGGTGGCATTGGCCACGGCGGTCTGGGCCGTCGTCAGGCTGGCGGCCATGTCGCTGGAATAGACGTTCCAGGTGTTGGCCTCGGTGATGGCGGCCTGGGCCGCCGTCAGGGCGGCCTGGGCCAGGGCCAGCTTGTTTTGGGCGGTGGTGTCGAAGCCGGCGGCCAGGTCGTAGGCGGCATGGGCGGCGCCGTCGGCGGTGTGGGCGTAGGCCGCGTTCAGGCTGTAGTAGGTGCTGTAGGTATAAACGCCGCCCTGGGTATAGGGAGTGTTGTTGTTATAGTGGGTCAGCGAGTCGGTGGCGATGGCGTTGGCGTCGGCGGCGGCGGTGGCGGCGTCCAGCGCATGGCCGTTGCCGTCGTGGTTGGCACCGGTCAGCGAACCGGCGGCGGCGAGAGCCAGGGCGGCATCGGCATTGGCGTTGGTGACGGCGGTGCTGAGATCGGTCTGGGCGGTAACCACGGCGGCGGTATGGGCGAGGTTGTAATACTCCTCGGCCGAGGCCTCGGCGGTCTTGGCGGTCCCCAGCGCCGACATGTCGTTCAGGGTGGTGGCCAGCGCGGTCCCGGCGGCGGTCTGGGCGGCGGCGATCTGATCCTCGAGCCCCAGGAAGGTATGCTCGGCGGCCAGGGTGGTGGTGAGCTGGGCGGAATCGTTGGCGGCGGCGGTATCGTAAGCGGAATTGTAGATCGACTGCAGGCTGGCGTAATAGGTGTGCAGGCTGACGGCGGCGCCCGAGGCCTGCCCGACCACGGTGGCGGCGGCGGACACGGCGGTGTCGTCGCTGTGGACCAAGCCGGTCAGGGCGGAATCGGCGGCCTCGGCCACCTGCAACGCCACGTTCCAGGACTGGGTCGCCAGATCCCCGGCCTCGGCGGTGGCGACGAATCCCGGATTGGTGGTGGTAACGAAGGTGTGAGCCGAGGTGGCGTCGGTGGCCACCGTGGTGTGGTTGGCGTTGTAGTACTGCACGGCGTAATAGCCGGTGGAGGCGTCGTTGGCGACGGCGGCGCTCACCACCGCGGCATTGGCGCCATTGGTAACGAAGGCGTGGACGCTGGTGGCGTCGGTGGCCACATGCTGGGTTGTGGTGGACAGCGCGTTGTAGTACCGGACAATCGCCAGCTCGGTGTGGGCGTCGTTGGCCACCGCGGCGGCGATGGCGGAGGCGTTGGCGCCGGTGCCGACGAAACTCGCCACCGAGGCGGTGTCCGATCCCACCACCGGATGCAGGGCGTTGTAGTAGTTCACCACCGCTAGGTCATGACCGGCCTGGGCCAGGGTCTTGGCGGCGGTGATGGCGGCGGCGGCGTCGCTGATGTCGGCATCGCGGCTGGTGCCGGCGGCAAGGCCGGCGGCGGCGGTGAGCTTGCTGCTGGCGATGGCGAGATCGGCGAGATAGGTGCCGGTGTCCCAGGCGCTGACCGCGCTGGCGGCGTTGACCTTGACCGCCAGGGCGGAGGTCAGGGCGCTGTCGAGGGAATCCTGCTGCCCCAGGGCGTTCTGGTAGGCGTTAAGGGCGGTGGTCTCGCTCGCCCGCAGGGTCTGGATATGGGCGACCGCGTCGCTGGTGGTGGTGACGTCGGCGTCCACCGTCGCCTGGGCGGTGGTCACCGCCGCCTGGGCGGTGGTCTCGTTCTGGGCGGCGGCGCCGCTGGTCCAGGCCGCCAGGGCGTTGGTCTTGACGCTGTTGGGATCGGCGACGATGGCCTGGGCGTTGGTGTCGGCGGTGCTGTCGTAGCTGGCGTAGGAATCGGCGTTGAGCGCCTGGGCATTCGTGTTGACCGAACCCAAAGCGGTGGAATGCCCCTGCCAGTCCCCACCGGGATATTTCTGCGCCAGTTGGGCCGCGGTGGCGGCAGCGGCATCGGCCGCCGCCTTCTGGGCGGTGGCGGTCACGCTGGCCGCATGGACCTGGGCGGCCAGATCGGTCAGCTTGTCGGTCAGGCTGCCATAGGCGGTGCCGATGGTATGGCCGCCGGTGGTGGTCTGCCAAGTGCCCGAGGAATTGTTGGTCAGAACCGCGCTGACCATGGCGTTGGAGGCGGTGACGGCGGTCTGCTTGGCCGCCAGGCCGCCGGCGACGGCGGCCTGGGCCTGTTCCAGCAGGCCGCCGGGCCCCCAGATGGTCAGGGCCGCCTGCCCCGGCGCGGGATCCACAGGCACCGGCGGCTTCGGCGGAGGCGGTGGTGGCGGCGGAGGCGGAGGAGGCGGTGGTGGTGGCGGCGCAACCTTGATATTCACCAGAAAGCCGGTGGCGGCGGTCTGCAACGCCACCATGGCTTCGATGACCGCCGCCCCGGTGTTTTGCGCCCCGTTCGACGGCGGAGCGGGTGGTGGCGGCGGCGGCGGAGCCTGCTGCTGCGACGGAGGCGTCGGCGCCGGCACCTGCTGGGCAGCGGTGTTGTAGCTGCTGGACAGGGCGTTGGGGGCTACGCTGGTCAGGGAGGTGGAGGCGTTGCCACCGAGATTCATCACCTGCTGCGGCGTGAAGGTAGCGGTCACCAGACTGCCGCCGGCGCCCAGGGTAGCGGCTTGGCCGGCGCCGTTCAGGGTGAGGGTCTGGCCGGAGGACGAGGTCACCGTCACCTCGCCGACGACGTTGCCGCTCTCCTGCATCATCGCCACGGTGTTGGTATTGCCGGTCAGGCCGGTACCGCGGATGCCCACCGTCATGGTGGGAGTCTTGAGCTGCAGCGCGTCGGGGGTGGTCTTGGGGATCTGGCCCGACACCAGGGCGAAGGAGCCGCTGACCAGGGAAAGATGGGCGTCGCCGGTCTTGGCGCCGGGGTCGTAGGCCAACTCGTCGAGGACCATGCGCCCCTTCTCGCCCAGCGACATGGTGGTGCCGTCGGCGAACACCACACCGACCGAAGCGGCCGGATCGGTCTGCAGGGTATCGCCCTGGTGGACACTGTCGCCCTTGTGCAAGTCACCCTGGGTGCCGTCGGCATGCTTGACGTGGACGGCGCCGGTGGCGGCCTTGACCGAGCCGATGGCCGGCTCCCCCGCTCCGCCGCCCGCCTGGGCGTATTGCCCCGGCGCCAGCGGCCCGGCCAGCTTCCCAGCCAGAGCGGCGTCGATGGTGGCGCCGGATTCGTTCATCAGCGGCGGCGGCGTCTCGGAGGCGAAGTAGTCCTGGATCAGGACCCGGGTGCCATCGACGCCGACCAGCACCAGGTCCGCGCCGTGGCGCACATACTCGGCCATCACCAGGAAATCGCCGCCGGGCACCACCAGCTTGGCGGCGCCCACCGCCGACATCACCAGGGTCGGATGGAGCTCGGGTGCTGGTGCAGAGGCGGCCTGATGCTGCTGGTTCGCTTCGGCATGCCTTGGGTTGGCAACCTTCTGCTCGGGTAGAATCTCGTCCCGCGGTGCCATTTGAACCTCAGCATATGATCCAGAATTTCGGTATCAATTATGCTCTGAATGCGCGGGGATCGGCAAGCAAAGGAGTTGGTCAGCAGCGGTTCTCAGTATGGGCTTGCGCGAGGGTATGAGGTTTCGGGGCGGGGTTGAGCGTTGTGGGGTTGGGATCATCAAGGTGGCTGCGGGGGCGGTCTCCCGGTTCGGATGGTTCGCAAGAGGCTTCCCCAGGATGGGA
>NZ_CAINTR010000197.1 GCF_903853455.1 uncultured Magnetospirillum sp.
CAATTACCGTAATTGTCGCTGCACTTCCTTATTGCTGAGCAATGCTTGCTTGTGATAGCGGTATAGGTGCTACTCGACGGTGTCTCATACCGGTCATCCTAATTGTCGCTGACCGGCCACCGTAATTGTCGCGCGCCAGCGTAGGCGATGAATTCGCGGGCGTCGCCGTCCAGGGTCGTGCCATAGCGCCGTTCCAGCAATTGCAGGTAACCGGTCACCGACCGCAACGGCTCCTTCAGGTCATGGGAGACGGCATAGGCGAATTGCTGCAAGTCCTCGTTGGAGCGTTCCAGCGCCGCCGTGGCGGCGGACAGGTCGGCGGTGCGCTCGTCCACATGCCGTTCCAGCAGCTCCTGCTCCTCGGCCAGGGCGGTCAGGGCCCGATGGCGGGCGGCGTTCAGGCGGGCCAGCACCACCACCGAGATGGCCAGCACCAGGGTTAAGGACAGCACCAGCGTCACCGGCCAGCGATACGCGGCCCAGAACGACGGCTCGCGGTTGAGCGTCTGGCTGCCCGCCGGCAGCCGGGCCTCGGACAGTCCCCAGCGGCGAAGCTGCCGCCAATCGTAATAGGAGCCGTAGGCCTGCTTCAGCGGCAGGATGATGTCGGCCCCCGAATGCCCGCCGGCCAGTTGCCCCGCCGCCTCGGCGGCCATGGCTCCCACCCGCTCGCCGCTCAGCAGGTAGCCGCCGACGATGCCGCTGCCCATCAGGCTGCTCCAATGGCTGAAGATCGGCGCGGCCGACGCCGCCGCCAGCCGCGCGGCCACCTGATAGGGGGTGAACGCGGCACCGGCGCCGTCCCGAAACACCAGCAGGTAGAACACGGCGGAATCGGGGGGCAGCGCCGCCACCCGGGTCTCCAGCTCCGCCAGGGGCAGGTCGATCAGATAGTCCACCTCGCCCTTGTCGCCGGCCTCGGCCATGCGGGCCTTGAAATCCTCCAGCCGGGCCTTGCCGGCGGCATCGCTGGCGTCGGCGACCACGGTGACCTTGCGCGCGCCGCTGACCGTCCGCATCTCGGCGATGGCCGTCTTGAAGTCCGAACGCAGCGGAATGGCCACCATGCCCGGTCCCGGCGCGCCGGTATAGTTGACCAGCACCAGCCGCGACCCGGGGAACAGGCCGGGCCGGGCCATGACGAAGCGGGTGGCGGGCGCTCCCTCGGCGATCACCACGTCGGGCATGCGGTTGACGAAGCGGGCATCGAGAAAGCGCTCCATCACCCGCGCCTGGTCCTCGCCCGGAAAGCGGCCGGCGTCGAGGTTCTCCACATAGTGCTCGACCCGGCGGTCGAGGCGGGCGAAGCCGATCCCGACGCCCCGTTCCACCTCGGCCTGCCAGGGAAAGCCGGGTTCGAGGGAATACAGCGACAGCACCCGCAGCGGAGGCGCTCCCTCGGCGGCCACGGCCGTCCCTCCCGCCAACAGCAGGAGGAGGACGACGAACAGTCCGTACCCAAGGGGAAACCGCGATCCGGCCACCGGCACCTCGCTCGGGTGAATCCTACTCCTCGCCCACCCCGCCGGCGGCGATTTCCGCCGGACGGGCCGGACGGATGGCGGCGACGGTGCAGGCGAAGTCCAACACCATCCCGGCCAGGGGATGGTTGCCGTCCAGCACCACCTTGCCCTCGGCGATGTCGGTGACCTGGAACAACTGCATGTCCTCCTCGTCGCCCCCCTCGGGGGTGGCCTCGTAGATGGAGCCGACCTTGATGTCCGCGGGAAAGGTGTCGAGCGCCTCGATCTGGACCAGATCGGCGTCGTATTCGCCGAAGGCCTCCGCCGGCTGCAACCGGATGGTGGCGGAATAGCCGACCGTCTTGCCCTCCAGATCCGCTTCGATCTTGGGGAACAGGCCGTCATAGCCGCCATGCAGGTATTCCAGCGGCACCGCTCCGGCATCGACCAGTTGGCCGTCGGAATCGGTGACCTTGTATTCAAGGGTGACGACGGTATCGCGGGCGATCTTAACGCTCATGACGGGGCCTCTCCGGTGGTCTTCTTGCCGCCGATCCTGGGCTCCTCGCCCCGGATCAGCCGAAGGATGTTGGCTTTGTGCCGATAGAACCCCAGCACCGCCAGACCGGCGGCCATGGCGGCGTATTGGGGACCTGCGAAATAAAGGGCGAAGCCCGGCGACAGCGCCAGCCCCACCAATGCCGCCAGCGACGAGAACCGAAACAGCGCGGCGGTGACGATCCAGGTGGCGCAGCAGGCCAGCCCCACCGGCCACGAGGCCGCCATCAGGGTTCCGAAGGTGGTCGCCACCCCCTTGCCGCCCTTGAAGCCCAGCCAGACCGGGAAGTTGTGCCCCAGCACGGCGGCGAAGCCGGCCACCGGCACCAGATCGCGGCCCAGCAGGGCCCAGGCCAGCCCGACGGCGATGGCGCCCTTGCCGCCATCCAGCAGCAAGGTGGCCAGCGCAAGGCCCTTATGGCCGGTGCGCAGCACATTGGTGGCGCCGATATTGCCCGAACCGATCTGGCGGATGTCGCCCAGCCCGGCAAGGCGGGTCAGTACCAGTCCGAACGGCACGCTGCCCAGCAGATAGCCGGCGATGACGGCCGCGAAGATCTCAAACATCGGCGCAATACACCGTGCGGCCATCGACGACGGTGCGGATCACCATGCCCTGGACCGGGCGATCATCGAACGGCGAGTTCTTGGACTTGGAGCGGAACTTCTTGGCCTCGACCTTCCAGCCGCGACCGGGGTCGAACAGCACCAGGTCGGCCGAGGCGCCGACCTTGAGCCGTCCCGCCGCCAGACCGAGAATGGCGGCCGGGGCGCAGGTGACCAGCTTCAGCGCCTCGGGCAGGCTGACATGGCCGTTATGGGCCAGCTCCAAGGTGATGGACAGCAGGGTTTCCAGCCCGACGCCGCCGAACTCGGCCGCCGCGAACGGCACCCGCTTGGAATCCTGATCCTGCGGCGCATGGTCGGAGGCCACCGCGTCGATGGTGCCGTCCTTCAGACCCGCCACCACCGCCTGACGGTCGGTCTCGCTGCGCAAAGGCGGCGACAGCTTGGCGAAGGTACGGTAGTCGCCCACCGCCAGCTCGTTGAGGGCGAAATAGGGCGGCGCCGTGTCGCAGGTGACCGGCAGGCCCTTGGCCTTGGCCTTGCGGATGACCTCGACCCCCTCGGCGGTGGAGACATGGGCGGCGTGGTAGCGGCCGCCGGTGATGCCCACCAGCCGCATGTCGCGTTCCAGCATGATCGCCTCGGCCGCCGCCGGAATGCCCGACAGACCCATGCGGGTGGCCAGTTCGCCCTCGGCCATCAGGCCGCCCTCGGCCAATGACGGCTCCTCCGGGTGCTGGACGATCAGCAGGCCGAAGGTGGCGGCGTAGGACAGCGCCCGGCGCATGAGCTGGGCGTTGCGGATGGCCTTGACCCCGTCGGTGAAGGCGAGCGCGCCGGCCTCGGCCAGCATGCCCATCTCCGACAGTTCCTGCCCTTCCAGCTTCTTGGTGGCGGCGGCGTAGGGATAGACCTTGGCCAGGCCGATCTGACGGGCGCGCCGGGCGACGAACTCCACCGTGGCGACGTCGTCGATCACCGGGGTGGTGTTGGGCAGGCAGACCATGGAGGTGACGCCGCCAGCCACCGCCGCCTCGCCCGCCGACTTCAGCGTCTCCTTGTGCTCCTCGCCGGGCTCGCGCAGTTGCACCCGCATGTCGACCAGACCGGGAGCGAGGCACAGGCCCTGACAGTCCACCACCTCCATCCCCGACGGCACCCCGCCCTGGAACAGGCCGGGGCCGACATCGGCGATGGTCTCGCCATTGGTGAGCACCGCGCCCTTGGCGTCCAGCCCCGAGGCCGGGTCGATCAGGCGGGCGTTGACATAGGCCACCAGGCCCGTGGAATTGCGGGCGGCCATCAGACGGCTCCCTCCGAATTGGGCAGGTGGCGGGTGAGCAGGTCGAGGCAGGCCATGCGCACCGCCACGCCCATTTCCACCTGCTCGCGGATCAGCGAGCGTTCGACGTCGTCGGCCACGTCGGAATCGATCTCGACGCCGCGATTCATCGGGCCGGGATGCATGATCACCGCGTCGGGCTTGGCCAGGGCCAGCTTCTCGCGGTCCAGGCCGAAGAAGTGGAAGTACTCGCGGATCGACGGGATGAAGTTGCCGCGCATGCGCTCGTTCTGGATGCGCAGCATCATGATGACGTCGACGCCCTCCAGCCCCTTGCGCATGTCGTGGAACACCTCGACCCCCAGGCGGTCGACGCCCGAAGGCAGCAGGGTGCGCGGCCCGATCAGCCGCACCGAGGCGCCCATGGCGTTGAGCAGGTAGATGTTGGAGCGCGCCACCCGCGAATGCAGCACGTCGCCGCAGATGGCCACCGTCAGCCCCGACAGCTTGCCCTTGCGCCGACGGATGGTCAGCGCGTCCAGCAGCGCCTGGGTGGGATGTTCGTGGCTGCCGTCGCCGCCGTTGATGACGGCGCAGTTGACCTTCTCGCTCAGCAGCTTGACCGCGCCCGAATCGGGATGGCGCACCACCAGCACGTCGAGATGCATGGCGTTCAGCGTCATGGCGGTGTCGATCAGGGTCTCGCCCTTCTGCACGCTCGATCCGGCCGACTGCATGTTGATGACGTCGGCGCCCAGGCGCTTGCCCGCCAGTTCGAAGCTGGTGCGCGTCCGGGTCGAGTTCTCGAAGAACAAGTTGATGACGGTTCGACCGCGCAGCAGGTTCTTGCGCTTGTCGTTGGAGCGGTTCTGCTCGACATAGCCTTCGGCCAGATCGAGCAGCATGGAGATCTCGGTCGGCCCCAGACCCTGGATGCCGAGGAGATGACGGAGCGGGAAGCGGGCTTCTATCATGATGAGCGAACTATATGGCGGCGCGGCCCGGTCGGCAAGGTGGCGCGAGCCCCCTCTTCGTCCGGTCGGGCCGTATCGGCCTGATACCATATCCCGCTGATCGGTTCCGATCAGCGGGATATGACCTTACTCGTCCGAACTGATGGTGCCCAAAGCCTTGGCCAGTTCGTAGACCCGACGCCGGATCAAGGGATCGGCGATGTTGTAATAAGCCCGCACCAGTTCGAGGGTTTCACGCTTGGCCATGGGATCGGCATCCATGGCAGCGGGCTCGACCATCACCGTGTCGCCGCGCGAGCCCTTGATCACGTTGAGCGGGCTCATGCGCTGGGCGCTTTCGGGGATGGCGTCGAAAAAGAACGCCACCGGCACGTCCAGAACCTGCGCCAGGTCGTAGAGGCGCGAACTGCCGATGCGGTTGGCGCCGCGCTCGTATTTCTGGACCTGCTGAAAGGTGATGCCAATGGCGTCGCCGAGCATTTCCTGACTCATGCCCATCAAGGTCCGCCGCAGCTTCACGCGGCTCCCCACATGCACATCGACCGGATTGGGAGCGCCGGACGGCAACCGCCCGCGCGTACCCCGGCTTATCGGATGTTCTTCGTTTCCCATTTTGCCCTCAATTCATCGCGGTTCCGCGACCAATACGATAGATCTATCCTTACCACTTGCCGAGCCTCTTTGCATAATTCATTCTTACGAAGAGCTGAGGAGTCCACCGACGTGATATTCGGCGAGTTCATCGAAGTGACCAACCGCGCCCAAGGCCCGACGGAGGTGTTCGACCTCCTTCGCGACGCTGTGGGGGGCTGCGGGTTCGACCAATTGGCTTTCGGCGCCCTCAGCCAACCGCAGCAAAGCCAGCTGGCCGACGACATCCCCGCCCCCGCCGTCGCCTTGAACTATCCCGAAGAGTGGATTCGCCACTATTTCCAGCGCGGCTATGAAAAGATCGACCCCGTGGTGCTGCTGAGCCCGCGGACCACCGCGCCGCTGGTCTGGGCGGACTGCCAGAAACTGCCCGACCTGTCCGACGACCAGCGCCTGATGTTCCAGGAATCGCGGGAGGTTCCCCTGCTGGACGGGGTGTCGATCCCCATTCACGGCCCCATGGGCGGCGCCTATGTGTTGAGCCTGGCCAGTTCCACCGGCCAGACCGACCTGCGCGCCCACATCCCCATGCTCCGCGCCTATGCCCACCAGTTCTTCGTCGCCTATCACGAGGTCTCGCCGCTGCGGGTCTCGAACGTCACCCTGACCGAGCGCGAGCGCGATTGCCTGATGTGGAGCGCCAAGGGCAAGAGCAACTGGGACATCGGGGTCATCTTGCATATTTCCGAACACACGGTGGACTTCCATTTCCGCAAGGCGATGGCGAAGCTGGGGGCCGGAAACCGCATCGTCGCCATCGTCACCGCCATCCGCCACGGCCTGATCCAGCCCTGACGGCCTACGCCGGTCCGTAGCCATGGGCCGATCCGGCCTCGACTACGCGGGTCCGTAGCAGACTGAATCACGGAAAACACGGCTTTCTCCTGGGACAGAACCCCAGAGGGAGGGCTTACGATGATCGATGTGGTCACCATCCAGAATGCGCACCATTACGGCGATGCGTTGGCTGCCCAGTTCCGTCTGCGCCATCGGGTCTTCATCGAACGGGAAGGCTACGAGGTGCCGGCCTGGGACGGCATGGAATACGACCAGTTCGACACGCCCGCCACCACCTATCTGATCCGGCGCGACGCATCCGGCGAGGCCCGGGCGGTGACGCGGCTCATCCCCACCGTCAGGCCCTACATGATCGAGACCTTGTGGCCCGGCTTGCTGGACGGCAAGACTCCGCCCAAATCGCCCCTGATCTGGGAAGCCACCCGCTTCGGCTGCGACCACGCCCTCGACGCCGCCACCAAGGACAAGTATCTGGGCGAGTTGATCGCCGGTTGCCTGGAATTCGGCGTCCTTCGGGGAATCGACGAGTTCATCTGCGTCATGCCGGCCGGCATCTTGCGGCGGGTTCTGATGCGAGCGGGCTGCGACATCGACTTCCTCGGCTCGCCCTCCGCCATCGGCCGCTTTCCGGTGGTGGCCGGACGGGTCAACATCACCGAGGATTCGCTGGCGCGCGTTCGCCATAACAAGGGCCTCACCGGGCCGGTGCTCAACATGGCCGAGGACGAAGCGACCCGGAGGGCCGCCTGATGGGGCGTCAACTGCCACCCGCCGAACCCCCTGCCGCCGTCGCCAAATCCATCCACGAGGCCGCCGTCTTCCTGTGGCGGGAAGCGACGCTGGCCGGCCTGTACGATTTGGCGGACTCTCTGTCGGCGGTCGCGCGGCAGGCGCGCGACGACGCCACGGACACCGCCACCCTGGCTTGCTAGACCGATTTCCGACCTTGTCGGATCGGTCTCGCTTTGTTTTGCCCCTCGCCGGGCGCTCGCTCCGCGAGCTTGGCCGCCGCCTCAATGGCGGCTGAGCGTAGTCCGAATTGGTCGGATCATGCCCTAGAACACCAGGGTCAGCCGGTTGCGCCCGTCCCGCCGTTCATAGCGCATGGCCTTGGTGAACTGGCGCATCAGCCGGATGCCCCGGCCGCCGACGGTGGCGTCCAGGATGGTGCCCTCGCGACCGGGTTCCTCGGCCGACACCGGGTCGAACGGCCGGCCGCCATCCACCACCGAAAAACAGGCGGAGCCGTCCCGCAAGTCCGCGTCAAGGCCGATGACGTGGTGGTCGCCCGGCTCCCCGTCATAGGCGTAGCGGACGATGTTGGTGACCGCCTCCTCGACGCACAGCCGCACCGCGAACACCGTTCCGGCATCCAGCCCAAGAGCGGCGGCGCGGGCTTCGGCCCAATCCGCCATGGGGGTGATCGCGTCCTTGCCGGCGGGCAGGTCCAGGTGCGGAGCGGCCTCGCCCATGGATCACGCCAGAGCGGCGACCGCCGCGTCCCGGCTGTCCAGCAACGGAACGATCTCGGTCAGCCCCGAGGCGGTCAAGACCTTGGCCACCGGCTCGGAGGCGCCGAACATCACCAGCTTGCCGCTGCGGCGCGCCACGGTCTTGCCCGCCAGAACCAGGATACGGATGCCGATGGAGGCGATGTAGTCCACCGCGGTCAGGTCCACCGCCACCCGGCTGCGGTTGGCGACGGCGGCGGTGAAATGCAGCTCGATGGCCTCGGCACCCTTGGCGTCCAGCTTGCCGTTCAGGACGATGCGGCAGACGCCGTCCACTTCTTCCATGGTCATGTCCATGATGTGTCTAAATCCCCAAAAGACTCTCGCGCCTTTTCATATACAGAGTCGAGGGCCGCTTTGCGTGTTTCCGTTTTGCGACAGCCCCCCCCTCTTCAACGCGGCTGGCCGCGCCTGATATGGCGGTTTTGCTACATCGAAAGTTGGCGTAGACTCTCTCGTGATCCCGCCGAGCCATCGAACTGATCTTTCAGTTCGATGGAGAGAAGGCAAGGCCGCAGGCCGCCACGGCTCGTGCCGTGTAAGCCAAGCGCGAGCGCCCGGCGCTTGAGGGACAACAAGACGAGCAACGACAGTGGCTCGTCGGTATGAAGCGTGGCGGCGAGGGAAACATGTCAGGGGCGCCGATGACCGCGACCGCAGAAACCCGTGGGAAAATAATCGGCAATGTCTGGGGTGGGCTTGCCGCCATGCTGGTCGCCTTGCCGTCGGCCATCGCCTTCGGCGCCACCATTTTCGCCCCCTTGGGCGGTTCGCTGGCGGCCCAGGGGGCCATGGCCGGGATTCTCGGCGCCACCGCCCTGGGGCTGATCGCCCCCTTGTTCGGCGGGTCGTCCCGCCTGATCACCGCGCCTTGCGCCCCCGCCGCCGCCGTGCTGTCGGCCCTGGCCATGGGCTTTGCCCGCGAAGGGCAGGCCTCGGGCAGCATCTTGCTGATGCTGGGGCTGATCGGCCTGCTGGCGGGACTGTTTCAGATCGGGTTCGGGTTGGCCGGCATCGGCCGGCTGATCCGCTTCATTCCCTATCCGGTGGTCAGCGGCTATCTCAGCGGCGTCGGCCTGATCATCATCGGCAGTCAGATGCCCAAGCTGCTGGGCTCCCCCGGCGGCACCGGCTTCGTGGATTCGCTGCAACACCCCTCCGCCTGGGCTTGGCAAAGCATGGTGGTGGGCGCGGTGGTCATCGCCGCCATGGTGGCGACGCCCCGCGTCACCCACGCCATTCCCGCCGCCATCGTCGCCCTGCTGGCGGGCGTGGCCACCTATCTGGGACTTGGCCTGCTGGACCCCGCCCTGATGACCACCGAGGCCAATCCGCTGCTGATCGGCAATCTGGCCGGCGATGACGACAACCTTGCCATCAGCATCCACCATCACTGGAGCGCCATGCGCGGACTGGGGCTGGAGGCGGTGGTCAAGGTCCTGGTTCCGGCCCTGACCCTGGCAGTCCTGCTGTCCATCGACACCCTGAAGACCTGCCTGGTGATCGACGCCATGTCCAACTCCCACCACAACTCCAATCGGGAACTGGTGGGCCAGGGGTTGGGCAACATCGCCGCGTCGCTGGTGGGCGGCGTTCCCGGCTCGGGCACCATGGGCGCTTCGCTGATCAACATCTCCAGCGGCGGCACGTCGAAGCTGTCGGGGGTGATGACCGGAATCTTCTCACTGGCGGCCTTTTTCGTGCTGTCGCCGCTGATCGCCTGGGTGCCGGTCGGCGCGCTGGCCGCCATCCTGATCGTCGTCGGCGCCCGCATGATCGACCGTCACAGCCTGGCGTTCTTCTTCCATCCCTCCACCCGCTTCGACTTCCTGGTCATCCTGTCGGTGATCCTGGTGGCCATCTTCGGCAATCTGATCCTGGCCTCCGGCGTCGGGGTGGCGCTGGCCATCCTGCTGTTCCTGCGCGAGCAGACCCGCAGTTCCATCGTCCGCAGCCGCGTCGAGGGCCATGAGATCTACTCCCGCCGCGCCCGCTCGCCCGAGGAGTTGCTGCGCTTCGAGCGCGAGGGCGACGACATGGTGGTGTTCGAGTTGCAGGGCAGCCTGTTCTTCGGCACCGCCAGCCAGTTGCAAGCGGCGCTGGAGCCGGAAACCAGGACGCGCAAATACGTCATCCTCAGCATGCGCCGGGTCCAATCGCTGGACCTGACCGCCACCCATGTGTTGGAGCAGATCAAGGACCGGCTGGAGGAGCACAACGCCTTCCTGGTGTTCTGCGACATTCCCAAGGGCTTGCCCAGCGGCCTGAAGATGAAGCGCTTCCTCAAGGACAGCGGCGTGGTCCGGCCGACCACCAAGGCCGTCGCCTTCCGCCAGCTCGACGACGCGCTGGAATGGGTGGAGGCGCAGACGCGGGAGGAGGCGACGCAACAGACCGAAGCGGCGGCGCTGGATCTGCGCGACATGGCCATCTTCGCCGGTTGCTCGGAGGAGGCCTTCGCCGCGCTGGCAGCCGCCCTGGAGCCCCGCACCATCCCCGCCGGCAAGAAGGTCTTCAAGGCCGGCACCCCCGGCGACGAGATGTTCCTGATCCGTCAGGGCTTGGTCAAGGTCACCCTGCCCACCGGCAAGAAGAAAAGCTACCACCTCGCCACCCCCGGCCCTGGCGAGATCATCGGCGGCATGGGCTTTCTCGACGGCGGAACCCATACCGCCGACGCGCATGCGCTGGGCGACGTGGCGGTGTATGTCCTGTCGCGTGACCACTTCAACGCGCTGGCCGAGCATCATGCCGACGTGGCCCTGTCCATCATGGAAACCCTGGCGCGCAGCCTGTCCAACCGCCTGCGGGTCACCGTCGGCGAGCTTCAGGCGCTGCGTGGATGACGCCCGACCGGCCCGGAGGAAGCATCTTGATCTGTAAAATCTGCGGCACCCCGATCAGCGAGGGCGAGTCGTGCAGCGAAACCTGCCGCCTTAAAATCGAATGCCAGCGCATCGCCTGGGACCGCGCGGCCAAAATGGTCGGGGTCAACGGCTATTACGACCACCGCTACCGGGAACACCTGCGCAACCACAATCCGCGCGGGGCCAAGACCATGCTCAAGGAATGGAACGCCGCCCGGGCCCGGCTTGGGGAAAGGCCTTAGCCGTACCCCATACCAGCGCGCCACCTGACCCCGCATTGGCAGTTCCCGGGCTGTAGTAGATCACCGTAACAGTTGAGAAGGGCGTCAACGGCGGCGAGTGCTTTCCAGGCGCATGGCGGCCATCTGCGGCAATTCCCCAGGCCGCAGCAGCTGTATGTACTTGTTCACAAGTTCTCGAACTGCGTCGAGGTACGTCTCAAGTGTAACCTCTGACTTGTGTCCCACGATATAGGGCGGGCACAGACCACCCTTCCTTCAGCCAGTCGGCTCTTCTCCAATAGCTTCTCGTTCTTGGACCGTCTTCCCGGTATCCGCCAAAAGACGTTTGCTCGCCAGTATCTCGAATGTGATTGCAAGGTCCAGAATGCACCGACCGTCCTCACCCGCCATGTAATGAGCGAGCGCGTCTGAGAAGGTCAGCAAGCCCAACTCGGCAGGTGCGTGTGTCTGGACATTATGAAGACAGAGAAGCCAGAGGCCCCTGTTAAGGGGGCGTTCAAACCCAAGTGGCTGTTGTAGTTCTCTCGC
This sequence comes from uncultured Magnetospirillum sp., assembly GCF_903853455.1. Lineage (GTDB taxonomy): Bacteria > Pseudomonadota > Alphaproteobacteria > Rhodospirillales > Magnetospirillaceae > Phaeospirillum. The sequence continues at coordinate 11,442 of NZ_CAINTR010000197.1, forward strand.
TGCATACCACGCACTCTCGACCTTCCCCGGCGCGAGGCTGTTGGCCATACATCGGTTTTTGCGCTCCGCTAACGGGGGCTGATTGGCATCGAACCAGAAAGTCGCCACGGTTAACTGCTAGATAGGGAAGGTCCATTCGGCCGCGCCCGTGCGCCGAAATACGCGACAAGCCGGAGTCCGATTGTGGGTTGGTTTGGGGGTTAGCCATTCCTGCACCGCAAGGAATGGCTAACTTTCAACCGCTTACCGGAAGATACTGGCGGAGGGGGTGGGACCCGGCAAGACCTCGCTGGACAACCGCCACCCGCCTGGAACCCGCATAAACCCTCACTTTTTTGCATTCCACTGGGACACACCGGTGGGACACAAAGCCATGACCACAAGCCTAATGCGGCGGGGCGCCGCCTATTACTTTCGGCAACGAGTTCCGGTAGATTTGGTCGGTCGGTTCGGGCGCAGGGAATTGAAGCGGAGCCTGGGCACGAACGACCCCAGAGAAGCCCGAAAGCGGTTGATCCGCGTCCGGGCCAGGGCCGATGAACTGTTTGACGACTTGCGGCGAAATTCAATGATCACAGAAGACGATTGTCTGTCCTTTGCCCGTTGGTGGCACAAGGTCTGCGTCGATGAGAACTGGCACGCCCGGCAGCTCGCCGAGGTCCACCCGCAGGGCAAGGAGATCAATGACGGGTTCATTGAAACGCGGGCCGAGGTTGAGAAAAATATCATCCGCGAATTACAGACCGGCGACATCGGGCGCGTGATCTTCAATGCCCAGCTCGAACTTGAGGAATCCGGTCGGGCCGAGGACGCGGATGAAAACTCCCCGGACTTCCGGCGGCTCTGCGCCTACATGCTGCGCGGGGCGTTGGAAGTTGGAAGCGACCCGCCGGGCAAAGGCCGAGGATGAAGGGGAATTCGGCTATGTGCCCAGGGACCCGCTCTTCCGGGATCAACACATCATCCCAGGCGTCGTGACAGAATACTCACCGCAGCAGGGAGAAACCGTCGTTCCCCCTGTCGCAGCGGCTCCGCCCCCCACACCATCAGGGCCGACCATCGGCGACTTGGTCGAGCCGTTCATCTCGGAAAAGACGACGCGGGCCAAGGTCAGCACGAAGACCCAGGACGACTACCGCGCCAGCCTCCGTCTGTTCATGCAGGTGGTGGGGGTGGATCGTCCCGTCGCGGCCATCACCGACGAGGAGGTGGTCAAGTTCAAGGAATTGCTGCTGCAGTGCCCCACCAACTTCCGCAAGCGGCTCAAAACCGACGACCTTGAAGAGGCGATCCGTCGCAACGCCGCGCTCCCTGAAAGCAAACGGCTCGACTGCCTGGACGGCAAGACCATCAACGAGAAATACCTCAGCAACATCAAGACGTTTTTCACCTGGGCCAAGGCCAACAAGAAGGTCAAGGAATCCCCGGCTGTCGGCGTTCGGGCCGAGCAGCCCTCGCGAGACGTCTCCGATGAACGTGACCCGTTCAGCCTTGAGGATATGCGGGTGATTTTCGGGGCGCCAATTTTCACAGGATGCCGCTCCGCCCATTTTCGCCATGAGCGAGGTGATCTCCGACTCAACGACCATCATTTCTGGGCCCCCTTGATTGCCGCCTTCTCGGGCTGCCGGATGAATGAAATCGGTCAGCTCACCAAGGCGGACGTCGTCCAACTGAATGAAATGCCGCATTTCCTCATCACCAACGCCGACGATGACCACAAAGTGAAAACCCGAGCCGGAAAGCGATACATCCCGGTTCACGGCGAACTGATCGCCTTGGGCTTCCTCGATTTCGTCAATTCCATCAAGAGCGGCCGGCTGTTTCCCGAATGGGAGATGGGCCAGGATGGCTACTATTCATCGTCATTCTCGAAGAAGTTTAGCCGCCTCCTCAAATCCATCGGGATCAAGACGGACAAGAAGTCATTCCATTCGTTCCGCCATTCGTTCAAGGACGCCATGCGGGCCGCGCGGCTGGAGGGAGCGACCCAGGATCTGTTCATGGGCCACGAGGACGGCTCCGTTCAGCGCCGCTATGGTATTGGGACGCCGATCCAGGAGCAGTCGGAAGACTTCCTGCGCATCAAGTACAAGGGCCTGGACTTCGGATCCCTGCGGCGCTGACCTCGACCTGAAGATGCACCTTACGACGACGAGACCTTGCCCTGTATTTTTGCATCGTGTCCTGACATAAAATTCAATATTCAAGTGGCGCCGAATTTAGGAGGTAGTGGTGGGCGAAAACAGCGGCATCGACTGGACGACCCACACCTTCAATATTTGGCGGGGCTGTTCGGTAGTGGCCCAGCCTAATTCCGGGTGTCTGGCGTGTTACGCGAGAGTCCAGTGGCAACACAACCATAGCAAGTCTGGCCCCGGTGGCAGGCCAGGCCCAAAATTCACACAGTGGGGGGTCTCCGGCGTCGGCGACCGTCTGCCCAATCCTTCCACCTTCAATCATCCGTATCGCTGGAACAAGGCCGCCATCGCGGCGGGTCGGCGTGATCGGGTATTTTCGGCCAGCATCGCCGACGTTTTTGACGACCACGAGGCTATCGATCGTAACGGCTGGAGGGCGCTGCTTTGGAAGACGATCTGGGAGACCCGAGAGGGGCTGGATTGGCAGCTGCTTACAAAGCGGCCGGAAAACATCGCCCGCTACCTACCGCCCTCCACCGCGACCATTGAGGTCGACGGCTATCCGCCGTGGGGGGACAAGGGGTGGGGCAACTGCTGGCTCGGCGTGAGCACCGAGCATCAGGCCGCCGCCGATCTGCGCGTCCCTGTGCTGCTGACAATCCCCGCCGCCATTTACTGGGTGAGCGCCGAACCGCTGGTCGGCCCGCTTGACCTGCGGCGCTGGCTGACCCAGAGCAAGGAGCACCTCGGTCGCCGCCTATCCTGGGTGGTGGTTGGCGGGGAGAGTTGTTCCACGGAGCAATACACGCCGCGAAGGATGGACCTCGACTGGGCGCGCGACCTGCTTCTGCAATGCAAGGAGGCCAAGCCGTCTGAAGCCGTGTATTTTTTCAAGCAGCACGGCAACTTCGGCCCCGACGGTATCGACTATGGCCTGAATGGCTACGGCCCCGACCGCGAGCTTGTCAGGGACGGCAAGGTGGTCACCGAATTCGGTGAAGGCAAAAAGCTGGATGGCGTTCTGCACCACAATTGGCCGCTCAGCCAAATGAAGACGCCCAGGCCACAGCGCCCAATCGGACGCCCTCGGAAGGGGAAGAAACCCCAGACCAATCCCGAGGCTCTTGCGGCCAGCCGCTATGACCGGGCAGCAAGGGATATTATGTCAGTTAAGGACATAGAACTTGCAGAGACGATACTGAAGCGCCTCCGGGCGCTTCAGGGCGAAGGACGGAATGGAGTCGCCAGGAAAAAAGGGGAAGAAAGGACCAAAGAACGGCCGGACATGAGCAAGGAAGTCGCTGACTTGATCAAGCTCCTGAAGGCGGCCATGGCGCCGGCCTTGATCGGCTGCATAGTAGGCGCGGATCGGCTCGTGATGGGCTTGGCTCTGGCGCTGACCGCGCCGCAGCCCCAGCGGCGCCATGGCTTCGGCGTACCGGTCCTGCCGCGCCGCGAATGCCGCCTTGCCTGATCCCATTACCTTGTCGTGGTTCAGGGTCCAGCCGGTGGTTACCGCCGGCCTGGTCCCGTCCTTGCGCGGACGGCCCCGGCCTTTCTTCTCCACCAGGGCGGTGGTAGTGACCCAGGCGTGAAGATGGGGGACAGCTTCGTCCAGGTGCAGGACGACCGTGCAGAGGTTGGCCCCGAATTCTTCGCGCAGGAACGCCATGGATGCCGCACGCCAGGCGTTGAGGTGATCCGGGGCGAAGTCGCCATCCCGACCGCTGTAGCCGCCGGCGGCGAAATGGGAGCTGCTGGCGGTCAGCAGCAGTTCGCGGGCGACGACCTGGCCAGGCTTCGGATCAACGCCCACGGCGGCAAGCCGTGACTGCACGTCCTCGACCACATCGCCGGTTCCGGCCAGCACGGCATTGCGCTCACTGCGTTCGGGATCGATGTTCTGACCCAGCCAGGGGGCGTCGCGCATCGTATGGCCCGCCGCCTGGCGCAGCTCTCCCCAGGTATGCGACTTCCTGCCATGACGCAGGATGCAATACGGCTCGGTCTCCCCCATGACGCCCTCCCAAGGCATTTGGTCCCGCCGTCGACATCGGGCGATTTGCTCGCCGGTCAAGACCGGCGGCACCTACGCCGTTGGGTTTCCCTTCGGGAAAGCCAACCGTAGGCCAGGGCACCGCCCCGGACCCCTCTTGGTCATGACACGGGTCATGACCGCTGACGCCCTGCTGACGCGCTTCAGGGCTCCGAAAGGCGCGGAAGTCCGCCCCTTTCCCGTCGATCCGCTGACGCTGACGGCTCCCCTTCGACCCAACGTGAACGGTGGATGAACGGCGGCTGGGCGGCTGCTGACCGGGACCTATGTCGACGTCAGCGGGCAATGCCGTCCGCACCCAAGAAAGGGGAAGCCACCATGCCGAGGAAGTCCGCCAAGCCCGTTGCCGCTGATCCGCGCCAACTCGACCTCATCGCCTTGATCGAAGCCGGCGGCCTGGCCGGGGATCGCCGCGACACCCTGCGCGGCATCCTTGCCACCAAGGCCAGCCCGCGCACCTGGCGGGGCGATGTGATCATCCCGCCTGGCTCCCTGTTGGACAAGGTGGTCGATCTGTTCGAGCGGACCACCGACTTCCCCCTCGAACTGCCGGCCTTCCTCGTCCTCCATTCGCTGGCTGCCTACCTGCTGGACAAGGGGGTGGAGGCTGTGGTGGCGGGAACCACAGTGCGGCCCGATCTGTGGTCGGTGCTGCTGGCGTCCAGCGGCGCCGGCAAGACCAAGACGGTCTCGGTCATCGAGAAGGTGATGCCGCTGCGTCTGTTCCCAGAGGCGACCTCGGCCGCGAAGTTCATCGAGGTCCTGGCCGAGAATAACCGGACGGCATGGTTCCAGGACGAATGGGCACAGACGCTGAAACGCATGGAGAGCCAGACCTATTGCGAGGAACTCAAGGAGACCCTTCTCAGGCTGCACGATGGCCGACCGATTGCGCGGCGTACCGTCAAGGCCAGCATCGAGATCGACGACCCCGCCTTGGTCATCCTCGGCACCACGGTCCAGGAAACCTTCCTCGACAACGTGTCGGCGGAATCCATGCTGGACGGCTTCTGCCAGCGATTCGGCTTCATCGTGGGCGCGGCTGATCCAGAGCGGACCCCGGACCTTTTCCCCATATACAGGGTGGAGGAGGCCGGCAACATGGCCCCCCTGCATACCGCCTGGGCCGCCATCGCCGACCTGCCGTTGCATCCGGAATACACCGTGACCGCCGAAGCCGAGACGGCCTTCTCCGATGCCTTTCGGCACCACTACCAGCAACACCGCGAGGTGCCGGCCTCCTTCTTCCGCCGGATCATGTGGCGGACCTTCAAGTATGCCCTCGTCTATCATGTCCTGCTCGGCAAGGCCGAGGCGGTGATCGACGCCGAGGACGTGGGCTGGGCCGTCAGGGTCGCCGGCCTGCACCTGGCCGACGCCCGCCGTCTGCTGGACGGCTACCGCCTGACCGACTTGGAGAAGGTGGTGGTCAAGGCCGAGGCCGTGCAAGCCCGCCTTGGGCGCCGCCCGACCAAGCGCGAACTGATCTCGGATGTGCGCGGCATCAAGAACAATGCCATGGCCATGTTCATCCTCGAAGTCATGAAGGCGCCAGCGGGAGGGTTGGCGTGCCCAGATCGGCGCCCTTGAGTGGGGCACAAAGGTGGGACACAATGGCCTCGGAATGCCAGAAGTGCCAGAGGGTAAAACGGCTAAAACCCTTGACTTTCAAGGGGGTGGCGGAGCACGCAGTCTGGAGCGAACCCGTCTCTCCTTACAAGGCCAAGAATTCCCTGTTCACCAGGGAAAATACAGGGAAATCCGCGTTTCCGCAGCTGAGATGGGCCATTGCCACTTCCCGGAATGGCGACAGTCTGTCGGTTTCAAAGCAAATTCCCTAATGAGGGTAACAGGGAAATTTCTGAGGGGAGCAGGGAACGGAACCTGTGTCACAGGACCATTCGGACTCGCCGCGCCGCCTCTTCAACCTGTTCGGGAGGGATTCTTCCCTCGTACTGAATTCGACGACTTTCGTAGTCAAGGGTGCGGAACTGAGACAGGACGGCAACGCCTGCAACTCGTCCGGCCCGCACTTCAAATTCGAAGGAACTCAACTTTCCGACTTTCGAGGAGATAAGGGAAACCACCACCAACCCAGTCCCGATATTGTAGGCATTCTGGGACAACACCAGTCCGTAATGCGGCCCCACCACCTCGTGTCCGACGGAAGGATTCCAATCCAAATGGACGATGTCTCCCCGCTCCGGAACATAGCCTTTCGAAAAATCGTTACCCCTTGCCACCATCTCAGATGATCTCCTTACCCACGGTGGGACCACTGGAGAAATCCACCGTCAGTGTCCTGATTTTTCCGGCATCGTAGTCTTGGAGCAGGTCATCAAGGGTCTTCGGCCGGTCATCATGTGCGTCTTCGATCAGTTTGGTCAGGTAGTCCTGACGCAACAGAACGAAGCGCTGTCCCCGCCGGGTGATTTCCACACCGCCCTTGACCCAAGCGTCATCGTAGACCCGCGCCCCCGCCTTGTTGATGTCGGTGGTGCTGTAGCTGGTCTCGAACACGGGGGCACCGGGCATGGCAGTAACTCCAGAAAACACGTATTATCCAGATAATGCGCCCATGCCTATTTCAAAGTCAACCAAGCAGCAGGTTCATAACCTATCGCATTGGCTTATCGCCAGATTCTGGCTGGAAACTTCGACGATATGGCCGGTGGCCGGATCCATGGTATGGCATCCCTTCATCCGGAATTCCGACTCTCGTATCTGCGCCCGATAGATTGCCAGTTTGCACGATATCGCCTCAATGGCGGCTCAAGGATCAACCTCCCATCCCGCCGCCGCGAGAACAGTCGCCAGGACGGCCTTCGATTTCTGCATCAGGGTTATCAGATGGTCACTCCCCGGAACGGCGGTGCCGGCCAGCCACATCTTGATGGAGCGGTCGCTGGCGCCGGTCCATTTGCCAATGGTCTTCACCATGGCGCGCCCCTCCTTTAATTCGCCCCGCAGGGCGATGGCTAACAGTGCCGCGAAATCGGCATCGACAGCGTTGTCAAGCTTTGAAAGGTGCAAGATTTTGCACTTTTCCGGCCAAGACATTCCTGATCTCCACCCGTATTGTAAGACGGAAAGCATGCCCCGCCAGGGTTCCAAATGCGCGGCAGGAAAGAATGGGATGGCGACGTGGCTGGAAAACAGCGAGCAGACGGCGATCCAAATACGACCCCAATATTGCCGAAGCGGGTGGCTCAGTACCTGCGCATGTCGACGGAGCATCAGCAGTACTCCACCGAGAACCAAGCCGATGCCATCGCCCATTACGCCGAACGCCACGGACTGGAGATTGTCCGCACATACGCCGACGAAGGAATAAGCGGTCTGCATCTGGATAGGCGCGAGGCTTTGCAAAGGCTGATCGCCGATGCGACCCAAGGCCGAGCCGATTTCGAGATGCTTCTGGTCTACGACGTCTGCCGCTTCGGTCGCTTTCAATACAC
>NZ_CAINTR010000198.1 GCF_903853455.1 uncultured Magnetospirillum sp.
GCGCAGGTAGGAAAATGCGAGAGCCATGGTTCCGGTCCGAGCGAAACGGAATCCCAGTTTAGGCTGAGGGTGTAGCATAATCCAGCGTCCTATCTTTTGTTTAATAGGACAATCTTTTACCATCGAGGCGGCGCGGGCCGGTGACGCCGGCAAGGGCTTCGCGGTGGTCGCCAACGAGGTCAAGACCCTGGCCAACCAGACCGCCAAGGCCACCGACGAGATCACCACCCAGGTCGGCGCCGTGCAGGCCCGCACCCGCGAAGCGGTGGAAGCCATCAAGGCCATCGGCACGGTCATCGATCAGGTGCGCCAGATCTCGGCCGGCATCGCCTCGGCCGTCGAGCAGCAGGGGGCGGCAACCCAGGAAATCGCCCGCAACGTGCAGGAGGCCGCGACCGGCACCCAGCAGGTGTCGCACAATATCGGCGGCGTGGTCGAGGCAACCCGGAACGCGGCCCGGATCGCCGAGAACACCCGGGCCTCGGCCGACGCCCTTGCCTCGGATGCCAACAGCCTCCGCCGCGAAGTGACCACTTTCCTCGGCGGCGTCCGCACCGCCTGAACAAGAAGGCCTACGTCTCGTCGGGCCTTTTGCCGGAGACGGCCAGATCGATCTCGCTCTTGACCCGGTTGCGGCCGGCATGCTTGGCCAGATACAGGCTCGCGTCGGCGCGGTGGATGAAGGTGCCGACGCTCTCGCCCGGCACGTAAAGGGCGGCGCCGGCCGACAGCGTCACCTGGCCCAGCACCTGTCCGGTCCGCCGGTTGGTGACCCGCTTGTCCGCCACCTGGCTGCGGATGCTTTCGGCCACCGTCATCGCCTCGTCCAGGCCGCAGACGGGCAGGATGACGGCGAATTCCTCGCCGCCATAGCGGGCGGCGGTGTCCTTGACCTGGACCAGTTCGGTCAGCGACCGCGCCACCAGCTTCAGGATCTGGTCGCCCAGCGGATGGCCGTAGGTGTCGTTGAACTGCTTGAAGTGGTCGATGTCGATCATCAGCAGGCAGAGCGGCGTGCCGTCCTGCCCCGCCTGATGAATCGCCAGCTTGAGGGCGTGGTCGAACATCTTGCGGTTGGCCAACTGGGTCAGCGCGTCGGTGGACGCCTCGCGCTTGAGGTCGTCCAGCTCGTTGCGCAGCCGCGCCACCTCGGTGCTCGACAGCTCCAGGCTGCGGACCAGTTGCTGGTTGATGTCGGCCATGGTCTTGGTCTCGGCCATGATGGCGCCGACCGCCTCGGTCAGGTGGTCGGGAGCCGGCACCCCGCTCAGCCGGCCGGAAAAGGTTTCCAGGGCGGTGCCGTAATCGTTGGTGCCCTGGCTGGCATTGCTGAGATATTCCAGCACGCGGCCGACCGCTTCCTCGACCCGCAAGCCGACTTCGCGCAATTCGGCCTTGTCCTGGCTGAACACGGCGAAGCGCTCGTAAAGCTCGTCGTTGATCTTCTGGTTGAACTTGAAGCCGCCGGTCAGGATGGCGTCGATGGCCGCCGTCAGCTCGGGATTACGGCCGGCGACGAAGGCGTACCAGATGGAGAAGTTCTCTGGCGTCGGCGGCACCTTGTGGCGCTCCATCATGCCGAGGGCGGCACGGGCGCAATGGGATGCGATGTCGATCGGGTCGTTCGTCTTCATTCCGGCAAGATCCCAAACCTCAATACTAATTGCACTGCCCCAACGAGCCCTCGGCGCAGATACGGGTGCCGTCGAGCCATTTGGCGCCCGACAGATCGGCCTCGAGGAAATCGGCCCCCAAGGTCTTGGCCCCGGTCAGGTCGGCACCGCGCAGCACCGCGCGAAAGAACCTGGCCCGGCGCAGATCGGCGCGTACCAGCGACGCCCCGGTCAGGTCCGTCTTGGTGAAGTCGGCGTCGCTGAACAGCCCGTCGTCCAACTTCGCCCCCTTCAACACCGCGCTGATGAACCGAACGCGATAGCCGTCGACCTTGCTGAGATTGGCGCCCGACAGGTCGGACCGCTGAAAGCTGGTCTCGCGCAGCCGGGCTTGGCCGAGGTCGTGGCCGACGAACGCGCGACCATCCATGTAGCAGCGCTGCCAATCCACCTGAGGCGCGGCCGACGCGGTACAGTCGGCGGCGAATGCGGCCGGGACACCGGTCAGCAGGGCGATGATAAAAAGAACAAACCTCATGTATCTACATTTAACCCGGTTTTCCCCCACTGTCACGAACGCAAAGGAAGCAGCGATATTTGTTGCCGTCATGGTTTACCCGCGCCCCGCTAAGGCATAGGCTGATCATCTGAATGTAATAAAGGATGGATGGTGGCCATGACCCGAACCGAGGCCGATACCATTCTCGACGATGGTGAAAAGCTGTGGCTGGCCGGCGAGAAGCCGCAGGCCCGCGAGGCGTTCCGGCGCGCCCGTCTGCTCTACCATGAGGCCGGCGACGCCGTGGGCGAGGCCATGGCGCTGACCCAGGTCGGCGACCTGGAGGCCGAAACCGGCCACGGTGTCGCCGCCCGCGAATCCTATGTGGAGGCGCGCACCATCTACGCCCGGGCCGGCGACCCGCGCCATCAGGCCGGGTTGGTGGTCCGCCTCGCCCGGCTGGCCCAGCACGACGGCAACGCCGCCGAGGCCGAAAGCTTCTACAACGCGGCCTACGAGCTGTACGAAAGCGCGTCGGATTATTGCGGCCTGGGCCATGTCAGCCGCCGCCTCGGCCATATGGAGCGCGACGCCGGCCGCCACGACAAGGCGCTGGACCGCTATCGCAAGGCGCTCGGCTATTTCCGCCGGGGCGGCGACACCTTGGGCGAGGCCCATACCTTGCGGTCGCTGGCCACCATCGCCCGCAGCCTGGGACAGTTGGACCGCGCCCGGACCGACTGCGAGAACGCCATCACCTTGTTCCGCGAGGCCGGCGACATCCTGGGCGAGGCCAAGAGCTTGCGCTCCGTCGCCTATATCCTGGCCGACGAAGGCGACAAGCCCGCCGCCCGCAAGACCATGCACCAGGCCGCCAAGCTGTTCGCCCGCGCCGGCGACGCCCGCGCCCATGACGAGTCCGAAGCCGAGGCCAAGGCCCTGGGGTGAAAGTTAAATTACCCTCGCCCGCTTGCGGGAGAGGGTGGCGAGGCAACGCCGAGCCGGGTGAGGGCTCGTCTGCCTGAAAAGGCCCTCACCCTCCCAGCCTTCGGCCGGCCCCCCCTCTCCCGCAAGCGGGCGAGGGGCCGGAAGCCGACCGAACCTAAACCGCCGCCTTCTCCAGCACCGCGGCGAAGAAGCCGTCGGTGGCGTGGGTCAGCGGCGACAGGCGGAGATAGGGGCCCGCCACCGGGCAGGCGGTGCCGATGACCTGCTCCCAGACCTCGGGAACCGGCACCACCCGGTAATCGGGATGGGAGGCCAGGAAGGTCTCGATCTGGCCCTCGTTCTCCTCGGTCAACAGCGAGCAGGTGGCATAGACCAGCCGGCCGCCCGGCTTGGTCAGGCGCGCCGCGCTGGCCAGGATGTCCTTCTGACGGACCACCAGTTCCAGCAGGTCGTTCTCCCCCAGCTGCCACTTGGCGTCGGGATTGCGCCGCCAGGTGCCGGTGCCGGTGCAGGGCGCGTCCACCAGGACTCGGTCGAAGCTGGCGGCGGCGCGCTTGATCCACTTGTCGGCCTCGCCGCCGATCACCCGCTTGGTCACGTTGTGGACGCCGGCGCGGCGCAGGCGGTCGCCGGCCCGGTCCACCCGCCATTCGGCCACGTCGCAGGCCACCAGCCGGCCCTTGTTGGCCATGGCGGCGGCCAGACACAGGGTCTTGCCGCCGGCTCCGGCGCAGTAATCCACCACCGCCATGCCCGGCCGGGCGTCGGTCAGCAGCGCCACCAGTTGCGAGCCCTCGTCCTGGACCTCGACCAGACCGTCGCGCCAGGCCTGGACCTGGACCAGCGGCACACGGCGGCCCAGCCGCAGGCCCAGCGGCGAATGGGGGGTCGGAACCGATTTGATGTCTTCCTTGGCCAGCGCCCGCATGGCTTCCTCGCGGGTGGCCTTGAGGACGTTGACCCGCAGATCCAGCGGCGCCTCGTCGCGCATGGCGCCCATCTCGTCGATCAGCCGCTCGCCGAACAGGACCGACAGGCGCGGCGTCAGCCATTCCGGGTATTCGCCCCGCACATGGGGCGGCATGTCGCGGTGGAACTGCGACTTCAGCTCCAGCAGCATGTCGATGACCCGGCGCTCGGGCTCTTCCGGCGCATAGGCCGAGTGCTGGCCCTTGAACAGGTCAGGCTCGGGGTGGATGCCCTCGAACGCCATGTCGGCCAGGACGCGCGACCGCGCCGTCCCCCGCTCCGGGTGGTCGAGGAACTCCAGCCACCAGTCGATGCGGGCCTTGCGGCGCAGCACCCGCCACACCACCTCGGCCACGGCGCGGCGATCCTTGGCGCCGATATAGCGGCGGTCGCGGAAATAACGGGCCGCCGAGGAATCGGCGGGCTTGGCCGATATCTCGATCTCGGACAGCAGTTCGATGGCGGCCTGAAGGCGCGCGGCCGGGGTCATGGGCGGTCTTTCATGGTAGGGAAATCCCCTCTCCCGCCAATGGGAGAGGGGATGACCGACTAGTCGGTCTTGTAGTTCGGCGCTTCCTTGGTGATGGCCACGTCGTGGACGTGGCTTTCCCGCAGGCCGGCCGAGGTGATGCGACGGAAGGTGCAGCGCGTCTGCATCTCGGCGATGGTGCGGTTGCCGGTGTATCCCATGCCGGCGCGCAAGCCGCCGATCAACTGGTGGATGACGGTGGTGACCGGTCCCTTGTAGGGAACCCGGCCCTCGACGCCTTCGGGAACCAGCTTCAGCTTGTCGCTGATCTCGGCCTGGAAATAGCGGTCGGCCGAGCCGCGCGCCATGGCGCCGATGGAGCCCATGCCGCGATAGGACTTGTACGAGCGTCCCTGGAACAGGAACACGTCGCCGGGGCTTTCCTCGGTGCCGGCGAACAACGAGCCGATCATCACGCAATCGGCGCCGGCCGCGATGGCCTTGGCGATGTCGCCGGAATACTTGATGCCGCCGTCGGCGATGACCATGACGCCGTGCTTGTGGGCCACTTCCGCCACTTCCATCACCGCCGAAAGCTGGGGCACGCCGACCCCGGCCACCATGCGGGTGGTGCAGATGGTGCCCGGCCCGATGCCGACCTTGACCGCGTCGGCGCCCACTTCGATCAGCGCCTTGGCCGCGTCGGCGGTGGCGATGTTGCCGCCGATCACCTGGACCAGCGGCGCCGCCCGCTTGATCTCGCGGATGGCGTCGATCACGCCGCGGGAATGGCCATGGGCGGTGTCGACCACGACGACGTCGACCTCGGCCTCGATCAGGGCCATGGCGCGGGCGAAGCCGTCGGGACCGACGCCGGTGGCGGCGGCGGCGCGCAGGCGGCCCTTCTCGTCCTTGGCGGCGGTGGGATGGGCCTGGGCCTTCTCGATGTCCTTGACCGTGATCAGCCCGATGCAGCGGTAATCGGCATCGACCACCAGCAGCTTCTCGATGCGGTGCTGGTGCAGCAGGCGCTTGGCCTCGTCCTTCTCGACGCCTTCGCGCACGGTGACCAGGCGATCCTTGGTCATCAGCTCGTAGACCGGCTGGGCGGCGTCGGAGGCGAAGCGCACGTCGCGGTTGGTGAGGATGCCCACCAGCTTGCCCGAGCCGCGCTCGACCACCGGAATGCCCGAAATCTTGTTGTCGGCCATCAGGCGCAGCGCGTCGGCCAACGGCTGCTCGGGATGGATGGTGAGCGGGTTGACCACCATGCCGGACTCGAATTTCTTGACCTTGCGGACCTCGGCGGCCTGAGCCTCGATGTCGAAATTCTTGTGGATCACGCCGATGCCGCCGTCCTGGGCCAGGGCGATGGCCAACCGGCTGTCGGTCACGGTGTCCATCGCCGCCGACAGCAGCGGGATCCCGAGCTCGATGGAGCCGGTGAGACGGGTGCGGGTGTCCGCCTGGGCGGGAAGAACGTCCGATTCCGCCGGAACCAGCAGAACGTCGTCGAACGTGAGTGCTTCTTTGATGACCATGCCACCTCCAACGGGGACCGGGGTGTGGCGCGCCATCATACACATCCGCGCGCCGGCCTCAAGTATCGCCTCACAAAGCCTGGTTTTGAGCCGACATGGGAGCCATGACGAAGGGAGAAACACCCCCGACTGTGCTATAATCCCCGTATGGTGCGCGGAAGACGCCGGTCCCGCGCCGACGCCCGTCACCATGTGAGCGGGAGGAGAGTATCATGCGGTCCTCTGAGACGTGGATCTGTGTCGCCGATGGAACCCGAGCCCAGTTTTATCTTTGCGACGGAAACGGCCACGACATCGTTCCGACCCTCGATTACATGCTGGCGGCTCCGTCGCGGGCCCACAACCTCGCCATGACCACCGACCGCCCCGGGCGCAGCTTCCCGTCGGCGGGATGGGGCGCCACCGCCGGATGGGGCCGGCACGCCTTCGACGAGGGCGACTGGCAGGAGGAGGAGAAATGTCGCTTCGCCGGCCGGGTCGCCGAGCGGCTTGACCGTGCCGCCGACGAGCATCTGTTCGAACGGCTGGTGCTGGTGGCGCCGCCGGCCATGATGGGCGAATTGCGCAAGCAACTGCACGACGCCGCCCGCCGGATGGTAGTGGGCGAGGTGACCAAGGACCTCACCCACATGACGCCACGCGAGATGCAGTGCCACCTCAGCGAGGTGCTGGTGCACTGAGGGTGGACGAGGACATTGTCTTATATCGTCATGCGTGGGCTCGTCCCACGGCTGTCCGGTTTGAATTCAGACAGCTTTGTTTGGGGCTGGCGTCGTTATTCACCACGAAGCGACCAAGACACGAAGAGGCCTTTCAGACGGGAACGATATCTCTCCCGTCCGCGCAGCGGACAATAGATTTATCAAGGTGTTGATGGAATGCAAAGCGCTTCCGCTGCTCCGCTCTCTTCGTGTCTTGGTGCCTCGTGGTCAATGACGGATGCAAGCCAAGGCCCCGGCCGTTGCCGCCCGTTTTCCGGCTCGCTTTCCAGTGGATGAAGCGCCGCACTCGGCGTAAACTACCCCCCGTGTCCGCCCGCGTGACGGGCAGAGCGGGGTGAGACGGTGCTAGGAACACCGACCCACCCCTAACCGCAACCCTGTGTAGTGAGCACAAGGCAATGGCTGTCTTTGACTATACCTCATCGTCCGCATTATGCCCAACACCCCCGCATCCGTGCGTCGGTGAGCGGGTAAGGCTGGCCGGGGGCTGAAGGGCGGGCGCCGGCGGGTCGGGTTTTCGACTCGTTCGCTCTGGCCCGACCCGCTTGTTCGCGCCGCCCTTGGCCTCCGGCCGGTCCCTCCGGCCCCGAGACGATTCACCTCCCCCAATCCCGCGGTTCGCCGGCCCGTCGTCGTGGCCGCGCGCCCAAGGAGTCCGCCCCCTTGTCCCATCTTGCCCGCCGCCGCCACCGAACGATCATGAGGGACGGCCCCGACCCCATCGACATCCATGTGGGCGCCCGGGTCTTCCTGCGCCGCCGGATGCTGGGCCTGTCCCAGGCTCAGTTGGCCGCCGCCATCGGCATGACCTTCCAGCA
>NZ_CAINTR010000199.1 GCF_903853455.1 uncultured Magnetospirillum sp.
CAGCGGGTTTGGCTTGGGCGGCGGAGTCGGGTCCGGCGGCGGCGGCGGCGGCGGCGGCGGCGGTGGCGGCGGTGGCGGCGGTGGCGGCGGCGGCGGTGGCGGCGGAACCGCGTTGATCTGCAACGGTACCACGTCGGAAGCCGACGAGTACGACGCCACCAACGTGTTGACGCCCGCGCCCCAGCCGGCGGCGCCGATGCTGGCCAGGGTGCCGTTGGCGGTGGGGGTGGTGGTCAGGGTCGAGGCGTCCCAGGCGCGGAAGGTCAGGGCCTGGGCGATGGTGCCGGTCCAGCCGGAATCCGACTGGAAGAACACCCGCGTGGTGGCGTTGGCCAGCAGATGCAGGGCGTTGGTGTTGGAGATGGTGGCGGAATTGACGTTGGCGAACTTGGTCCAGGTGGCGCCGTCATTGGTACTGTACCACCACGAGCCGTGGGCGGTGTCGACGGCATAGACCGCCATGCCGGCATTGGGGCCGTCGGCGTCGGTCTCGTTCTTCAGGCCATCGGCGCCGTCGGCGGTCCTGAGCAGAGTTTTGACCAGGGTGCCGACGGCGCCGCTGGGGCTGTCGCTCACCACCGTCTGGGTCAGCGACACGGTGACGCTGTTGTCGAGAACCGGCGAATCATCGACGGTGACCACGCTGGCCTTCACCCATTCCTGCTGGGCGACGCTGCCGCTTTCCTTGAAGTCGATGGTGACGCCGCGATCAGTGGTGTTGGGGGTGTCGCTGTTGTCGTAGTATTTCACCGCCTTGAGGGCGTTCTGCCAGTCGGTCAGGGTCGGGTTCTGGCCGCCGACTTTGGTCAGCGTCAGGGTTCCGGTGGTGGCATCCCAGCTCCCCGAAATCTTCGACGTGTCGGTGAAGGTCAGAACATCCTCGCCCGAGCGGTAATTGACCGCGATGTGGATGCTGGCCGAGGCGGTGCCGACCGCGCCGGCCAATCCGCCACCCAAGGTCAGCGAGCCATCCAGCGCCACCGCCGCTGTCAGGCTGGCGGTCGGGCTTTGACCGGGGGCGTTGTTGGGCTCGGTGAAGGTGGTGGTGGTGGCGTAATCGGCGGTCTGGAGGATGGCGCCGTCGGTGGTGTGGCCTTGCTGTGACGGGGTCTGGCCGGAATCCTGCCAGGTCTGGGGATAGCTGGACTTGGCGGCGAAGTTGACGGTTCCCCCGGCGCTGGCGGTCCAGTAGGTCAGGGTGGCGTTGCTGGTGGCGGTGCCGTCCAGCACGGTGGTGGCGGGCGCCACCGAGGGCAGCAGCTTCATGTCGTAGATGGCGTAAAGCAGATTGCCGTTGGCGGTGCTGGCGCTGGACAGGACCGCGGCGCCGCCATTGGTCAGGCGGATGCCGCCGGTGGAGAAGAAATTGCTGACCAGACTGTTGAAGTCGTTGATGGCCGCGCCGCTGCCGTCCTTGATCCCGGCGGTGGCAAAGTTGGTGGCCGAGGAGGCCAGCACGGTGCCGTCGCCGCGGATGATCTCGAAGTCGAGCACGCCGCTGCTGTTGATGCCGGACGAGGCCAGATAGGTGGTCGGCAGTTTGTCGCTGAGCCCGACATTATAGGCGCTGCCGGCGCTGCCGGTGCCCAGGGTGGAATTGATGACGGTATCGACCACGCGCACCACGCTGCCCGCCGCCAGGCCTGGATTGCCGGCGATCTTGAGGTTGAGGTCGAGCAGGCTGTTGACGCTGGTGGTCGAACTGGGCGCGGTGCCGCCGGTGAAGGTGTCCGACAGCGCTCCGGTCAGGCCGCCGCTGGTGGAGGGCGCGGTCATGGCGGCATCGACGCTGGTGGTGGCCACGGTGGTGCTGCCGCCGTCCTGGACGTAATTGCCCGAGCTGAAGGTGGTGCCGTCGGACGCGACGAAGGTGCCGATGCCCTTCTTGACCGTCAGGTTGGGCGCCACCAACTGCAACTGGACCTGCTGGGTGTTGTGGATGGTCGAGGTGGTGGCCACCGAATTGTTGTTCAGCGTCTGGCCGGTGGCGGTGAGATAGAGGCCGCCGACGAAGGCCTGGGACGAGGCGGTTACGGTGAAGTCGATGACGACCTTGTTGGTGCCGGTGGTGTTGCTGCTGTCCGACAGATTGCCGAGGTTGAGGGTTAGGCTGTTATTGGCTGCGCTGGTGGAATAGCTGCCGATGGTGGGCGTCGCTGAAACGGTGTCGGTCGCCAGCGAGCCGATTCCCACCAGGCCGATATGGCCCGAGGTCTGACCGCTGCCGGCCAGGACGGTGCCGCCATTGTCGATGGTGAAGCCGGCGACACTGGTCTGGTTGGGATCGGTGGTGACGAAGACCGGCAGGGGCAGATAGGCGGTCAGCACCAGATTGCTGTAATCGCCGCTCTTGAGGTTGTAGGTCAGCTCGTAGGTGATGGTGTCGCCCGGCGACAGCAGGGGGGGCGAACCGACCGGGGCGGCGCCGTTGATCTTGAGGATGGTCATGTCCATGGTGCCCTTGGGCACCGACATGCCGACGGTGGAATCGTCCAGCGCCGCCACGACGGTGGTGTCGGCCAGGGTGACGCTGCCGTTGATCTTCGAATATCCGGTGGAGGTGGTGGGGATGCCGCCGTTGCTGATGGTGAAGCCGTCGTTTTCCTTGATGTAGGTCGCCGCATGCTGGACGGTGAAGCTGTCCAGCACCGTCGTGGTATAGGTGATCTTGCCCACCATGCCGGCGGCCAAACTGCCGGTGAACGTGGTGTAGGTCATGGTGTTGTCGCCGGACCCATCGACGGTCGGCGCCGCCGAAATGGTCGCTACCGTCCCGTTGGCCACGCCCTTGATCTTGGTGATGGTATAGGTGGCATCGACGTTGCCGAGGTTGAGATCGGGCGACAGCCCGTCGGCGAGGGCGGTGGTCAAGGTCGGCGCCGTGATGGTGTAGTAGTCCGACACCTCCATATTGGTGGTGATGGTTATCCCGGTCTGGCCCGGCAGGACGCTGGACGCCGATGTTCCCTCCTGCACCGCCACGGCGCGGGCGGTGAAGCCGGTTCCCGAGGTGTTGACCGAGGCGGCGTTCAAGGTGGTGGTCAGGTCGTAGGCGGTGGAATTGTAGTTCCAGTACAGGTCGGTGTTGCCGCCGGTGCCCAGGCCACTCACGGTCGGACTGCCCAGGGCGGCGATGCCGGCGGTGGCGTTGCTGCTGACGCTGCGGGTGCTGTTGCCGCTGCTGTTCAGAATCTCGACGTTGCTGGCGTTGTATTGCGGCACGTAGACGGTGATGTATTCCCTCACATGTCCGGTGACGCTGGACAACCGGATGTCGATGGTGCCGCCGGGCGCGGTTGTGTCGCCATTGGCGACGTCGCCGGCCGGAATCGCCGCGCCGGTGGCGGTGAAGGTGACGGTGGGGGTGCCGCCGGTGGTGACGTTGTCGGTATGGCCGGTATAGATCACCGTATCGGGCAGGGTGAACGAGACATCCACGCCGGTATTGAGGGCGCCGGTCACCGTGTTGGTGCTATCGACCACGGTGGCGGGGTTGATATCGACGATATAGGTCACCGGGAAATCGGGGCCGGTGGCGGTTTCACCCTCGCCGGGCGTGGTGGAGACGGTGACGGTGACGTCGAGAATCTTGACGCCCACCTGGGCGCGGTTGCCGTCGCCCACGTCGAGGGTGACGGCGTTGCCGGCCTGGGTGGCGATCTGGTTGCCCAACTGCCACCAGTCGTTGGCATTGCTGTGATTGGACGTGTCGCCGTACTGGAAGCCGCCGACCGCGCCGATATAGTAGGTGTTGCCCAGCATGGGGGCGATGGCGGCAGCGGTGCTGGGCAGCGCGACCGAGACGGTGAAGGACTGGGCCGGCGTGCCCTGCGCCCAGGTGCCGACCGGTACCGAAACGCTGATGACCTCGTCGCCGGCGGCGACGCCGAAGCGGGCGGCCTCGGCGGCGGTCAGGGTCACCGTGCCCGAGGTCAGCGGGTCGGTGAAGGTGAGGGTTCCAGCGGTGGTGCCCGCCGCCAGGGTGGTGGTCTTTTGGGTAAAGCCCGACCCGGATACCGTCACGTAATTCTTGATGGCGGTGGGAATGAACAGATCGACGAAGCCGTTATAGCCGATGGTTCCGGCGGCGCCGCTGTTGGTGAAGCTGATGGTCTCGGTGATGGTCTGGCCCGGCTTGTCCACCGTGGCCGAACTGGAAATGGCGGCATTGGGCACCGGATTGGCCAGGAAGTCGGCGTAATCGCGCTCGGCGGCGGCATTCAGCGGATCGGTACCGGCGATGGTGCCGGTGGTGGCCTCCAGCACCCAGTTGCCGCCGACGGCGATGCCGCCGGTAGCGTCGGTGGAGGCGGCGACCTGGGCGCCGGTCAGGTCGTGAAGCTCGGTGATCAGGGCCTGGCCCTTGTCGCCGGCACCGATGTCGCAGCCATACAGGCGGATGGCGGCATCCCCGGCCAGATGACTGCTCCAGCCGGTGACCTCGGCGGCATTGGCGGCCAGGGTGGCGGCCGAAATCGGCGACGAGCCGGCCTCGATGACGCCCTGCGAGCCGTGGGACAGGATGTCGATGCCGGTGACGTTGGTCTCGGTCGCCAGCGCCTCGGTGATCTGGGCCAAGGTGTCGCGGTTGACGTCGAGCACCACCACCCGCGCATCCGAACGGATTCCGGCCACCAGACTCTGCCAGTCGGCCACTCGCGGATCGACGAAAACCATCTCATGGGGGGCCACCACACCAGCGGCGGCGGCGGCCGGCGGCGTTGCGGGATGGGCGGCGTCCGGCGTCGCGGGGACTGCCGCCGCAGGATTCGGGGCGCCTGCGCTGTCTGCGCTAGAAGGTTGCGGATCCGTAGTCTTTGTCACCGTATTCGGAATTGACGCGTCAAAGAGGCAGCGAGGTTCCAGCATAAGCTTCATGGTGACGCGCAATCCAAAAGGATAATTCTGCCACGGATGATAGGGGTTTTACCCTATGCAGGACAGTATCAAGGAAAGGCGGATTGCGATGCTTTGCGATGTATTCTGACGTTACATTACAATTATATGCAATTGGCATATTTCCTAGGTTATGCCGCATATTACTTATGGACTGTGTCGAGGGGGCGCTCCGTATCGCCTCCCCCTATCTAAAGTGCAGGGTGGCGATGATCCGTTTCCCGCAGGAACGGTTTCAGGATCCCAGGTCACCTCCCTGGAAATTCCACTTTCTTCACCTTCTCAATGCGTTGGTGCTCTTTAAGGGCCCACAAGCGTAAATTTTGTCTAAAAACGTGTGTATCCCGCTGTTGTTACAGTCATGGGAATCGATTGCGCCCGGCGGCGCGTCCTAACAATCCACAAACATTCGGCCCGTATGGTTTGGGCATGGCGCGACCAGCCGAGGCGGTTTCCGCTCGGACCCGGGGCATGATGGCTGGGTAGGAGTATTCGCGATGGCAATCACCTCCCATACCATCGGCTTCGAAGGGGCCCAGACCATTGCCCAGGCCGAGGCGGCCCAAGTTCGCCTGCGGGCGGCGGTGGCATCCGGGGCGTCCCTGGACATCGATCTGGCAGCCGTGACCGAGGCCGATCTGGCCTTCGTGCAACTCCTCGTCGCCACCCGCAAAAGCGCCGCCGCCTCGGGGCAGGGGCTGCGATGGCGGGGCGGGGCGAACGAGGCGGTCGCGGATGCGCTCGTCCGGGGGGGATTGGCGGGGTCCGGCTTGCTCGAGGACCTGACGGCGAAAGGAGACACTCCATGACCAAGACCATTCTCAGCGTCGATGATTCGGCCAGCATCCGCCAGATGGTGAAGTTGACCTTGAACGGGGCCGGCTACGACGTGGTGGAGGCGGGCGATGGCAGCGAGGCGCTGAAAAAGGCCGAAGGCGGCATGTCGGCCCATATGGTGGTCACCGACCTCAACATGCCGATCATGGACGGGCTGGCGCTGATCAAGGAATTGCGCAAGCTGCCGGCCTATCGCGGCATTCCCATCGTCTTGCTCACCACCGAGTCCGACGACGAGAAGAAGAAGGAAGCCAAGCTGGCCGGCGCGACCGGCTGGATCACCAAGCCGTTCAAGCAGGATCAGCTTCTGGCGGTGGTCAAGAAGGTCATCGGGTGATGGCCGTCGATCCCGCCGACACCTTCCGGCTGGAAGCGCAGGACCTGCTCCAGCAATTGGAAGCGGCGCTGTTGGACCTGGAGGAGCGTCCCGACGACCGCGATCTGATCGACACCGCCTTCCGCGCCCTGCATACGTTGAAGGGATCGGGGGCGATGTTCGGGTTCGAGGCGCTGGCCGCCTTCACCCACCATGTGGAGAACGCCGTCGATCAGGTGCGCAAGGGCAAGAATCCGCCCTCGCAGGCCCTGATCGGCCTGACTCTTCGGGCCCAGGACCATATGCGTGGCCTGGTGGAGGCCCCTCAATCCGCCGACCCGGAGGTTTCCGCCCAGTTGCTGCGGCAATTGGCCGCCCTGATGGGAGAGCCCGGGGCAGCGGCCGCCGTGGTCTCCTCCCTTGCCGCCGCTTCCGCCGACGGGCCGACCACCTACCGCCTGCGCTTTCGTCTGGCCAACGACGCCATGGTCATGGGCACCAACCCGCTGCTGCTGCTGGATGAACTGCGCGGCCTCGGGATCTGCGACGTGGTGGCGTTGACCACCGAGGTTCCGACGCTGGAGGAGATGGACCCGCTGGGCTGCTATCTGGCGTGGGACGTGGTCTTGACCACCGAGGCGCCGCGTTCGGCCATCGACGACGTCTTCATCTTCGTTCTCGACGACATGGAGCTGAAGGTCGAGCGCGTCGAGGCGCAGGCCGGCCGGCTGGGCGAGATCCTGGTCGCCCGTGGCGACACGCGGCCCGAGATGGTGGAAGCCGCATTGTCGGCGCAAGAGCGCCTCGGGGAGGTCCTGGTCAAGACCGGCAGCGTCGACGGGGAGCATGTGGCCTCCGCCCTGGCCGAGCAGCGCCACCGCCGTCAGGCCGAAGCCACCCGCGCCGCCGCCAAGGCCGCAGACAGCATTCGCGTTCCCGCCGAGCGCCTGGATGACCTGATGGACCGGGTGGGAGAGCTGGTCATCGCCCAGGCCCGGCTGCGCCAACTGGCCTTGGCCAGCGACAGCCCGCAGCTGAAATCGGTGGCCGAGGAGATCGAACGTCTCGCCAACGAACTGCGCGACACCACCATGGGCATCCGCACCGTGCCCATCGGCTCGCTGTTCGGCCGCTTCCGCCGCCTGATCCACGACCTGTCCAAGGATCTCGGCAAGGACATCGTCCTGTCCACCGCCGGTGAGGAGACCGAACTGGACAAGACGGTGATCGAGCGGCTCAACGATCCGTTGGTGCATCTCATCCGCAACTGCGTTGATCATGGCATCGAGCCCGCCGAGGGGCGCCGCGCCGCCGGCAAGCCGGAACAGGGCCACGTCCATCTGTCGGCGGTTCACTCCGGGGCCGAGGTGCTGATACGCATCAAGGACGATGGCCGTGGCCTCGACAAGGCGCGCATCCGCGCCAAGGCCGAGGAGCAGGGACTGGTCGCCTCCGGGGCCAAGCTTTCCGATGGCGAGCTTTACCAGCTCATCTTCCATCCGGGCTTCTCCACCGCCAAGGAGGTGACCAGCGTATCCGGTCGCGGCGTCGGCATGGACGTGGTCAAGCGCACCATCGAGTCGCTGCGCGGCGGGGTCGAGGTGGACAGCACGCCCGGCCAGGGGACCGAGATCATCCTGCGCCTGCCGCTGACCTTGGCGATCATCGACGGGTTGCTGGTCCGGGTGGGGCAGGGCCGCTACGTCATCCCGCTGGCGGCGGTGGAGGAATGCGTCGAATTGACGGCCGAGGAGGATGCCCGCTCGCGCGGGCGCAGCTTCCTCAACATCCGTGACGATCTGGTGCCCTTCCTGCGGCTGCGCGAGATGTTCGCCTGCAAGGTGGCGGCGGACACCTATCAGAAGGTGGTCATCGTCTCCACCGGCGAATTCCGCGTCGGCCTGGTGGTGGATCAGGTGATCGGCGACCACCAGACGGTCATCAAGTCGTTGTCGCGGCTGCATGCCGAGGTGGAGTGCTTCTCGGGCGCCACCATCCTGGGCGACGGCACCGTCGCCCTCATCCTCGACGTGGCTCATCTGGTCGAATTCGGCCAGGAGCGCGAAGACCGGCTGAAGGCATCCTGACATGGCCAAATGGAGCGGCGACCACGCCCTGGAAGTCCTGACCCTGGCCCTCGACGGCGAGATGTTCGCCCTCGACGCCGGCATGGTGCGGGAAATCCTCGACCTCGTTCCCATCACCGAAGTCCCCAATGCCCGGGCCTTCGTCGGCGGCTTGATCAATGTGCGCGGCAAGGTGGTGCCGCTGGCCGATCTGCGGGTGAAGTTCGGCATGGAGATCAAGCCCCCCACCATCGACACCCGCATCGTGGTCATCGAGGTGGAGTTGGGCGGCGAGCCCACCATCCTCGGCATCCTCGCCGACAAGGTCTACGAAGTCACCGAGGTGGCCGCCGCCGCCCTGGAAGAGACGCCGCGCATCGGCATGCGCTGGCGCTCCGACTTCATCCGCTGCATCGGCAAGCGCGGCGCCGACTTCATCATCATCCTCGACATCGAGCGTGTCATCACCTCCACCGAACGGGCCTATCTCGGTCCCGTTCCCGGGGTCGCGGCAGAGTAATCTGGAAGGATCCTTACCATGCGTTTCACCGTCAAAACCAAGCTGACCGTCGCTTTTGGCGTGATCATCCTGCTGATGGTGGCCTCCGCCGTCTGGGCGATCTCCGGCCTCGGCACCATCAATGACCGGGTGATCGACTTCTCGGGTTCCCTGGCTCCCCGCATGGAGAAGGCGCTGGAGATCCGAAGCGACCTGCTCGAACTCGCCCGGGCCGAAAAGAACATGCTTCTGTCCGAGAACGAGGCGGACGCCAAGCGTTTCGCCGCCGTCTTCGACAAGGGGCGGGACGATTTGCGCGGTCACGTCGACAAGCTGCACCAGATCGCCTCGGAGGAGGGGCGCAAGAAGCTCGACGCCTTCAACGTCGCCTTCGACCGTTATCTCGGTCTGCACGCCAAGATCCGCGAACTGACCTTCGCCAACTCCAACAATACCGCCCAGTTGATGTCGCGGAACGAGGGGCGCCAAGCCATCAATGCCATGGAGGAGTCGCTCGGCAAGATCATCTATCGCGACAAGGCCAATCCCGCCACCGCGCTGTTGGCCTCCCGGGTCGTCTCCGATCTGCTGCGCATCGTCCGCGCCGAGAAGAACATGATCCTGGCCAGGGACCCGGCCGAGAAGGAGCGCGAGGACCGCACGTCCAAGGACTTCCTCGCCAAGCCGCCGCTGCGCTACGAGGAGATGATGCGCGGCATCGCCGATCAGGATCGCCCCAATGCCGAGCAGTTCTGGGAACAGTTCCAGAAATGGGTCCCCCTTCATAACCAGATCAAGGTTATGGCCACTGAGAACACCAATTCCAAGGCCTTCGCGCTCTCGGCCGGCGACGCCCGTCAGGCGATCAACGAAGCCAATGCCAAGCTGCTCGAAATCGCCGAGCTCAACGCCAATCGCATGGCGGATGGCCGTGTCGCCGCCCAGGAGCTCTATCAGAACACCCGCCTGACCCTTATTCTCCTCGTCGGGATCTCGGTGGTTCTGGCCATTGGCACCGCCGCCTGGATCGCCATCGGCGTGTCGCGCGGTCTCGCCAAGGCCAGTGCCATGGCACAAGCGGTCGCCGCCGGCGACCTCACCCAAACCGCGATCCTCACGGGCAACGACGAGATCACCGACCTGCTCGCCGCCGTCAACGACATGGTGCTCAAACTGCGCAATATCGTCGGCGAGGTGACGTCGGCATCGCAGAACGTGTCGGCCGGCAGCCAGGAGCTGTCCGCCAGCTCCGAGGAGATGAGCCAGGGCGCCACCGAACAGGCCGCTTCCGCCGAGGAGGCCAGCGCCTCCATGGAGCAGATGGCGTCCAACATCAAGCAGAACGCCGAGAATGCCAGCCAGACCGAGAAGATCGCCCGCCAGTCGGCCAAGGACGCCCAGACCTCCGGCGAGGCGGTGAGCCAGCACCCGATCCCGGTGGTGATGTGCTCGTCGCTGACCGAGGAAGGGTCGGAGACGCTGATGCAGGCCTTGGAGGCCGGCGCGGTGGACATCATCCTGAAGCCGCGGGTGGAGACGCGCCAGTTCCTGCTGGAATCACGGGTGCGGATCTGCGACGCCGTCAAGGGCGCGGCGCGGGCGAAGCTGGGGCGGCTGCGCCGGGGGGCCTCCCGCTCTTTCCTGGTCGAGAAGAAGCTTACCGCCGACGCCATGATTCCGCCGCCCAAGCCCGGCTCCAAGGCCATGGCGAGGACCACCGAGAAGGTGGTGTGCATGGGGGCCTCGACCGGCGGCACCGAATCGCTGCGGGAAGTGCTGGAG
Organism: uncultured Magnetospirillum sp.; assembly: GCF_903853455.1. Classification (GTDB taxonomy): domain Bacteria; phylum Pseudomonadota; class Alphaproteobacteria; order Rhodospirillales; family Magnetospirillaceae; genus Phaeospirillum. The sequence goes on from NZ_CAINTR010000199.1 coordinate 10,397, forward strand.
AACCTGCCGGCCGACAGTCCCGGCATCGTCATCGTCCAGCACATGCCCGAAAAATTCACAGCCGCCTTCGCGCGCCGCCTCGACTCCTTGTGCGCGGTGTCGGTCAAGGAGGCCGAGGACGGCGATCCGGTGCTGCGCGGACATGTGCTGATCGCGCCGGGCATGGCCGGCGCCGCCGATGCCAGGACCAGCATTCCGGCCGCGGCATATCTCAACCAATCGTTCATCGTGTCCTCCCTCTTTTTTAATCCTTGAATGCCCTTGAGCGCCGGGCGGCGGATCTTCATCCGCCCCTCGGTTTCCCCTACCCCCCCCTGGGGCGGTATCAGACTTCCCGCGCCTGGGTCTCCGGATCGGCCTCGCGGACGATGAAGCGGGGGCGGAAGGTGGCGATCCAGGCCGGCACGAACACCATGGCGGTGACGGCGCAGACCGCGATCATGAAGATCAGCAGCTTGGCGGCGTCGGCCTGGAAGCGCAGATCCGAGACGAACACCCAGGCCACGATGCCGCCCACCAGGGTGGTGACGGTGCAGGTCACCGCCCGGCCGGTCGACGCCACCGAGCGGCCGATGGCGGCCTTGACGTTGGCGTGCTCGTGCAGTTCGTCGCGGATACGGTCGATCATGTAGACGGCGTAGTCGATGCCGATGCCGAGACCGACCGAGATCAGCGGCACGGTGTTGATGTTGAGCCCGATGCCGTTGAACGACAGATAGGCGTAGGTCAGCGCGGTGGGGATCAGCATGGCCCCGAACATCAGCAGCCCGGCCTGCCAGGCGCGGTAGGTGAAGCCCACCAACCCGCAGATCAGCAGGAACACCATGGGAATGACGTGCAGGTTGTCCATGAAGACGTCGTGGTTGACCGCCGCCGTCACCCCCAGCACGCCCCCGGCCAGCTCGATGGTGACGCCCTTGGCCATTCCGGCCACCAGCTTGGCGCCCTCGGTGGCCATGGCGATGGCGCGGTCCACCGTCTCGCCCTTGTGGTCCTTGTAGAACAGGGCGAGGTTGGCCTTGGAGTAGTCCGGGGTGATGAAGTCGTTGAGGATGCCGGGGATCGGGCTCGACGCCATATAGGCGAACAGCACGCCCCCCACCAACTGGGCGTCCTTGGGCAGCTGCTCCCAGCGCTGGTCGCCGTTGTGGATCAGCTTGTTGACCTGGCGCACCAGGGTCGGCACCGACTTGACGCCGCCCAGCTCGGGGTCGAGCAGCATGTGGTTGTTGAAGGCCTCGATGGCCTTCATGGCCTCGGGATCCTTCAGCCCGCCGGGCTTGTCGGCCTTGGCCACCAGCAGCAGCTGCTCCGAGCCGGGGAACAGGGCGTTCACCGCCGTCGACGAGACGTTGTAGTCGTGGTTGCGGTAGAGCAGCGGCGAGCCCGGCTCGGATTCGCCGATGGTGATGTTGCCCGACAGGGCGATGGAGCCCATCACCAGGATCGCTCCGATGGCGGTGATGGAGATGGCGTTGATGCGATGCGACACGCCGTGGCCGAGCCCGGTCAGCAGATGCTGCAGTTTGCCGTGGCGCGCCGCCGTGCTGGCCGGGGTCGGCAGGATGCTCAGCAGCAGCGGGATGAACACCAGCACGTTGAGCATGCCGCACACCGCCCACAGGGCGGTGAACACCCCCAGCTCGAAATTGATGCGCACCGAGCCGGTCACCAGCAAGGCGAGGCCGATGGCGTCGCAGGTGATGCCGAGAGCGCCGGGATGGAACATCTCGTTCAAGGTGGCCTGGGCCGCCTTGGGACCGTCGCCCAGGCGGGCCAGCTCCTGATACCAGCGCTCGACGATCTGGATGCCGTGGCTCATGGAGCGCGCCGCGATCAGGAACGGGATCACCAGCATCAGCGGGTCCAGGTGGTAGCCCAGCAGCACGATCCAGCCCAGTCCCCAGACGGTGGAGACGGTGATGCCCACCAGCGGCAGCAGCACGCCGTAGAAGCGGCGGAAATAGCCGATCAGCAGCAGCAGGACGATGGCGGCGGTATAGGCGAACACCGTCAGGCTTTGGGGCAGGTAGGAATAGACCCAGCCGATCAGCGCCGGCTGGCCGGTGGTGTGGATCTTGATGCCGGCGGTGTTCTCATGGGCGCGGATCTCCTGCAGGCCGGAGAAGATGCCGAGATAGTCCAGCTCGCCGTCGACGAACTGCGCCTTGATCAGCGCCGCCTTGAGGTCGGGCGACACGCTCAGGCCGAACACCCGGGGATCGATCAGCACCTTGGCCTTCATCACCGCCAGCTGCTCGTCGGTCATGGGACCCAGCACCGGGTTGTAATAGACCTCGGAGCGCACGCTGCCCTCCTCGGTCAGCGAGATGAAGCGCGCCGTGCGGTGGGTGATGGACGACACCAGGTTGTGGTTGACGCCGGGCAGGTTGTCGATGGCGCGGGTCACCCGGTCGATGGCCGCCAGGTTGGCGTTGCTGAAGATGGTGCCGTCGGTGACTTCCACCGCCACCGTCAGCACGTTGGCGCCGCCGAACAGGCCGCGGATCTCGTTATGGACCTTGATGAAGGGGTTCTGCTGCGGCAGCAGGCCCTCGAAATCGGTGGTGATGCGCAGATGCGGAATCTGGGTGGCGAAGGCCAGCGTCACCACCGCCACCAGCGCCATCAACGGCGTGCGCAGGCCGAACAGGCGGGCGGGCAGGGAATCGATGAAGTTTTGCATGGCGGCGTCCTCAGTTGGTCTTGGCGGTGGCGACCGTGGCGGGCAGGGACAGCAACGCCCCGGTCCCCGCCAGCACCACGCCATGGGAGGTCGCGGCGATGCCGCGGAAGTCGGTCAGGGGCAGGCCGGCGACACGGCTCCACACCCCGCCGGTCAGGCGGGCGGCCGACCCGGCCGCTCCCACCACCACCGCCTCGCCATCGGCCAGGGCCAGCACGCCGTAAAGGGGGGCCTCCACCGGAGCATTGGTGCGGACCCACGAGCCGCCGCCGTCGCGGGTCTCCTGCACCGCGCCGCTCAAGCCCACCACCAGGCCGCGCTTGTCGGTCTCGAAATGCATGGCCTGGGGATAGAAGTCCTCGCCCAGCGAACCGGCCTGACTCCAGCTGGCGCCGCCGTCGCGGGTCACCAGCACCCGGCCGAACTCACCGGTCACCACCCCGAACGACGCGGTGGGAAATTGGATGTTGAGCAGTTGGATGTCCTCGTCCAGCGACTTGGCGCCCCAGCTCTTGCCGCCGTCGTCGCTGACCAGCAGCAGCCCCCGCGCCCCGGTCACCCAGATGTGGTTGTCGGCGGTACAGGTGGTGTCGAGCACCGCATCGGCCGGCGGCAGCGCCGAAACGGTCCAAGCCGCCGCATCGGCCCCCGCCCGCCAGATCTTGCCGGAAAAGTCCAGCGCCACCAGCGACCCGTCGCCGCATGCCGCCACCCGCACCAGCGGCGCGCCGTCGGCCAGCTCGGTCCGCTTCCAGGTCGTGCCGCCGTCATGGCGGCCCGCGTGGTCGGCGCCACCACTATCATCGCCGTCGATGTGGTCGCCGACCGGCTGACCATGGCCAAGGAACTGGGAGCCACCCACGTCATCAGCCCCAAGGGTGCCGACACCGTCGCCGAGATCATGAAAATCACCGGCACCGGCGTTGACTTCGCTTTCGAGTCTACCGGTCTTCCAGTGGTGATCCGCAATGCCATGGACAGCCTGGCGCCACGCGGCACCTGCGGTATCGTCGGTGCTTCGTCGCTGGATACCGAGATCACCCTCAACGCCATGCATCTGATGACCGCCGGGCGGTCCATTCGCGGCATCGTCGAGGGCGATTCCAATCCCGACGTGTTCATCCCCCAACTGATCGATCTCCATCGCCAGGGGCGGTTCCCGTTCGACAAGCTGGTGACCTTCTACCCCTACGACAAGCTCAACCAGGCCATCGAGGACGCCGAGGCCGGTCGGGCGATCAAGCCGATCGTCCGCATGGGGTGATAGCGACGAGGCGAAGGCAGTATCCCCGGAGCGGATGACCGCTCCGGGGTTTTGTTTTACTCGGCGACGGTGGTGCCCGAGCGCGACAGCGGCCAGAAGGCGAAGCCGTCGCCCAGGGCCACGAACACCGGGAAGGTCACCGACAGCATGGCGGTGGCGATCCACAGGTCGAGGCCATAGCTGGGGGCGCCGCTGGGCATGACGCCCACCAGCAATGCGGCGGCGATGGCGTAGGCCCGATACATGATCACGGCCAGGACCACCACCAGACCCAGCAGCAGCAGGCCCTTGACCGGCTGGCGGGTGGCCTGGAACGGCGCCGTCTGCATCATCACCAGCATGATGAACTCGCCGAACAGCCCGGAGACCGGCACCCGCACCATGTAATCGACCACGTCCATATGCATGACGGTGACGCCCAGACTCCATATTCCGCCGGCGATGACCAGGATCAGGGCGGCGTTCAGCAGGCCGAACAACGGCTGGCGGGACAAGGCCGGCACCGCGGCGGCGATGGTGGTGGACGGCCAGAAGTCCAACATCACGAACCACATGATCACCGCCACGGTGGTCACGATGAAAGACAGGGCGTTCCAGGCGGGGAAGGCCCCGTGCGGGTCGAGGGCGGCGGCATAGAACGGCGCTCCCACCATGGCGCCGAAGTCGAAGCCCAGGCGGAAGGTCACCCAGGTGACGACATAGGCCAGGACGAACACGCCCAGGCCGATGACGGCGGGATGCTTGGACAGCGCCGCCATGGGCCAGCACTGGAACACCGCCACCAGCCAGAAGGCGCCGCAGACCGAGACGATGGTGAACATGATGGCGAACGGCGTCGGCGTGCCGATGCCGCCCCCCACCAGCACCAGGATCAGCGGCGTCATCACGGCGGCGGCGGCGGTCATCATGCCGAGGATGGCGAGGCCTTTCACCGGCTGGGTCAGACGGCCGAGGACACCGGGATAGGCGCTCTGCCAGACCAGGCCGATGACGATCTGCATGGGAATGGCGCTCATGATCAGTTGGGCGACCCAACTGCCGAAAATCGCGGGATCGAACTGGGCGGCAAAGCCCAGAGACAGACAGACCGCCACCAGGGCGGCGACGAGTCCGAGAAAGGGCTGCTTCAGCCCAATGGTGTTCGGCATGGTTTCCCCCATCGTGTTTCGTGGTCGCGTCGAGCGCGTTGAGGGGGGAGATAGCAACCGCCATGCCAGAGTTCTGGACGGGAGCGGCTGACCATGTCTCGGCGGGGGACGTCGTAATTCCGGCCACTGTCTCGTTTCGCGACAGGCCCCGGCGCCGGCCGGTTCCCGGAAAACCACCGGACCCGGCCAGATGCGGCGCTTTGTCGGCGCCGTCTCGTCTGGCATCGCCCTTGCACTGCTCCAGGACGCCTGAGACGAGGCCCTAAAATTAAAAAGTGCTGGAGAGCGTTCAAGTCGGGGGAGGTGAAATGAACAAATATACACTCTGTCGGAAGACGGTATTTCTTGGCGTGTTCGCGGCGATATTCGCCGCCTTCGTGCCAAGCACTGGCTGGGCGCAAGCCGCCGGTCAGTGGCGCGACGCCAATCATGTCTATACGAAGATTTGCGCCAACTGCCACGAGATCGGTGTCGGCCCTGTCATCAAGGGGCGCGGCCTCGATCCCGAATATTATCAGACCGTGGCGCGTCATGGCCTGCGGGCGATGCCGGCCTTCCGTCCCACCGATGTGGACGACGCCATGCTGCGGCAAGTGGGTGAAATGCTGTCCAAGAGCCCCGCGCCGGGAGGGACGAAATGAGACTGTCGCGCCGCGCCCTGCTGGGGGCGGCGTTGAGCGGCGGCTCGCTTGCCGCCCTCGGCGCGATGCCGGCCTGGGCGAAGCCGCACGCCGCCGGCTCGTCCTCCCTCCTGCTGGTGGATCCCTCGGCAACGGCCCGTGCCGTCCAGGATGCCCGCAAGGCGCTTGGGGTTTCCGGCCCCGTCCTCACCGTGGCGGGTCCCGAAAGCCTGACCACGGCCGCCGACTGGCTGGCGGCCATGCCGGGACGGCGGGTGGCGGGTCTGGTCGCCCATGGCGACGGCATCCTGTTTCAGCAGATGGTGCCGCGTGGCAGCGCCCGGTGGTTGCCGGCCACCCGTCACGTCTCACCCGTGGCGCTGATGTCCTTCGTCGTCATCGGCGCGTGAGGGCCGGCTAACAAGAATTCAGGAGAGGCATCATGCCCAGCAAGTACATCGCCCTGCCCAAGGGTGTTTCCGAGAAAGCCTTCGACGCCGCCATCCGGGAGTATCGCGAGATCCTCGGCGAGGCCAACGTCTTTACCGACGAGGGCCATCTGGTCTCCTACAGCAAGATCATGATTCCCGACAGCACCGAGAACCACCAGCCGTCGGCGGCCATTTGTCCGGCCTCCACCGAGGAGGTCCAGCTCTGCGTCGCGGTCTGCAACAAGTACAAGGTTCCGGTCTGGCCGATTTCCACCGGGCGCAACCTCGGCTACGGCTCGGCCGCGCCGGGCAGTCGCGGTCAGGTGGTGATGGATCTGCGGCGGATGAACAAGATCATCGAGGTCGACCGCGAACTGGGCACCGCCCTGGTCGAGCCCGGCGTCACCTTCCAGCAGCTTTACGACTACCTGCAGGAGCACAAGATTCCGCTGTGGCTGTCCTGCCCGGCGCCGTCCTCCATCGCCGGCCCGCTGGGCAACGCCGCCGATCGCGGCGTCGGCTACACCCCCTATGGCGAGCACTTCATGTTCTCCTGCGGCATGGAGGTGGTGATGCCCACCGGCGAGCTGCTGAAGACCGGCATGGGCGGGCTGCCCAACTCCAACACTGCCCAGGTGTTCAAATGGGGCTACGGCCCCTATCTGGACGGCATCTTCACCCAGTCCAATTTCGGCATCATCACCAAGATGGGGTTCTGGCTGATGCCGGCGCCGCCGGCCTTCAAGCCCTATGTCATCCGCTATCCCGAGGAAACCGACATCGTCGATATCGTCGAGACGTTGCGGCCTTTGCGCATGGCCATGGTCATCCCCAACGCGGTGGTCATCGTCCACGCCCTGTGGGAGCTGGGCTCGTTTCTCAAGCGGGCGGACCACTACGAGGGCGCCGGTTCGATCCCCGACGCGGTGGTCAATCACCGCGCCGCCGCCGAGCAGGCCATCGCAGGCCAGGATCCTGCCCGGCGATGTCGTCCTGACCGCCGCCGACATCCGCGACCTGGGGCTGGACGCGGCACCGGACGGCGCTGGGCTGTCCTGGGAAGAAATCATCGACCGCAAGTCTCGGAGAACCAACCATGGCTGAAGTCGTCAAGCCCAGGCGCGACCTCTACGCCGAGGTCACCAATCAGATCGTCGCCGCACTCGAAGCGGGAACGCCGCCGTGGAAACGTCCCTGGAATCCCGATGTCGCCGGGGCATCCGGCCCAATCAACGGCACCACAGGGCGGCGCTACCGAGGTATCAACACCTTGTTGCTGGGTATGTCACCGCTGTCGTTTGCGAGCGGCGACCCTCGTTGGTTGACCTTCAAGCAGGCCCAAGAACGGGGCTGGCAGGTCAAGAAAGGCTCCAAGGCGGCAACCGTCGTCTTCTTCAAGAAGGTCGAGGTGGGCGAGGAAGCCGCAGGCACCGACGATGACGGCGACCGCCGTGTCGTCCCAGTCCTCCGTAGCTATCCCGTTTTCCACGCCAGCCAGGTCGAGGGTATCCCGACGTACGTTCCTCCGTTGCCAGAAGAGGTACCATGGCGAAAGCCGGAGACGGCGGCGACGATCCTGGACGCATCCGGCATCAAGGTGCGTGAAGGCGGCGACCGAGCATTCTACAGCCCGACGACCGACCACATCCAATTGCCCCCGCACTCCAGCTTCGCCGGGCCGGAAGAATGGGCGGCGACCGCCCTGCATGAGCTTGGCCATGCCACGGGTCACCCCAGTCGTCTCGCCCGCGATCTGCGGGGCCGCTACGGCTCGCAGGCTTACGCGATGGAGGAACTAAGGGCGGAAATTGCCAGCGCCATGCTGGCCACCGAGCTATCCATCCCCGCCGACATCCCCCAGCACGCGAGCTATATCGACTCGTGGCTGGCAGTGTTGCGCCGGGATCGCCGTGCTATTTTCGCCGCCGCGGCAGATGCGCAAAGAATCACCGATTGGTGTCTCAGTCAGTATCCGGCCTATCGCGCCGCGCAGGATGCTGATGCCGAAGGCGACAACATCGCCGCAGTGACGGCGGCGGATGAACCGCGCCCATCCATTCCCGCGGCCGTCGCGGCCTTGGGGCCGATGCCAACTCACATCGCCCGTCGTCTGAATCCGCAACCTGCCGCCGAGGCCGGCCCGCCGCCGCCGTCCCCCGCTGTCGAGGAGGTGCCGACATGGACGTACGCGCCCCGGTGACCACCGCCGACATCCTGGCCACCCCGGTGTTTCGAGCCGCCATCCGCGAGGGGCAGTCGCAGGCGGCGGAATGGGAGGCGCAATGCCTCTGGCCAGACATCCTGGCCGAATGGGGTTCGCACGAAGTGTGGCAGGCGGAATGCCGCCGACGGCGTGGGGCGGACGATGACCGCCGAATGGCGCGGCTCATCATGATGCTGATGTCCAACGGTGCCGGGCGCCCGCAGGGGACACTGCGTCCGCCCGAGCGGTCGCGCCTCCTTCTCGACAGGCCGCTGGCGGCATTTTGGTTCAGCGTCGTTGGCGCTGGAGACGACGGATTCGCCGAAGAACGGCGCCGCATTCGTGATCGCCAGCGGCAGGCAATGCGGGCGGTCGAGCCAGATGAGCGCATGGCGGCAATTGAGGCGGAGGCCATCAAGTCATTGATGGCAACTTATCGGGCATGGGGGCGTGCGCTGATTGACGCGGGCGCCGTCACGGACAAGGACATCGCGGTGGCGTTCGTGCCGCCAGGGGGATAGCGGATTTCAGGACAAGTTTCGCCGAATTTTAGGACAATTTTGAGGAAAAATCGTTGAAAATCAGAGAAATGGTGGGCGTTGTAGGGATTGAACCTACGACCCCGTCCGTGTGAAGGACGTGCTCTCCCGCTGAGCTAAACGCCCATTTCTCTACTCTCGGTAGGTGTCTGCATAGCAGATACCTGATTTTCTTACTAGGACATTTCCGACACTTGTTCGGAAATCTGTCCTGAAACTAACCCCGGAACACCGCGCCCAGCCTTGATTGAGCACTCCCGTGTGAAGGGAGTGCTCTCCCGCTGAGCTAATCGCCCATCTACATCTTCAGCCGCCGGTTACCCGACGGGTTTGCGGGGATAGATCCGGCATTTGTCCGGAGATCCGTCCCGCTGGGCTCATCGCCCATCTCTCGGTCGAAGGGCCGCTTTATATGGCGAGCCCGCAGGTGTGTCAAGCCGTTCGAGCGCTTCCGCGCATCAGGTGGTGCGGCGGTCGATCACCTGGATGGTGGCGGGCGGCGCATAGGCGCCCATGCGGGTCAGCAGGGTCTCGGGATCGCTTTCCACCATCACCATGTCGCGGTGGCGGGGTTTGAGGAATCCCTCCGCCGTCATGTGGTCGAGAAAGGCGTGGAGGTGGCCGTAATAGCCGGCGACGTCGAGGAAGCCCAGCGGCTTGTCGTGCAGGCCGAGCTGGCCCCAGGTCCACACCTCGAACAGCTCCTCCATGGTGCCGATGCCGCCGGCAAGGGCGATGAAGCCGTCAGCCAGTTCCGCCATGGCGGCCTTGCGCTCGTGCATGGTGGCGACGACCCGCAACTCGGTGAGGTCGAGATGGCCGACCTCCCATTTCATCATCGCTTCGGGAATGATGCCGATGACTTCGCCGCCGGCCGCCAGGGCGGCGTCGGCGACCACTCCCATCAGCCCCACATTGCCGCCGCCATAGACCAGCCCCAGGCCGCTCTGGGCGATCAGGCGCCCCAGGGCCTCGGCCGAGGCGGCATAGTCCGGCTTGGTGCCGAAGCTGGAGCCGCAGAAGACGCAGACTCGACGCATCTCAGCCTCCGGCCAGAATCCGGTTGAACTCCGCGACCGCCGCCGCCGGCCCCTGCTTGTGGTTCCACACCCCACCGGACACCGCCAGGAAATCGGCGCCGGCTTCCACCAGCGGCCGGCAATTGTCTACCGTGATGCCGCCGATGGCGACGCAGGGGATGGTGAACAATTCGGTCCACCAGTACAGCAGGTCCAGATCGGCGTGGAACTGGGCGTCCTTGGTCTCGGTGGGGAAGAAGGCGCCGAAGGCCACGTAGTCGGCCCCCATTTCGCCGGCTTCCATGGCGAGGTGGCGGGAATCGTGACAGGTGACGCCGACGATGCCGTTGGCTCCCACCGCCTGGCGGGCGGCGGCGTAGCTGCCGTCATCCTGGCCGATATGGACGCCGTCGCAGCCGGTCTCGAAGGCGAGGTCGGGGCGGTCGTTCAGCAGCACGGCCACGCCGCGCCGCTGGGCCGGCGGCCGCAGGACGTCGATGACACGGGCCAGGGCATCGTCGTCCAGCCCCTTCAGGCGGATCTGAAGACAGGCCACGTCGCCGCCATCAAGGGCGGCATTGAGGGTCTCGACCCATTGGAGCGGCGACTCGATGACCGGCGGGGTGATGAGATACAGGCGGCTGGATTGGCGGGAAATGGTGGGCCTCACGATCTGCGGGCTGGGGACGGGGATGTTGAACCATGATGCCGGGTCCGGTGCAATAAGGCATCCGTCTTCTGCCTTGAAAGGATCACAATTCGACCTTATTGCCGCCATGCCGCAGGGCGACATTAGCCCTTACCGAACGGCGCACGGCTTCCAACCCAACCAGCCGCACCGATCTTCGGGACGAGATACAAGTCAGAAGGATCACTTCCATGCGCGCACCCCGCTTCCTCGCCGCCGCCCTTGTCGCCGCTTCGTTCCTGCCCTTCGCGGCGCTGGCCGAAAGCGCTCCGGCGGCCAACACCGTCGCCGCTCCCGCCGTGGTCGGCGCCGTGAACCAGGCCAGCGGTTCGACCGCTCCGGCCGCTGTGGTGAAGGCCGAGCCCGCCAAGGCCGCTGCCGCCACCACGGCCAACACCAAGACCAAGGTTGCCAAGGTCCATAAGGCCAAGCAGGTCGCCGCCGCTCCGGCCGCCGCTGCCACCGCTCCGACGACCACCAGCAAGTAGAGAACCGTTTGCCAGCCCCTCCTTCCGGTCAAGCCTCCTGCCGGAAGGAGGGCTTTTTTCGCAGAACCACCCCTCCCAGCGCCGCCGCGATCTGATCCAGGGCGGCCAAGGTCTCGGCGTCGGCGTCGAGCCGCACCGTCTTGACGTCGGCCCGCAGCGCCTCCAGGGCATGACCGGGGGCGCTGCCGCAATCCAGCACCGCGTCGATGGCTTGGTCGGGAAACTCCTCCACCAGCGCCGCCACCAACGCCCGCCACCAGCCAATGCCCTGATAGCCGGCGGCGGCGGGCGGGCTTTCCAGCATCGCCGTTTCGCCATTGGCCTTCGCCGCCGTCACCACGGCGCGCGCTTCGGCCAACGAGTGGACCCTGCACGGCTCGGTCATCGCATCCTCTGTGCTGGAGGGACGGCGAGGGTAGCCGCAAGGAGACGGAGGATCAACCGAAGCGACGCACCGCGAAAATCCTATGCCTGCCGCACGCGGTCCAGAAAGTCCTTCACTTCGCTTTCCAACTTGGCGCTTTCGTCCAGCAGGGTGTTGGCCGAGGCGAACACCTCCCGTGCCATCAGACCGGTTTCGGTGGCGGATTGCGCCACGTTCGCGATGCTGCCGGCGACGCTGCGCGTCCCTTGGGTGGCTTCCTCGATATTGCGGGCAATTTCAGCCGTGGCGGCTCCCTGTTCCTCGACAGCGCCGGCAATGGCCGTCGAGAGTTCGTTGATGCGGGAAATGGTGCTGGCGATGCCGCCGAGAGCCCCCACCGTGGATTGGGTCTCCTGCTGCACCGTGCCGATCTGCTGGCCGATTTCGCCGGTGGCGCGCCCGGTCTGGGTGGCCAAATGCTTGACCTCGTTGGCCACCACGGCGAAGCCCTTGCCGGCTTCCCCGGCCCGTGCCGCCTCGATGGTGGCGTTCAATGCCAGCAGGTTGGTCTGCCCGGCGATGTCGTTGATGAGAGTGACGACTTCGCCGATCTTGTCGACCGCCCCGGTCAGACCGGCGATGTTCTTGTTCGCCGCGTCAGCCTCCAGGGCGGCTGCGTCGACGATCTGCGTCGATTGCTGCACCTGGCGTGAAATTTCCTGGATCGACGAGGACAACTCCACGGTCGCCGCCGCCACGGTGCCGACATTGGTGTCCGCCCTTTGGGTGGCTTCGGCGGCTTCGGCGCTTTGGTCGCGGGTGCGTTCGGCATTGGCCGACAGCGCGTCGGCGGAGTGGTGCAGGTTGCCGACCGTCGTCTTGATGCGTCCAAGCATGGCGACAATGGCGTCGTCGAATTTTCGCGTATTTTCATCGATGACGCGCTGGCGTTCGTCGCGGCGGGCGATGTCCCGCATTTCGTCGTCCTGGCGGCGTCGCGCTTCGATCATGCCCCGGCGCCAGCCTTCCAGGGCGGCGGCCACCGGCCCCAACTCGTCGTGCCGACCGGCGCTGCCGATGGTGACGGCGGTGTTGCCGCCGGCCAAGGCCTCCACATCCTCGCCAAGGCGGCGCAGCGGCTGGCTGATGCTGCGAGCGATCAAGGTCGAAAGGGCGATCCCCAGGACCACGCATAAAACGCCGACGACGCCCAGGGTTCGGTTGCTGGCGGCGATCAAGTCGCCGGCGGCGGCCACCCGGGTTTCCTTGGACGACCGGTAGCTGTTGGATAGCTTCTCGCATATTTCGTCGATACGGGCGCTGGCCTTGCCGGCGCTCTGCTTGGACTGCATGGCCTCGGGCGAGTCGAATGAGTGGGTTTGCTCGTAAATCCGCCGCAAGCCGATCACCAGCTCGCGGTAATCGCCGACCAGCTTGCCCAATTCCTCGACCAGCGCCCGGGGCTCGGGGTCGAAGGTGGTGGAGGCGAGGCCGTCGATGTCGGACTTCAGCAGATCGGCCAGTTGCACCGCCCGCACATGGCGTTCCGTCTGTGTCGTGCCGAAATAGACCCACATGTTGAAGCGGGTCTCATAGAGATGCCGGAGGACGCTGACCACTTTGGTCTGGTTGTCGCTGGCGCGCTGCGCCAGTTCAAACGCTGCGCCGACCTGATTGCCGCTGACGATGGCGTAGCCGGTCAGGCCGGCGATCAGGACGGTCAACAGACCGAATCCGACGAGCAAGCGCTTGGCGATGGATAACCGAGCCAACATGGGCGTCCTCCCCCTCCTCGAATTCAGACATGGATGCAGGCCCTTGTCGTCAGGCCCCAGCGGAGACGACCCTGCTTCATTCAGCATATCCCAATCGTTTGGGTTCAAATAGCGGGATTGTTTTTTCCCGGATCGAACCCGCTGCGTTCGTCGGGAATGGTTGCCGGTGTCGTGGCCCCTGGTGGGGGCGTTTGCGCAAGTTCACAAGCTAGATATTGCCGGTTTAATATTGTGAGCTATCATCGTCGTCGGTATCGGAGTACCCAACAGAAGAAATCGTAGTGAGCCAACACTGCGCAGGTAGCTTTATTTCAGTTTTGTGACACTTTTGTTACAGACAGGGCGGGCGCGTTACCTTGGGAGTGGGGAATATGCTTACTTTGATTCGCAGCAGCATTGCGCGTGAGCTGATCGCGACGCTGGCGGTTGGGCTCGGGCTGACGGTTGGCGCCTCCTTCGCCATTGCCGACTATACAATCGGTGCGATAGAGGCGAGCTACGAGAACATCATTTTCGGTCGGATCATTCCCGACATTCAGCATATGGGGGATTCCGGGTTCGACGCCGAAGAACAATCCATCGCTCGCGAAGAGGCCTCGGCGGGTGACGCCCTGCTGGCGGAAGCCGCCGCCAAAGGGTCGGAGCGGCGGGATGAAACCTATGCCGAGGACGACTTTCGCAGCCACATTTCCGACCGTCGAATCCGAGGGGGCATCGACAAGCTCGGATCGCTTTTCGTCTTCCCGGACGAGGCCAAGGGCGTGGTCTGGATCTACCGGGGCATGCACGACAATGAGGGGCACTTCAAAGGGGTGAAGGCCAGCGCATTCACCTTCGCCGATCCGGGCGTCGCCGCCGAAAGCCTGCGGTCCAGCTACCAAGACCGAACCACGGCCTTTGACCGTCGCCGCAGCGATCTGGCCGACAAGCGCATGGCCTTCTCCAAGGTCAAAGGGGTTGTCGACTCGACCATCGACCAGATCCAGGCCTCTCGTGGCGAGATGGTCGAATTCAAGCACCAGAGCAGGGTCAACGGCTCGATCGCGGTTCTCGTCATCGCCTGTCTCGGCGGAGCGGTGCTGGGGACTCTGCTGTACCGCTTGGCCTGCGCCATCGCACGCCAGGGCAAGACGGTCGCGAGTATCATCGCCGACGCGGGCGATCCCGCCAAACTCGAGGCGTTGGTGGTGCCCGATACCCATCGTATCGATCAACTGGGCGTCGTTGCCCGCGGCATTGCCCAAGCCAGGGATGCCTTTAGTCGCGTCCACCTGCTGGAGGGGGAGCGCCTTGCCTTGGAGCGTTCCACCGCCGAGGACAAGGTTCGCTCCCTGCGGATTCTGGCCGACCATTTCGAGGCCACCGTCAAAGCCCGGGTGGAAGAAGTCGCGTCCTCGTCCACGGCGATCGGGCGAACCGCCAATTCCATGGCCGAGTACTCCGAACAAGGTGGAGGACGATCGATCTCCATGGGCGATGCGGCGCACAACACCAATGAACGCGCCTCGGTCGTCTCTGCGGCGACGCGGCAACTGGCCGCTTCGGTCAATGAAATCGCTCAGCAGGTGGGGCATTCCACCGCGATCTCCCGCCAGGCGGTGGACGATGTGAATGCCACGGCGGCTCATATGCGCGAATTGTCGCAGGCGGTCCAGGCCATCGGCGAAATCGTTCAGTTGATCAGTGACATCGCGGCGCAGACCAACCTGCTGGCGCTCAATGCCACCATGGTTTGTTCTATTAAACAACGCCAATTTGCGTGATGTCACCCTGATTCCAGCCCGAGGTCGTTTCCGACGGTAACGCTCGAGTGCAAGGGAATCAGAACGGAATATCATCCGTGTCGTCGTCCCATCCGAACTCCTCGCTGTCGGCTTTGCCGGCCTCCACCGCCGGACCGAACATTTCCACCAGCACCGTGCTGGGTTGGTCCGTCGTAACCTCCCGGACGATCCGCGCCCACAGGGCGTGCCCGGAATCCATCGCCGGCGCCAGCATGGCGGCGGCGATGGACGGGACGTGCCCGACCTGGGCCAGTGCAGAGCACAGGGCGATGGCGTTCTCGTCGTGGGGATTGTCGGGCTCTCGGATCGCCATCAGGATGTCGCCATAGCCAGCCCCGTCCATGTGGGCGCCGGGGTAGTAGAACGCACCGGCCACCCGATCCGCCGCCATGAAAGCCGCGGGCCTGGTTTCTAACCAAGCCCGGCCCTCGGCGATGGCCATCTCCCGCTCCAGCCGTTCGTGGGCACTCATGCGGCGGCCTTGTCATCGGCCAGGCCGGTGTTGTCATTGGCCCCCGGCAGGGGTGTCATCACCTCC
>NZ_CAINTR010000200.1 GCF_903853455.1 uncultured Magnetospirillum sp.
CGTCGGCGAGGTGCAGGTGATGGAGTTGAAGGAGGCCGACGTCGCCCTGATCCGGAAAAGGATCGAAACCGAATCCGACACCGCCCGGCGCAGCAAGATCTTCGGCCTCGGCCTGGTGGTCCGCTCGGTCCACAAGGACGGTGCCCGGGTGTTCGTCGAGGCCGACATCGACCGTTTTGCCGAGGTCGGCAACTCGGCGGTGGAGAAACTGGCCGCCGCCGTGCTCAAGGTCAACGGCTACGGAGCCGACTTGGGAAACTAACCCCCGAGCGCCGGGCAAAACACCGCCTGGCGCTCGCCATGGGTCGCACGGTCGCCGAACTGGAGGCCGCACTATCCGCATCAGAATGGCTCGACTGGCAGCGCTTTTTCGCCGTCGAACCTTTCGGCACCCCCTTGCTGGACGTCATCCAGGCCCAGACCCGTGCCCTGCTCGCCAACATCAACCGCAACGACAAGGTGCGTGGGCATCCATTCGAGGCCGGGGAGTTCCTGCTGTTCAGCCGGTCCGAGGCGGAGGCTGCACCTGAATCGGAAACCGTGAACGGCCTCACCGTGCCCGAATGGCGCTTGGCGCTGTATCTCCGCGCCTGCGCCGAACGCATCCAGGAGTAAGCCATGGCCGGCGCCCTCGGCGAACTCAACATCGACCTCTCCGCCAACATCGCCAAGTTCGAATCGGCGATGAGCAAGGCGGCCTACCTGGCCGAAACCTCCATGGACAAGGTGGGGGCGGCCATGAAGTCGGCAGAGGCCCATGCCAAGTTGCTGGAAGGTGCGTTGGGGGCGCTCGGCACATCGCTCGGCGCGCTTGGCGTGGTGGCGGGAGCCGGCGCCTTCGTCGAGATGGTCAAGGGCTCGATCGAGACCGCCGCCGAGATGAAGCATCTCTCCGAGCAGACCGGCGTCTCGGTATCGGCGCTGTCGGCGATGAAGGGCGCCGCCAAGCTGGCCGGGGTTGATCTCCACGAGGCCGCCCAGAGGACCTCGAAACTCGACAAGGCCAGGTGGCAGGCCCAGGGCGGCAGCGCCCAGGCCCAGTCCTCGTTCGAGAAGCTGGGCGTCAAGGTGCTGGAGGGCAACGGCCGGCTGCGCGACACCGAATCGGTGCTGATGGATGTCGCCAAGCGCTTCGAGGCCATGGAATCGGGGGCCGCCAGGACGGCGCTGGCCCAGGAACTGTTCGGCAAGACCGGCTCGAAGATGATCCCGCTGCTGGAGCAACTGGCGGAAAAGGGCAATCTCCAGGGGCGCATGACCGACCGGCAGGCCGAAGCGGCGCTTCATCTGGAGCAGTCGTGGATGAAGATGCAGGCGTCCATGAACGCCTGGAAATTCGACGCCATGGAGAAGATCGCCCCGGCGCTCGAACGCCTGATCCCGGTGCTGCCAACCCTGACCGCCGGTGTGGTCGGCTTCCTTGGCGCGGTCAAACTGGTCCCCATGGCCATCGAGGGCGTGACGGTGGCGATCCGTACCATGCAGGCGGTCACCACCATGGCCGGCCTCACCGGCATGGGGGTGTTCGCCGGACTGACCTCGGCGGTCGAAGCCTTCACCGTGGCGGTGATGGCCAATCCCTTCGGGGCCATCGCAGTGGCCATCCTCGCCGCCGGCACCGCGCTCTACCTGTTCCAGGACAAGATGGTCGAGATCGGCGGCACCACCGCCAGCGTCGGCAATTGGATCGGCGGGGTCTGGGACACCATCAAGGACGGCGCCCTGGCGCTGTGGGACGCGGTGGTTTCCATCGCCACCACCACCGTGGCGGCGCTCACCACTGTCGCCACCGCCATTTACGACTTCTACGCCGGCATCTATGGCGGCATCTGGTCCTTTATCACCAGCGTGTTCGACCGCATCGCCGGGATCGCCCAGTCCACCTACGAGTCGATGACCGGCTGGCTCAAGGATGCCATCGACGCCATCATCGCCGGCCTCCAGAAGGTTTACGACGCGGTTGGCGCCCTGTTCGGCAAGGTCAAATCGGCGGCGGCCGACCTGGGCGCGGCCATCGCCGCCCCCATCAATCACGCCGTCGCCACCGCCAAGGCCGCCGCCACCGATGTATGGGACGATATCAGGAAGCACGCCGCCGAACGCGCCGCCGCGGCGGCCGAGCACC